>DASXQQ010000438.1:0-20481 GCA_036507085.1 Piscinibacter sp. | reverse complement strand
GGCGTGGGCACGCATTCAGTGTGAACAGGCCCTTGCGCAAGAAGCTGCCGCTAGAATGAATTCGAACAGGGACGGCGGCACACACCATGAAACTCATCGGTTCACTCACCAGCCCCTACGTGCGCAAGGTGCGCGTGGTGATGGCGGAAAAAAAGCTCGACTACCAGCTCGAACTCGAGGATGTGTGGGCCAGCGACCACATTCTCGAGTCCAACCCGCTCGGCAAGGTGCCGTGCCTGGTGATGGAAGGCGGCGAAGCGGTGTTCGATTCGCGCGTCATCGTCGAGTACGTCGACACGCTGTCGCCGGTGGGCCGGTTGATTCCCGAGCGCGGGCGCGAACGCGCCGAGGTGCGCACCTGGGAAGCGCTCGGCGACGGCCTGCTCGACGCCGCGATCCTGGTGCGGCTGGAGCGCACCTGGGCCGGCCGCACCGAGGCGCAACGCAGCACCGCCTGGACGGAGCGCCAGATGCGCAAGGTGCATGCGTCGCTCGCGGCGATGAGCAAGGGGCTGGGCGAAAGGCCGTGGTGCTCGGGCATCCACTTCTCGCTGTCCGACATCGCGGTCGGCTGCGCGCTCGGCTACCTCGACTTTCGCTTTGCGCAGATCGACTGGCGCGGCGACCATGCGAACCTCGCCCGCCTGCACGAGAAGCTCGCGCAGCGGCAGAGCTTCATCGACACGGCGCCGCCGGCGGGTTGAGCGCTTGTAGGGTGGGCTTCAGCCCACGCGCGTCCCGCGCGCGCAGCACAAGAAACCCGTGGGCTGAAGCCCACCCTACGGGCCGTGCCACGCCCGGACGTCAAGCCGCCATCAGCGACAGCGCATTCGCGCGCAGATCGAACTGCAGCTTGCGGTAGATGTGGCGCATGTGCACGCCCACGCCGTGTCCGGTGAGCTGCAGGCTGCGCGCGATTTCGTCGACGACGTAGCCTTCGGCCGTCCACGCGAGCAGTTGCTGGTCGACCTCGCTCAGGCGCAGCGGGCTTTGCGCTTCGGCGACGAAATCGCTCCGGTCCCAGGGCATGGCGTCGAAATGCGCTTTCACCGCACGCGCTATGTGCGGCGACATCGGCGACTCGCCGGCCAGCACCCGCTCGATCGCGTCGAGGAGCGTCGACGCCGGCCGGCCGCCGACCGCGTAGTAGCCGTCGGCACCCCGGCGCAGTGCATCGACGAGCCGTGCATCCTCGGCCGACATCGCCAGCACCAGCACGAGCGGACTGTCGTTGCCGCCGTTGCCGCGCAGCGCGGCGAGCAGGGTGCGCAGGCTGCCGTCGGGCAGGAACAGGTCGGCCACCAGCAGGTCGGGCGTGTCGCGCGCCAGGGCCTCGCGCGCCTGCGCCAGGTTGCAGGCCGTGCCGGTGACCGCGAGGCCCGGCGCCGAGGCGATGGTTTCGCTCAGTCGGCTCGCGACCCGGGGGTCGCCGTGGAGGACGAGGACGGTGCGCATGGGCGGCTCGCAACAACAACATCGGACGCGCTCATTTTTTCAGCCGCCCCATCGCGGTACATCCCCGCGAGTCGGGTGATCCCCCGCGTTCAGGGGGACGCCGCGAAGCTGTCGGCACGCGCCATCGGCCAGTAGATGAACGCGCTGAGCAGAAAGCTCACCGCGCAGGCCCGCCAGGCGAGATAGCGAATCGGAATTGATCGTTGAGTTCCAGCAGCCAAGCGGGCATGGTCACTCCGGGCGCAAGCCGTGCGGCGCCAGGGAATGACCGGGGATCAAGGCTTGGTCTTGAGTTGCGGCTCGCTCTTGGCCGGCTCGTCGGTCTTGGCGGCGGACTCGGCCTCGGCCTTGACCTGGTCACGCGTCTTCTCGGAGGCAGTCTTCTTCGGGCTGGCCTTCTTCGGTTTGCGTTCGCCCGCCACGCCTTCGCCGGTGGGGAGTTCGCCGTTCTTGACCGCCGCCTTGGTCTGCGCCTTCACCGCGGCGCGAGAGGACGGTGCCGAGGCGGCGTCCGCTCCGGTGGCGCCGGTCGGCGCCGCTTCGATCGTCGTCTGCGGCATGGTCGGGCTCGTGGCGGGCGCCGGCGATCCGCCGTAGGTCGTCTGCGCGAAGGCGCTGCCGCCGCAGGCGGAGGCGATCAGGACGGAGAGCGTCAGGAGTTTGGATTTCACGTGGGTTCCTTTTGAGGTTGGCGCGGCACATCGACGCGACAAAAAAACTCTAAGTGAATCGCCGCGCCGACCTGTCTCCAGACACGTCGATCTGCAACCGCGTGAAAGCTCGTCGTCGCGGCGCGAGACGCTTGTCCGGCGCCGATGAACTGCCATACTGCCCCGAAACAACATTGCGGAGACCCCATGAAACGAGGCGCCCTGGCGAGTCTTGCAGTGCTCGCGCTGGCGGCGTGTCAGCCCCGGCCGCCGGCGGCAATCAACGGTTACGTCGAAGCCGAGTTCATTCGCGTTGCGGCGCCGCTGGCCGGCCGCTTGGTTGCGCTGTCGGTGCAACGCGGCCAGCAGGTCGCCGCCGGCGCGCCGCTGTTTGTCCTCGAGCATGACAGCGAAGCGGCCGCGGTGAGCGAGTCGCAGGCGCGGGTGGCGCAATCGGAGGCGCAGGTGCGCGACCTCGCGCGCGGCCAGCGGCGCGACGAGCTCGCCGCCGCGCAGGCCGCGCTCGATGCCGGCCGCGCCGCGCTGGCTCAGTCGGAGAGCGACCTCAAACGCGAGCGCGAACTCGCCCAGTCGGGCTTCACCTCCGGCGCCACGCTCACCGCCGCGCTGGCGCGGCGCAACGCCGACGCCGCGCGCGTGCGCCAACTCGAGGCGCAGCTGCGCACCGCGCGGCAAGGCGCACGCGAAGACACCCAGGCCGCCGCGCTGGCCCAGGCGGCGGCGGCACGCGCGGCGCTCGAGCAAAGCCGCTGGCGCCTGGCGCAGAAGTCGGTCACCGCGCCGGTGACCGCGCGCGTGGAGGACACGCTGTACCGCGTCGGCGAATGGGTCAACGCCGGCAGCCCGGTGGTGAGCCTGCTCGAGCCGGGCGCGCTGAAGCTGCGCTTTTTCGTGCCGGAGAACCTGCTCGCCCAGTTGCAGCCCGGCAGCGCCGTGCAGGCCGAGTGCGACGGTTGCGGCGCGCCGTTCAGCGCAACGGTGCGCCGCGTCGCCAGCGAGGCCGAGTTCACGCCGCCGGTGATCTACAGCAAGGAGAACCGGCAGCGCCTGGTGTTCATGGTCGAGGCCTCGCCGAGCCCGCAGGATGCGCAAAAGCTGCGGCCGGGTTTGCCGGTCCAGCTGCGGCAAATTGTGTCGTCAGTGAAATGAGCGACTACACGATCGACGTGCAGGGGCTGACCAAGCGCTACGGCGACCGCACCGTCGTCGACGGCCTGTCGATGCAGGTCGAGCGCGGCGAGATCTACGGCTTTCTCGGCCCCAACGGGTCGGGCAAGACAACCTCGATCCGCATGATGTGCGGCCTGCTGACGCCCGACGCCGGCTCGGGCCACACGCTCGGCCTCGACGTGGTGCGCGAGGCCGGCGCGATCAAGCGGAGGGTGGGCTACATGACTCAGCGCTTCGGCCTCTACGAAGACCTGAGCATCCGCGAAAACCTCGACTTCATCGCCCGCATGTACGGCATGGACCGGCGAGGCGAGCGGGTCGCGCAATCGCTCGAGCGTCTCGGCCTCGCGAGCCGCGCCGAGCAACTTGCCGGCCGCCTGTCGGGCGGCTGGAAGCAGCGCCTGGCGCTTGCCACCTGCATGCTGCACGAGCCCGAGCTGCTGCTGCTCGACGAGCCGACCGCCGGCGTCGACCCCGGCGCGCGGCGCGACTTCTGGAACGAGATCCATGTGCTCGCCGCGCGCGGCATCACGGTGCTGGTGTCGACCCACTACATGGACGAGGCCGATCGCTGCCACCGGCTCGGCTACATCGCCTATGGGCACCTGGTGGCGAGCGGCACGCCGGCCGAGCTGGTCGAGCACAGCGGACTCGCGTCGCGCGTCGCCGACGACATCGACGACGCGCAGCTCGTGGCGGCGATCGAGCACGACCCGGCGGTGAGCACCGTCACGCGCCTGGGCAACGCGCTGCGCGCGAGCGGCCCCGATGCCGCTGCGCTCGACGCCGCGCTGGCCCAGCACAGCGATGCGCGGTGGAAGCCGGTGCCGCCGACGCTGGAGGAGGTGTTCATCCACCACTCTCGCCAGGCCGCCGACAACTACGCCTGAGGCCAGCAATGAAAGACCGCTTCAGCTTCGCCCGCCTGTTCGCGATGATGATCAAGGAGCTGATCCAGTTGCGGCGCGACCGGCTCACCTTCGCGATGATGGTCGGCATCCCGATCATCCAGATGACGCTGTTCGGCTTCGCGATCAACGGCGACCCGCGGCGCCTGCCGACCGCGGTGGTGGTGCAGGAGCAGGGCCCGTTCACCCGCAGCCTGGTTCGCGCGCTGGAGAACACCGGCTACTTCGAGGTCGTCGCGCCCGACACCGACGCGGCCGAGGCCGAACGGATGATCGAGCGCGGCGAGGTGCAGTTCGTCTTCACCGTGCCGGCCGGCTTCGAGCGCAAGTTGCTGCGCGGCGAGCACCCGTCGCTGCTGCTCGAGGCCGATGCCACCGACCCGGCGGCCACCGGCAACGCGATCGGCGCGGTGCAGCAGCTCGCGGCGACCGCACTGCGCCACGACCTCGACGGCCCGCTGGCGGCGGCGCAACCCGGCGCCGCGCCGTTCGAATGGCGCATCCACCGCCGCTACAACCCGGAGGGCATCACCCAGTACAACATCGTGCCCGGACTGATGGGCGTGATCCTGACGATGACGATGATCATGATGACGGGGCTGGCGGTGACGCGCGAGGTCGAGCGCGGCACGATGGAAAACCTGCTCGCCACCCCGGTGCACCCGCTCGAGGTGATGGTCGGCAAGATCGGGCCGTACATCGCGATCGGCTATGTGCAGGTGACGATCATCCTGCTCGCCGCACGCTATGTGTTCAACGTGCCGTTCGAAGGCGACCTCGGCCTGCTGCTGCTCGGCGTGCTGGTCTTCATTGGCGCGAGCCTGACGGTGGGGATCACGATCTCCAGCGCGGCGCAAAGCCAGATGCAGGCGATGCAGATGACCTTCTTCTTCTTCCTGCCGTCGCTGTTGCTGTCGGGCTTCATGTTCCCGTTTCGCGGCATGCCGGACTGGGCCCAGGTCATCGGCGAGGCGCTGCCGCTGACGCACTTCCTGCGCCTCATTCGCGGCGTGATGCTGAAGGGCAACGACTGGGTCAACATCTGGCCGCACCTGTGGCCGCTGCTGCTGTTCACGGCGGTGGTGCTGGCGATTGGGCTGAAGCGGTTTCGCAAGACGCTCGACTGAAGGCGCTGCTAAACTCCGCCCTCAGCGCTGATTTGTTCCGGCTTGCGGGCGCTCTATAAATCCAGCTAAAGACAGGACCACCCGGTGTCCCGCTTTGGCGGCGCCGGGTTTTTTTGTTGGGTTTCCATGCATTCAGTCGGTCAGGTCACGCCGCAGTCGCACCATTTCGCCGAGCCGCTGCCGCTGAAAAGCGGCGCGTCCTTGCGCGACTACACGCTCGTCTACGAAACCTACGGCACGCTCAACGCCGAGCGCAGCAACGCAGTGCTGGTGTGCCACGCGCTGAACGCGTCGCACCATGTCGCCGGCACCTACGCCGGCCAGGACAAGAGCGAAGGCTGGTGGGACAACCTGGTCGGTCCGGGCAAGCCGCTGGACACCCACCACTTCTTCGTCATCGGGGTCAACAACCTCGGCTCCTGCTTCGGCTCCACCGGGCCGATGCACTCGAACCCCGACACCGGCCGGCTTTATGGCGCCGACTTTCCGGTGGTCACGGTGGAAGACTGGGTCGATGCGCAGGCCCGCCTGCTCGACGCGCTGGGGATCGGCCAACTCGCCGCGGTGCTCGGCGGCAGCCTCGGCGGCATGCAGGCGCTGAGCTGGTCGCTGCGCCACCCGCAGCGGCTGCGCCACTGCATCGCGGTGGCGACCGCGCCCAACCTGTCGGCACAGAACATCGCGTTCAACGAGGTCGCGCGCCGCGCCATCGTCACCGACCCCGACTTCCACGGTGGCCATTACTACGCCCACGGCGTGGTGCCCAAGCGCGGCTTGCGGGTGGCACGGATGATCGGCCACATCACCTACCTCAGCGACGACGCAATGGAGGCCAAGTTCGGCCGCGGCATGAAGGGCGCGAACCCGGGCTACAGCACGCAGGACATCGAGTTCGAGATCGAGAGCTACCTGCGCCACCAGGGCGACAAGTTCAGCGACTACTTCGACGCCAACACCTATTTGCTGATCACCCGCGCGCTCGACTACTTCGACCCGGCGCGCGAATTCGAGGGCGACTTGACCGCCGCGTTCGCCGCCGCCTGCTGCAAGTTCCAGCTGGTGAGCTTCAGCACCGACTGGCGTTTCTCGCCCGAGCGCTCGCGCGAGATCGTCAAGGCGCTGCTCGACAACCGGCGCGACGTGAGCTACGCCGAGATCGAGGCGCCGCACGGCCACGACGCTTTCCTGCTCGACGATGCGAGGTACCACCTGCTGCTGCGGGCCTGCTTCGACAACATCGCGAAGGAGCACGCATGATGGCGAACCTGCGTCGCGTAGGGTGGGCTTCAGCCCACGCGGGCTCGGTGTGCGTCACCAACGCGTGGGCTGAAGCCCACCCTACGAAGACGGCGAGCGACGGGGGCGAGCATGTCTGATCGCAAGGACATGGAGCTCATTGCCGAGATGGTGCCGCCGGGCTCGCGCGTGCTCGACCTCGGCTGCGGCAACGGCGAGCTGCTCGCGCTGCTGCGCGACACGCGGCAGTGCAGCGGCTACGGCATCGAGATCGCCGACGACAACGTGCTCGCCTGCACCCGGCGTGGCGTCAACGTGATCCAGCTCAACCTCGAGGAGGGGCTGGCGATCTTCGAGGACCAGAGCTTCGACGTGGTGCTGCAGCTCGACACGATGCAGCACCTGCGCCACACCGAGCGCATGCTGCGCGAGACCGCACGGGTCGGCCGCCTGGGCATCGTCAGCTTTCCCAACTTCGCCCACTGGCCGAACCGCTTGCGCATCGTCACCGGCCGCATGCCGGTGACCAAGACGCTGCCCTACGAGTGGTACGACACGCCGAACATTCGCGTCGGCACCTACACCGACTTCGAGGTCCTCGCTCGCAAGGATGGCCTGCGCGTGCTCGACGCGTTCGGCATCCAGAACGGCCGGGCGGTGCGCCGCTGGCCGAACCTGCGGGCCAGCGTGGCGGTGTTCAAGTTCGAGCGGGGGTAGCGACCCGCCCGGCGCGCAGGCGCCCGAGCATGTCGTCGGCGCTCAACGGCTTGCCGTAGAGGTAGCCCTGCGCCTGGTCGCAGCCGAGCGACTGGAGCTTGCGTGCCTGCGCCGGCGTCTCCACCCCTTCGGCCACCACCTGCAACCGCAGCGCCCGGGCGAGCGCGAGGATCGCGGTGACGATCGCCGTCTGCTCGGCGCTGTCGACCAGGTCGCGCACGAAGGCGCGGTCGATCTTCAAGGCATCGAGCGGCAGCCGCGCGAGCTGGCTCAGGCTCGACACGCCGGTGCCGAAATCGTCCATCAGCACCTTCGTGCCAGCCGCACGCAGCTCGCGCAGCTTGGCGACGCTCGCCTGCGCATCGCCCATCACATGGCTCTCGGTGATCTCGAGGTCGATCTTCGCCGGCCGCCCCTCGGCGTCGCCGATGGCGCCGAGCACGGTGGCCACGAAGTCGCGGTGGCGCAACTGCACCGGCGACACGTTGACCGCGATCGGCGGCACCGCCACGCCGGCCGCGGCCCAGGCCGCGGCGTCGCGCAGCGCCTGCTCGATGACCCAGCGCCCGACCGAAACGATGAGGCCGGTGTCGTCGAGCATCGGCACGAACGTCAGGGGCGGAACATCTTCGCCGTCGCTCGTTCGCCAGCGGATCAGCGCCTCCATGCCGACGATCGCCTCGCTCGCCAGGTCGACCTTGGGCTGGTAGAGCAGCGAGAACTGGCGTGCCTGCGCCGCCAGGCGCAGCTCGCGGTCGAGGCTCACGCGGCGCGCGACGTCGGCGTTCATCTCCGCGGCATAGAACACCCAGGGCTCGTTGCGTTCCTTGGCGCGTTGCAGCGCGGCCTCGGCGTTGTGGAACAGCGCCTCATGGGTCTTGCCGTCGGCCGGGAAACTGGCCACGCCGATGCGAAACGCCGGCACGATGGGCACCCCGTCGACGACCGTCGGCTCGGCCAGCGACGGCACCGCCTGCGGCTCGGTCAGCAACGCGAGCACCGCGCTCAAGTTGGCCGGAACGGCGACGCCGAAACGGTCGCCGCTGGTTCGGCCCAAGGCCCCCGATTCGCCGAACACCTCGCGCAAGCGGTTGGCGAAGTTGCGCAGCACGCGGTCGCCGGTTTCGCGACCGAGGCTGTCGTTGAGCTCGTGAAAACGCTGCAGATCGAACACCATCAGGGTGAGGCTCGCGTCCCAGGGGTCGGCCACGCGCAGCATCTGCTTGAGTCGGTCGAAGAACAGCGGCCGATTCGCCACCGCGGTCAGCGGATCGTAGTGGGCGGCGAAGGCGAGCCGTTCGCTCTTGTCGAGGTTGTCGATCGCGAACGAGACGGCGCCGGTCAGCCGCTTCAGCAAGGCCAGCTCGCGCCGGTCGAACAGCCCCGTCTGCGTGGTGTACAGGGTCATCACGCCGACCGCTTCGCCCTGCACCACGAGCGGCAGCGCGACCAGCCCGCGGTAGCCGCGCGACAGGGCCTCGTGCTTGAATTTCACCTCCGGGTCGTTGGCAATGTCGTTCGACACGATGACCTGGCGCGTGCGCAGGGCCCGCCCGGCCAGGCCTTCGTCCTCGGTCACGTGGGCCAGTTCGACCCCCGCCGTCGGCGCGGTCTGCGGCACGTCGGCCAGCGAGCGACCGACCACGTCGAGGTAGCCCTGCACGAAGCCGTCCCACGCCACCGGCCTGACCTTGTGGTGGCCGGGCTCGGCCAGGCCGATCCAGGCCATGTGGAAGCCACCGGCGTCGATGGCCACCCGGCAGGCCTCGCGGAACAGCTCGTCGCGGTCGCGCACCCGCACGATCGTCGTGTTGATGCCGCTGAGCACGGCGCGCATGCGCTGCAGCCGGGCGATGCGTTCTTCCTGGCGCACGCGCTCGGTGACGTCGACGGAGACCGCCGCCACGGTCGGCGGCTCGCCGGCGCCGCCGGGCAGCGCGAATCTGCGTGACAGGAAGACGCGCGACTCGCCGTCGACCTCGACCCGCTCGGTGACCTCGATGCCGGCTTCGCTGGACAGCGCGGCGCGGTCGTTGTGGAGGTATTCGGCGGCGCGCTCCTGCCTGAAGATCTCGGCGGTCTTGTGCCCGACGATCTCGTCCAGTCCCTTGCCGACGATGCGCTGGACCTCGCGGTTGGCGTAGGTGTAGCGCCCCTCGGCGTCCTTCATCACCACCGGGCCGGGGATGTGGTCGAGCAGGACGCGAAAGCGTGCTTCGCTTTGCTCCAGATCGGCCTTGAGGCGGCGCTGCCTGCGCCGCTCCTCGGCCTCGTCGAGCGCGCGCCGGATCGCGGGGACCAGCCGGCTCGCGTTGTCCTTCAGCACGTAGTCGGCAGCACCCTCGCGCAGCGCCTCGACGGCGCGCTCTTCGCCGACGGTGCGCGAGACGAAGACGAACGGCGTCTCCGGGCGCAGCCGGCGCAGCGTCTGCAGCGCCTGCATGCCGTCGAAGCCGGGCATCGCGAAGTCGGACAGCACGATGTCGGGCTCGAAACGCGCGAGCGCCGCCTCGAAGGCCTGCAGCGTGTCGACACGCTCGGCGGCGAACATCAGGCCGCTTCGCTTGATGATGCGCTTGAGCATGTCGGCGTCGAACGCCACCGCCTCGACCATCAGCACCTTGACCAGCGAGTCCATTTCTACTTCTCTCACCCTGACTTCGATCAACTCCCGCGAAGGTGGCTGGATGATGTTGCGGTGATTTCGCGCCGGCAAGGTGTCAGACCTTACAGGTTGACCGATCCCCGGGGGGCGTGGGTATGCTGAGAGCATCCAGGAACAGACCTTGCCGCACCTTCACACCATGAGCGATGACGGCGCGCCTCCGCATCGCTGCAAGCGCAGCGCCGACCTGGCCGCCCACAAGCCGCTGGTGCGCCAGATCGCCCACCGCATCCGTGCCCGCCTGCCGGCCAGCGTGGGCATGGACGAGCTGGAGCAGGCCGGCCTGATGGGCTTGAACGAGGCGCTGTCACGCTTCGAAGAGGGCCGCGGCTCGAGCTTCGAGACCTATGCTGCGCGGCGCATCGAAGGCTCGATGCTCGATGCACTGCGTGCGATGGACACGCTGTCGCGCGACGCGCGGCTGCGGGTGCGCGAGGTCCGCGCCGCGGTCCAGCGGCTCGAGCACCGGCTCGGCCGCGCGCCGCGGGCGAAGGAAGTGGCCAACGAACTCGGCTGGTCGCTCGACAAGTTCCACCAGTGCATGGTGGAGGCCGGTGCCGGCGGCGCGCGCACCGGCGACGAACAGCTGGAAAACCTCGACGAAGACGCCGCGATCTGGGGCGCCCACCGGGACGACGAGTGGCTGATCGACGAGCAGGCCGACCCGCTGCGCAAGCTGCAGCAGCGCCAGCGCCATGTGGCGCTGATCGCCGCCTTCGATGCACTCGAAGAAGCCGAGCGCTTCGTGATGGAGCAGATCTACCAGCACGGCACCACGCTGCGCGACATCGGCGCGGTCTTGGGCGTCAGCGAGTCGCGGGTGTCGCGCATGAGCTCGGAGATCGTCGCCAAGCTGCGGCTGCGCCTGCGCGATTGGTAGCAGCTGTAACGGGAACCCCGGCGAGGCTGCGCGTTCCAAACCAACGCAGCGTCCCATGAAGGAGTCCCCATGAGATCCGTGATCACTTGCGCCGCGATAGGCGCACTGTCGCTCATCGTGTCGGCCGGCGCCGGCGCTGCCGGCAGGGCCGTCCAGCCGTCGCAGCCGACGGTGCCGGCCACCCACGGCGCCCAGCCCACGACCCTCGGCCCCTCGCACACCGGCCAACCCAACAAGAGTTGCGAGGACACGCCCAACACCCCGGGCAAGTCGGCGACCGCACCCGGGTCGGCCTTCAACCCGGACGGCCATGCCGGCACGGTCTATGCAGGCGAGCAGCCGCAGAACTCGCGCAACACCGCGAGCGTCTCGCAGTACGACGTCGCCTGCGCGCGTCCGACCCGGTAACTCTTGAGGAAAAGATTCCTGCCACCCGTGCTAAGCCGTCCTTCGGACGGCCTCAGCGCAGATTAGGGCCACACTCGCTTTTCCTTCCCAAGTTTCCTTGACCCCCTCGGGGGGCCTGACGCGAAGCGGCAGGTTTGGGGGCACTCACAATGACCGCAACTGGTCGAGGTGCGCCTTGTACCAGCCCACGCTGTCCCAGAACAGGGTCCAGCCGATGACGTCGAAGTGATCGAAGTCATTCATCGGGCCCTTCCAGTTCCACGCCCCCGCCTGCGGCGCGCCGCCGTTGCGGATGTCGCGCACGGTGACCGGGCGGGGATAGATGGTGCCGGTCGCCGTCATCGCCCAGGTCGGCGCCTTTTGCGCCACGGTGTTGACCACCCCGTCGTTCGGCCACCACGCGGTGTGATCGACCGGCGGGAACGGCCGGCTGTCGGGAACGTAGTTGCCCATCCAGCCGGGGCCGACGAAGGCGGCGATCAGCAGGTTGGTGTCGAGCGTCGGGTAGTGCCAGCCGGTGAACAGGCCCGGAACGCTCGAGTTCGTGGTGACGGAGAAGTAGTAAACGGCCGCGTGGTCCTTAACCCAGTCGTTCTCCGCCATCGCCCCGGCCGGGCTCAGGTCGTAGGGTGAGAGGTCCTGGACGCCGCTGTTCCACAGCGGCCAGCGCATGACCCGGTTCAGGTAGTCGTCGAAGCTTTCGCCGGCGGTCTGCGCGCCGAGGTACCACTGGTCGAGCTTGAAGTCGTAGACCTTTGAAGACGCAGTGCCGCTCGCGAGCCCGGCCACGCCGGAGACCAGTTGCTGCACCAGCGGCACCCAGTCGACGACGCGGTAGGCGAGCGTCGTGCCGTCGTTCGGCGTCGCGATCGTCGTCACGCTCTTGACCCAGGACGCACCGGTGGCGACGGGAAACAGGCCCGGGTTGGCCGGCGCGCCGTTGCCGGCCAGCAGTTGCACCAGCATCCGCGCGGTCTGGCCGCCCATGCTGTGCGTCACCAGGTGAAACGGGTGGTTCGCGTCCCAGGCCGGATAGAGGCCGGGGTAGCAGGTGCGGCCGTTGCGATAGAAGTCCTCGGGCCGGCGCAGGTGGCCCGCCGCCTGCGAATGCGCGCTGCCATAGTCGACGCAGCCGCCCTTGATCTGGTAGAAGAGTTCGACCGCCCGGTCCCAGTTCGAGCTGAAGGGGCCGACGACCGCGGTCCTGACGAGCTGGTCCGCATAGCGCGATTGCAGCTGCGTTTCCAGGTCGGTGAAGCCGCCCCAGTACTTGTAGCCGAGCAGCTCGGTGCGCCCGAAGCCGGCAAAGCCGTGCACCAGCACCACGGGATGGGTGTTGCTCGCCTGCGCGGCGGGCCAGGCGCCGAGCAGTGCGAGGGCGAGCATCGCGCCGGGCAGCCGGCGCAGCAGGGACAGACGTCTCATCGGGCGTTCCTCCGTGGCGAGCGCCCATCTTCGTCGCGCCCGCGTCGCTGCGCACTGACCGATCGAGCCAAGCGCTTGGCCCGGCGGCTCTTTCGACAGGGCTTCGGGTACTTGCGGTTTCACTACTAAAGTTTTAGTATTCTCGCATGTTGATCCGCCTCCTCGTCCTGTGGCTGCTCAGCGAGCAGCCGCTGCACGGCTACCGCATCAAGCGGGCGCTCGACGACGAGGGCTTGTCGTTCTGGTTCCCGGTCGAGTTCGCGTCGATCTACAGCGTGCTGCGCACGCTGGTGAAGAACGGCCACGCCGAGGAACTCGGGTTGGAGCAGGAAGGCGCGCGTCCCGAGCGCATGCTGTACCGCATCTCGCGCGAGGGACGCTCGCACTACCGCGAGCTGCTGCAGCGCGCCTGGAGCGAGCCAGAGTCGCCCGCCGAGCGGGTGCAGGTCGCCCTCGCCGCCCTGCCCGACCTGCCGGCGCCGCAGCTGCAGGCGGCGCTGCATGCGCGCAAGCAGGCGCTGGTCGAGCGGCTCGCGCAGTGCGATGCGCTGCAGCGCGCCGCGCCGCAGCCGGCGATGGCGCAGCGCACCAAGGCGCTGACCCGCGCCGACCTGCAGTGGCTGGAGGCGTTCGCCCAGTCGCAGGGGATTTCGCTCAGTGGAGCGTGAATGAACCACCCCCGAAGCGCCTTCGGCGCTCCCCCTCAAGGGGGCGCCGCCAGCGGCCCGGCGAAGCCGGATCCGCGGCGGCCGCTTGATGGGCCGCTTGATGCATTTGCCATGGAGAATTGAGATGAGCACAGCGAAGAACGTGGCCAAGGCACCGGAGGTGCAACTGATCGCCAACGCCGTCATCAGCGACGGCGCCCACCGGGTGCTGTTGACGCGCTACGGCGACGACGGCGACGAGCGCTGGTGGTTGCCGGGCGCGCAGCTGCAGCCCTACGAGCATCCCGACGAAGCGCTGCAGCGCGCGCTCGACGCCCTCCTGCCCGCGGCGCCGAGTCGCGCCCTGAATCACGTCGAGTCGTTTCGCGGGCGGCGCGGCTGGCACGTGATGTTCAACTACCTCGTGACGGTCGCCCCCGGCGCCGACAGCGGCGCAGACGGACAGTGGTTCCCCACCGACGCGCTGCCGGCCTTCGTCCACGGCCCCTGGGAAGCAGGCGTCATCGCGAAGGCGCTAAGGGCCGCGGACGGAACTGTTGCGCCTTAAACCGGTCATGTGCACATGAACGCGTTACTGCACCGAGCCGGCGTCGCACTGCTGCTGTCATGCGCGGCCGCTGCGGCCACCGCGGCGCCGCCCCCCATCAAGTCGGCCGGCGACGCCTGCGAGAGCGCGGTGGCCGAGACGGTGCGGCGCATGCGCGGGCGCGACGCCCAGGAGGTGCAGTTCATCGGCGCCAAGCGCGCGCTGTCGCCGGCGCCCGATGGCGACGAGACCGGCGTCAAGGGCGAGGGCCGCTACCGCGGCGTCGCCGGCCGTCCGGTGCCGTTCAGCTACAGCTGCGCGTTCAACACCAAGACCGGCGCGACCAACGGGGTCGTCTTCAAAGAGACCGGCGCGGCGCTGGCCGGCGCCGAAGCCCTCTGGCAGCCCGACCTCGCGAACCTCTCGCCCGAAGCCTGCGAGGCGGCCACCGCCGCGGCGCTGAAAGACAAGCACCCGCGCGTCGGCCGCATCGTCTTCGATTCCGGTTCGCGCGCGCTGCGCCCGGCGCCCAACGCCCGCACCCGCCTCGAGGGCCAGGGCGCCGTCGAGCGCGCACCCGGGATGAACGCGATCCCGTTCAGCTACCGCTGCGAGTTCGAAGCGCGCAGCGGCAAGGTGCTGAGCGTGCAGACCACAGATTGACGGCGCGCGAGCGCGACGAACACCGTGCCGGCGCAGGGCGGCGATCACATTCATCCTATGATCGCCCCATCGAGTCGGCCCCCCATCCATGAAGCCATCGCGCGCGTTCAGCAGCACCTACTCCGGACGCAACCTGCACGCCCAGGTGGTTCACGAACTGGGCCGCCGCATCGTCGGCGGCGCGTGCCCCCCGGGCGAGGCCCTGCCGATCGAAGAGGATCTGTGCCGCGAACTCAGCGTGAGTCGCACCGCCCTGCGCGAAGCCGTGAAGGTGCTGGCCGCCAAGGGCCTGGTCGAGTCGCGGCCCCGCATCGGCACGCGGGTGCGGGCCAGCGAAAGCTGGAACGTGCTCGACCCCGACGTGCTGGCGTGGCGCTGCGCGACGCTGCCCGATCCGCGCTTCGTGCTGCAGCTCGCCGAGATGCGTGAAATCATCGAGCCGGCGGCGGCGGGGCTCGCGGCGCGCAACCGCACGCCGGCCCAGCTGCGGCAGATCGAGTCCGCCTACGCGGACATGGCCGCGGCCGAAACCATCGACGACTGGGTCGATGCGGACCTCGAGTTCCACAGCGCGATCCTCGGTGCCACCAACAACCCGCTGTTGCTGCCGCTGGCCGCGATGATCGGCACGGCGCTGGAGTCGCTGCTCGGCCTGTCGGCGCGCAAGGCTGGCGACTTCAAGGTGGCGTTGCCGGAGCACGGTCGCGTGCTCGATGCCATCCGCGCCCGGGACAGCAGCGCCGCGATGCAACGGATGACCGGGCTGTTGGCCGATACCCGCGCGCGCCTGACACGGCCGGCACCGAAGGCGGGAGCCCGCCGCAAGAGCCGCTGACGGGCGGCGTGGTCGCCTACTCCTTCACCGCGCCAGTCATGCCCGACACGTAGTACTCGACGAAGAAGGAATAGAGCACCGCGATCGGCAGGGAGCCGAGCAGCGCGCCGGCCATCAGCGCGCCCCAGTGATACACGTCACCCTCGACCAGCTCGGTCACGACCCCCACCGGCACGGTCTTGACTTCGGACGAGGAGATGAAGGTCAGCGCGTAGATGAACTCGTTCCAGGACAGCGTGAACGCGAAGATGCCGGCCGACACGAGCCCCGGCACCGCCAGCGGCAGGATGATCTTCACGAGGATCTGCCAGCGCGTCGCGCCGTCGATCAGCGCGCACTCTTCGAGCTCGAACGGGATGGAACGAAAGTAGCCCATCAGCAGCCAGGTGCAAAACGGCACCAGGAAGGTCGGGTACGACAGTATCAGCGCCAGCCGCGTGTCGAACAGACCGAGCGTGAACACGATGGCGGCCAGCGGGATGAACAGGATGCTGGGTGGAATCAGGTAGGCGAGAAAGATCGCCAACCCCACCTGCCGCGCGCCCTTGAAGCGCAGCCGCTCGATGGCATAGGCAGCGAACACGCTGGCGGCCAGCGACAGAAAGGTCGCCACCACCGATACCAGCACGGTGTTCCACAGCCACTGCGGGTATTCGGTGTGGAACAGCAGCTTCTCGAAGTGCGCGAGCGTCGGCCTGACGATCCAGAACGGATTGGCGGCGCGCGAGACCAACTCCTCGTTCGGCTTGAACGAGGTCATCACCATCCAGTAGAACGGGAACAGCAGCACGAACACGAACACGCCCAGCGGGATGTAGGTGACGACCCAGCGCCGCGGCAGCGACTCCAGGTAGTTCATGCCGGCGCTGTCTTCGATGGCCGGCGTGTCGGGGATGCGTTCGGGGATCGCGCTCTCAAGGAAACGCCGGGCCGCTCCCAAGTTTCCTTGACCCCCTCGGGGGGCCTGACGCGAAGCGGCAGGTTTGGGGGCGCTCATTTGTCGCTGCCCCCTTGCTGCCACTTGCGGCGCTGCAGGCCGAAGTAGCTGAAGAGGATGGCCGCCAGCAGGAAGGGGATCATCGCCGTGGCAAGCGCGGCGCCCTCGCCCAGGGCGCCCCCCGGTATGGCGCGCTGGAACGACAGGGTCGCCATCAGGTGCGTGGCGTTCAGGGGGCCGCCGCGGGTGAGCACATAGATGAGCTGGAAGTCGGTGAAGGTGAAGAGCACCGAGAACGTCATCACCACCGCGATGATGGGCGTGAGCATCGGCAGCGTGACATGGCGAAACTGCTGCCAGCGCGAAGCCCCGTCGATCGCAGCCGCCTCGTACAGCGACGGCGGCACGGTTTGCAGCCCCGCCAGCAGGCAGATCGCCACGAAGGGCACGCCGCGCCAGACGTTGGCCGCGATGGTGGACGCGCGCGCGAGCCACGGCTCGCCGAGGAAGTCGATGTAGCGGTCGATCAGCCCGGCTTTGGCGAGCGCCCACGAGACCACCGAGAACTGCGAGTCGTAGATCCACCAGAACGCGATGGCCGACAGCGCGGTGGGCACGATGAAGGGCAGCAGCACGATGGCGCGGATGAACGACTTGAACGGCAGGTGCCGGTTCAGCAGCAAGGCAAGCCACAGGCCGAGGACGAATTTCAGCACGCTCGCGACCACGGTGTACAGCAGCGTGTTGAACAGCGACAACAAGGCGATCGGGTCCTGCACGAGGAACGCGAAGTTGTCCAGCCCCACCCACACGCCGTCGCGCCCGATCTTGGTGTCGGTGAACCCGAGCCAGGTGCCGAGGCCCAGCGGGTAGGCGAGGAACACCAGCAGCAGCGCCGCCGCGGGCAGCATGAATAGCAGCCCGAGGACGTGGCGGTTGTCGAGGAGGCGGTGCATCAGCGATGGGTGATGTGCAACAGCGACCGTTCGGGCTGAGCCTGTCGAAGCCTTGCCGCTGCGGGCGCGGGCCCTTCCTTCGACAAGCTCAGGACGATCGGAAATACAAGCTCAGGGTGAACGGAGTGGGTGAGGCTCAGGGCGAACCGGGCGATGAGGTCACACCTTGTAGTAGCGCGCCGCCCGTTGTGCCGCCCGCTCCGCCGCCTCCTTCGGCGTCTTCGAGCCGCTGGCCGCCTCGGCCACCATGTCGACGACGATGAAGTCGGCGATCGCGCCCGCCGACGCATAGCCGAGCTGCCCCGCATAGCCGTGATGGCGCATCTTCGCCAGGCCGGTGCGAAACGCCGCGGCCTTCGGCTCCTGCGTCCAGATCGGACTGTTCTCGTAGGCCTTGAGCGGCTGCATCACGTAGCCGAGCGAGGCGGTCTGCCACGGCTCGTACTGCTCCTTTTCCATCATGAAGCGCAGGTACTCCTTGGCCGCCTTCGGGTACTTGCTGTACTTGAACACCATGCCCTGCGTGATCTGGTGCAGCTGTGTCGGCTTGCCGATCGGACCCACCGGCCAGTCGGCATGTTCGATGTCTGCCGCCATCGCTTTGAGTTTCTCGTCGGGCGAGTTCTTTGCCACGTAGTACACCGAGATCGCGTTGTTGGTGCAGCTGATCTGCCCGTCGAGGAAGGCCTTGTTGTTGCTCGGATCGAGCCACGACAGCGTGCCCGGCGGGAAGCTTGCGTAGAGCTGCTTGACGTATTCGAGCGCGGCAATCGTCTCGGGGCTGTTGATGGTGACGTTGCCCTTGTCATCCACCATCTTGGCGCCGTGGCCCCAGACGATCCAATAGCACCAGGTGGTGGCGTCGCCGCTGGCGTGGCCCAGCGCATGGCCCACCGGCGTGCCCTTCGCAGCCATGGCCTGCGCGAACCTGAGGTACTGGTCGGTGGTGGTCGGAAAGGTGTCGAAGCCCGCCGCCTGCATGTGGCTCTTGCGATAGACCATCGCGCCGCCGTTGGCACCGATGGGCAGGCCGATCCAGTCCTTGCCGCGCATGCCGTAGTCGCGGCACACGTCGTACCAGCCGCCGTACTTCTTGCCCAGGTACTCGGCCACGTCGGTGAGCGGCACCAGCTTGTCGGGGTAGAGGTGCGCGTCGTCGTACCAGCCCAGAATGATGTCGGGCCCGCTGCCCACATTGGCCGCCACCGCGGCCTTGGGCCGGATGTCTTCGAAGCTTTCGCTGTCGACCCGCACCTCGACCTGGTACTGGTCGGAGAACTTCTTGGTGTTCTGCAGCCACAGCGCTTCGTCGCCGGCGACGAAGCGCTTCCAGCGCATCACGCGCAGCCTGGCGCCCTTTTCGGGCTGGCCCTTCCAGGCTTGCGCGTTCGCCGCTGGCGCCAGCAGGCCGGCACCCAGCGCGCCGCTCGCGATCAGGAAGTCGCGTCGATTCAGTTCGTCCATCGTCGTCTCCTTGCGTCGTTGGGGGTCAAGCGAGTCGATCGCCGTTCTCGGCGTCGAAGAGGTAGCTGCGCCGCGGCGCCAGCGACAGCGTGTCGCCCACGCGCAGGCTGCGGCGCTCGCGCAGCAACACCGTCACGTCCTGGCCGGCCACGCTGCACAGCAGCTGCGTGTCGGCGCCGGTGGGCTCGATCACCTTCACCAGGGCCGCCAGGCCCTCGGGCGCAGGCGCCAGGTCCTCGGGGCGCAGGCCCAGGGCCACGGCGCGGCCCGGCTCGATCGGCCGCGTGGCCGGCGCATCGAACGCGATGCCGCCGTGGAGCTGCATCTGCACGCGGCTGCCGTTGGCCACCACCCGCGCCGGCAGGAAGTTCATCGCCGGCGAGCCGATGAAGCCGGCCACGAAGCGGTTGGCCGGGTCGTCGTACAGCGCGAGCGGCGAGCCGATCTGCGCCACGCGGCCCGCGTTCATCACGACGATGCGATCGGCCATCGTCATCGCCTCGATCTGGTCGTGCGTCACGTAGACCGAGGTCGTCTTCAAGCGCTGGTGCAGCGCCTTGATCTCGGTGCGCATCGCCACGCGCAGCTTGGCGTCGAGGTTGGACAGCGGCTCGTCGAACAGGAACACCTTCGGCTTGCGCACGATGGCCCGGCCCATCGCCACGCGCTGGCGCTGCCCGCCGGAGAGCTGGCGCGGGTAGCGCGCCAGGTAGTCGGCGAGGCCCAGCACCTCGGCGGCCTCGTTGACGCGGGCGCGCACCGCCGAATCCGGCTCCTTCGCCAGGCGCAGGCTGAAGGCCATGTTGTCGAACACGGTCATGTGCGGATAGAGCGCGTAGTTCTGAAACACCATTGCGATGTCGCGCTCTTTCGGGGCCAGCTTGTTGACGACACGTGCGCCGATGCTGACTTCGCCGCCGCTGATCTCCTCCAGCCCCGCCACCATGCGCAGCAGCGTGGACTTGCCGCACCCCGACGGGCCCACCAGCACGCAGAACTCACCGTCGGCGATGGCCACGTCCACCGCATGCACCACCTCGACCGAGCCGAAGCGCTTGCGAACCTGTTTCAGCGTGACGTCGGCCATGGTGCGCCGAATTGTCCGACAATATTATCTATTTGTCATACAAACATACAAATGGGGTAAAGCGCGCCTGCGGCGCGCACTGGCGGAGCCGCCACGCGGCGGGGGCGGCTCTTGAGAAGAATCCTGATTGGCGACGAAACTCAGCTTGACTCACGCGCGCCCCCTCACCCTCCTTCGACAGGCTCAGGACAGGCCAAGCCTCTCCCCCGAGTACGGTGGAGAGGGAGCAAAGGTGCCCCCTCTCCCGCTTGCGGGAGAGGGTTGGGGTGAGGGTGTGCGCCGGCCGCCGATGCTTCGAGCTGAAGCTGCGCTCTCTGCGCCTCTGCGGTGAAGGCATGGGTGCTCAGTAGATGTCCGGCTCGGCCGTCGGCTGCGTGCCTTCCAGGAAATCGAAGTCGCATCCCGCGTCGGCCTGCGTCACCCGCTCGGCGAAGAGCGCGCCGTAGCCGCGCCGGTAGCGCGGCGCGGGCGGCTGCCAGGCGGCGCGGCGGCGGGCGAGCTCCTCGTCGCTCACCTGCAGGTGCAGCCGGCGCGCCGCGATGTCGAGCTCGATGCGGTCGCCGGTCTGCACCAGCGCCAGCGGCCCGCCGACGAATGCTTCGGGCGCCACGTGCAGCACGCAGGCGCCGAAGCTGGTGCCGCTCATGCGGCAGTCGCTCACGCGCACCATGTCGCGCACGCCT
>DASXQQ010000437.1:0-18105 GCA_036507085.1 Piscinibacter sp. | reverse complement strand
CTCGCACGCGCTGATCACGACGCCGGGCGCCACGCGCTTCTACCGCAGCGCCGGCGAGCTGGCCCGGCAGTCGGTGCGCGCGCGGCTCGCCGGCGGGGCGCGGCTCGAGTGGCTGCCGCTGGAAACGATCTGCCACCCGCGTGCGCTGGCCGAGAACCAGCTGCGCTTCGAACTGGAGCCCGGTGCCGAAATGATCGGCTGGGACCTGCTCGCGCTCGGCCTGCCGGCCAGCGGCGAGGCATTCGACGCCGGCCGCTTCACCCAGGCCATCGAACTGCCCGGGGTGTGGCTGGAGCGCGGCGTCATCGATGGCGGCGACGCCCTGCTGCTCGACTCGCCGCTCGGCTGGGCCGGCCACCGCGTGCTGGCCACGCTGTGGTTTGCGGCGGGCAGCGCGCTCGATGCCGATCGGCGCGCGGCCTTGCTCGACGCGGCGCGCGCGCTCGGCGCGGGTCATGCACTGGCGCGCAGCGCCGGCGCGACGGCGCCGCACGAGCGCCTGGTGGTGCTGCGCGTGCTCGCCGCGCGGGTCGAGCCGGCGATGCAGCTGCTGAGCGCGGCGTGGGCCCGGTGGCGGGCGGCGGCCTGGGGTCTGGACGCCTGCGTCCCGCGCGTCTGGCGCACCTGAACAACGAGACCGAGGAGGACCGAATGGAGATCGATGCACTGAAGCGGTTGGCGATCGTGTGTCTTGCGCTGTCGATCGCGGCGGTGAGCTACGGCGTGAATGCCACGCTGAAGGCCGGCCGGATCCTCGGCCCGAGCGCGCTGGTCGTCACCCCGCAGCGCGAGGTCTGGCTCGGTGTCGACGAGCAGCTCTGGCGCGTCAGCGCGGGCGGCCGCCTCACGGCCACGCAAGACTGGGCCGCGCTCGACCTGCCGGGTGAGCCGGCCAACCTGGTGCGCCACCCGCAGGGGCCCATCGTCGCCACGGTTCGCGACGACGCATCCCTGTACTTCCTCGACCCCGCGAGCGCGCGCGTCGTCCGCACGCTGCACCCGCGCTGGCCGGCGGGGATGGAGCGGCATGGCGGGCAGGCGATCAACCTCGCCTTCCATCGCGACGGCCGCGTCGCCATCGCGACCGGCGGCGGCCATGTGGTCGCGCTGTTCGATGCCGACGGCGCCCTGCTCTCGCGCACCCCGAACGACAGCTACCGCTTCACCAACGGCCTGTGGTGGGTCGGCGACGAGTTGTGGACCACCGACACCAACCGCACGCAGTTGAAGCGCCTCGACGGCGCGACGCTGGAGCTGCGCCAGACGGTGACGCTCGGGTGGCACGGTGCGGCGCGCTTTCTCGGGCCGGCGCGCGGACATCCGCAAGAAGGCGCCGCCGGCGCACCGATGGCGGCGCTGATCCGCTTCGAGAACGGCATGATCCGCGGCCGGGTGGTTGCGCTGGCCCGCGACGGCCACGAGACCGCGTTCACGCACGGCTCGCCGCTCGAGCCGCACGACCTCGACTGGCTGGACGGCGAGCTGCTGCTCAGCGACGGGGTGTCGTTCTCGGTGCTGCGCTGGTCCGCCGACGGCGCGCCGCGCGAGTTGTTCGGCGACGACGCGCTGCAGGCGCGGCTGCACGAGCGGCTCGCGCTGCGCAACACGCTGCAGCAACGCTACAGCGTGGCGATCGGCGCGGCCATCGTCGCCTTCGGCCTGGCCGGCATGCTGCTGCTGTGGGCGCGGCGCCAGGTAGGCCGGCAACGCCGGATGCCGGACTGGTCGCAACTGGGCACGCCGCTCGTGTCGCCGCGCCGGATGCTGATGCTGCAGTGGCGTCTGCACGGCGCCTTGCTGGTGACCGCGCTGCCCTTGCTGCTGCTGCAGGTGCCGCCGGTGATGAACGCCCTTCGCCAGGAAATCGGCACGGCCGGTCTGCTGATCGTGCTGTGCCTCGCCGTGGTGACCGCGATCGCCGTGCTGACGCTGTGGCTTCGTCGCATGAAGCGGCTCGCCGCGGACCCGGAGTTCGAACCCGTGTTCAACGCCTTGGCGCTGCGCAAGCTGCGTTCGGGCGACACCGTGATGCAGTCCCTGCGTGAGGGCGAGCGTGTGCTCGAGACCTTCATGCTGCTTCGCGCGACGCCGCGCTGGGCGGTGCTCACCGACGAACGGCTGCTGATCTTCAAGGCGACGCTGTTCGACGAACGGATCGAAACCGACGTGCCACTCGAGCGTGTCGTCGCCGCGTCGACCGAGCCCGGGGCACTGACGCCGGGCCACAAGCCGGCCGCGCTGCGGCGGGTGCTGGCGCCGGGCTGGATCGAGATCGGCCTGCGCGAGGGCGAGGGAATCGCCGGCGCGGTGCCGTCCGTCACGCTGGCGCAACGCGTGGCCGAGCGACTGACGCACCAGGCCGCGCGCGGCGCCGGGCGTGGGCCGGCGCGCCCCGACGCATCCACCGCGCGGCCTGCCCGGCAGGCGTTGCCCTGGGTAGCGGCGCTGGCCTCGGCGATCGTGCCTGGCCTCGGTCAGTGGATGCAAGGGCGTGGCCGCAGCGCGCTGGTGCTGTTCGTTCCCTGGCTCGTGCTGACGCTGTTCATGACGACGCGGCTGGTCTGGACGATCGCCGGGCCGCGCGCCGACGTCTCGACCCGCACGATCGTGTGGGTCGCGGGCCTGCACCTGCTGTACGCCGCGACCGCCGCGTGGGACGCCTGGCGCATGGGGCCAGGCGCGCGCTCAGGCTAGATCGACATCCGCGCGCGCACGCCGCCGGCGTCCATGTCCTTGCCGCGCCCGCGCTGGACGATTTCGCCGCGCTCCATCACCAGGTACTGGTCGGCGAGCTCGGCGGCGAAGTCGTAGTACTGCTCGACCAGCACGATGGCCATCGTCCGGCGGTCGGCCAGCATGCGGATCACCCGGGCGATGTCCTTGATGATGCTCGGCTGGATGCCCTCGGTCGGCTCGTCGAGGATCAGCAGATTCGGGCCCGCCGCCAGCGCGCGCGCGATCGCGAGCTGCTGCTGCTGGCCGCCCGACAGGTCGCCGCCGCGGCGGTTGATCATCTGCTTGAGGACCGGGAACAGTTCAAACAGCTCGGCGGGGATCGGCGTCTTGCCCGGCTTGTAGGCGAGGCCCATGCGCAGGTTCTCTTCAACGGTGAGCCGCCCGAAGATCTCACGGCCCTGCGGCACATAGCCCAGCCCGCGGCGCACCCGCTCGTAGGGCGTGTCGCGGGTGATGTCGGCACCGTCCAGCACGATGCGGCCGGTCTTCACCGGCACCACGCCCATCAGGCTCTTCAGCAGCGTGGTCTTGCCCACGCCGTTGCGCCCCAGAATCACCGTCACCTCGCCGAGGCGGGCTTCGAAGCCGACGTTGCGCAGGATGTGCGAACCGCCGTAGTACTGGTTGATGCCGTCAACGTTCAACATGGCTGGCTCAGCGTCCCAGGTAGACCTCGACCACTTTGTCGTTGCCCTGCACGTCGGCAAGCGACCCCTCGGCGAGCACGCTGCCTTCGTGCAGCACCGTCACCTTCTTGGCCGGGTCGTCGCAGGTGAGCGCGTGGATGAACTTCATGTCGTGCTCGACGACGACCAGCGAATGGTTGCCCTGCAGCGAGCGGAACAGCTCGGCCGTGCGTTCGGTCTCCTCGTCGGTCATGCCGGCCACCGGCTCGTCGAGCAGCAGGAGTTTCGGGTCCTGCATCAACAGCATGCCGATCTCCAGCCACTGCTTCTGGCCGTGCGACAGCAGACCCGCGGTGCGCTGGGCGCTGTCCTTCAGGTGGATCAGCGTGAGCATCTTGCCGATGCGGTCGAGCTGCTCGCCGCTCAAGCGGAAGAACATCGACGAACGCACGCCGCGGTCGGCCTTCAGCGCGAGCTCGAGGTTCTCGAACACCGACAGCGGCTCGAACACCGTGGGCTTCTGGAACTTGCGGCCGATGCCGATCGAGGCGATGTCGTTCTCGCGCAGGCGCAGCAGGTCGATGGTCGAGCCGAAGAAGGCGCGGCCGGCGTCGGGCCGCGTCTTGCCGGTGATCACGTCCATCATCGTCGTCTTGCCGGCGCCGTTCGGGCCGATGATGCAGCGCAGCTCGCCGGCGCTGATGCTCAGGCTCAGCGCGTCGAGCGCCTTGAAACCGTCGAAGCTGACGGTGATGTCGTCGAGGTAGAGGATCGCGCCGTGCGCGACGTCGAGCCGGCCTTCGTGCACCACGCGCCCGTAGCTCGCCGCGCGCCCGCCCGACATGCCCGGCCCCGCCGCCTTCTTGCGCTCCATCGCCTCGCGCACGCGCGCGCCGGCTTCCATCAGTTCCGGCGTCATGCGCGTTCCTCTTTCTTTCGCCCGCGCAGCGCTCCGACGATGCCTTGCGGCAGGAACAGCGTGACCGCGATGAACAGCGCGCCGAGGAAGTAGAGCCAGAACTCCGGGAACGCCTGCGTGAACCAGCTCTTCGCGCCGTTGACGAAGAAGGCGCCGACGATCGGCCCGACCAGCGTTGCGCGCCCGCCGACCGCCGTCCAGATCGCGATCTCGATGCTCGCTGCCGGCGACATCTCGCTCGGGTTGATGATGCCCACCTGCGGCACGTACAGGGCGCCGGCGATGCCGCACATCACCGCCGAGATGACCCAGATCGTCAGCTTGTAGCGCAGCGGGTCGTAGCCGGTGAACATGACGCGGCTCTCGGCGTCGCGGATCGCCTGCAGCACGCGACCGAACTTGCTCACCACCAGCCAGCGCGCGAACAGGAAGAAGCCGATCAGCGTGAGGCCGGTGATGATGAACAGCGTCATCCGCGTCGACGGCCGGGCGATCGCGATGCCGAGGATGCGCTTGAAGTCGGTGAATCCGTTGTTGCCGCCGAAGCCGGTCTCGTTGCGGAAGAACAGCAGCATCGTCGCGTAGGTCATCGCCTGCGTGATGATCGAGAAGTACACGCCCTTGATGCGCGAGCGGAAGGCGAAGAAGCCGAACACGAAAGCGAGCAGCCCGGGCACGAGGATCACCAGCGCCATCTGCGCGACGAAGGAGTCGCTCAAGCCCCAGTGCCAGGGCAGCTTCTTCCAGTCGAGGAACACCATGAAGTCGGGCAGGTCGCTCTGGTAGTTGCCGTCGCGCCCGATCTGGCGCATCAGGTACATGCCCATCGAGTAGCCACCGAGTGCGAAGAACACGCCGTGGCCGAGCGAGAGGATGCCGGTGTAGCCCCAGATCAGGTCCATCGCCAGCGCGCAGATGGCGTAGCACATGATCTTTGCGCAGAGGGCGACGGCGTAGTCGCTGAGGTGGAACGCGCTCGTGGCCGGCACGGCCAGGTTGAGCAGCGGCGCGAGCACAAGCACCGCGAGCAGGGCGGCGAGCACGCCCACCCTCACCCTGGCCCTCTCCCGCGAGCGGGAGAGGGAGAAGGCCGGCTCCCTCGCCCCCGGCACGGGGGAGAGGGTTGGGGTGAGGGGGCTGCCGGCGACCGCGCTCATTGGGTAACCTCCGCGCTACGCGCTGCGGTATTCGCCTTGGGAGCGGCCCGGCGGCTCATGCCTCCGCGCTCCTTCCCTTCATCGCGAACAGGCCCTGCGGCCGCTTCTGGATGAACACGACGATGAACACCAGCACCATGATCTTTGCGAGCACCGCGCCGGCCCAGCCTTCGAGCAGCTTGTTCAGCACGCCCAGGCCGAGGGCCGCATAGACGGTGCCGGCGAGCTGCCCGACGCCGCCGAGCACGACCACCATGAACGAGTCGACGATGTAGCCCTGGCCCAGGTCCGGCCCGACGTTGCCGACCTGCGACAAGGCGCAGCCGGCCAACCCGGCGATGCCCGAGCCGAGCGAGAACGCATAGGTGTCGACCTTGGCGGTGTTGACGCCCATGCAGGCGGCCATCGGCCGGTTCTGGGTGACGCCGCGAACGAACAGGCCGAGCCGGGTGCGCGCGACGATGAACGCGAGGCCGGCCAGCACCAGCGCCGCGAACACGATGATCGCGATGCGGTTGAACGGGAGCGTCAGGTTGGCCAGCGCCTGCACGCCACCGGATAGCCACGACGGGTTCTCGACCTGCACGTTCTGGGCGCCGAACAGCGTTCGCACGCCCTGCATCAGCACCAGGCTGATGCCCCAGGTGGCGAGCAGCGTTTCCAGCGGCCGGCCGTAGAGCCAGCGGATCACGCTGCGCTCCATGGCCGCGCCGACCAGCGCCGAGGCGAGGAAGGCCGCCGGAACCGCCGCCGCGATGTACCAGTCGAACACGCCCGGCCAGTGCGCCCTGAAGAGGTTTTGCACGACATAGGTGGCGTAGGCGCCGATCATCAACAGCTCGCCGTGCGCCATGTTGATGACGCCCATCAGGCCGTAGGTGATCGCAAGGCCCAGCGCCACGAGCAGCAGGATCGAGCCGAGGCTCGCGCCGGTGAACACGACGCCCAGCCGCTCGCCCCAGGCGAGGCGCGATTCGATCGCGGCGAGCGCGATCTGCAGCTGCGCGCGCACGTCGGGCTCGGTCTCGGCGTTGGGCTTCAGGCGTTCGAGCAGCAGCGTCTTGGTCGCGGGCTGATGGCTGTCAGCCAGTGCGCGGGCGGCCTCCAGGCGCTTTGCCGCGTCGCCCAATGAAATCAGCACCGCCGCGCGCAGCAGGCCGAGCTCGGCCTTCAAGTCGGCATCGGTCTCGGCGGCGAGCGCCTTCTCGATCAGCGGCAGCTTGGCTTCGTCGGCGCTGTCGCGCATGTCCTTCAGCGCCGCAGCGCGCTCCGCGACGTTCGGTGACAGCAGCTTCAACGCGGCCAGCGCCGCTTCGAGCTCGCGCCGCATGCGGTTGCTGTTGACGACGTCTTCGGCGTCGACGGGCAGCGTCGCATCGGCGCCGGTGGCGGCGTCGCGGGCCTTGTCGTCGCCCACGATGAAGACCTTGTCGCCGGAGACTTTCACCGCATCGTCGAGCAGCGCGCGGAAGAACTCGGGTGCCTTCGGGTCCCCGCTGGTCGCGGCCTGTGCGATCGCGGCAGAGCGGGCGTCGCTCTCGCCGATGGCCATCGCGCGCACTTGATCGGAGGTCAGGGCGTGGGCGGATGACGCAGAGACGAAGAGCGCGAGAACGATGAGAAGGGGGGAAATACGTGACTGCATGCGGTCAGCCAAAAGCCCGAACGGAACAATCCCCGTTCACCCTGAGCCTGTCGAAGGGCCCGACCAGTCCTGAGCCTGTCGAAGGACGAAAAAAGGCGAGCCCCGAAGGGCCCGCCACGCTTCTTACTTTTTCTCAGGTTCATCCTTCTTCTTGTCATTGCCTTCGATGTACGGGCTCCACGGCTTGGCCTTCACCGGCGCCGGGGTCTTCCACACCACGTTGAACTGACCATCGGCCTTGACTTCGCCGATGAACACCGGCTTGTGCAGGTGGTGGTTCTTCGCGTCCATCGTCGAGGTGAAGCCGCCCGGCGCGGGGAAGGTCTGACCGGCCATCGCCGCGACGACCTTGTCGGTGTCGGTGCTCTTGGCCTTCTCGACCGCCTGCTTCCACATGTGGATGCCGATGTAGGTGGCCTCCATCGGGTCGTTCGTCAGCGGCTTGTCGGCGCCCGGCAGCTTCTTCGCCTTCGCGTAGGCGGCCCACTGCTTTTTGAACGCCTCGTTGGTCGGGTTCTTCAGGCTCATGAAGTAGTTCCATGCGGCCAGGTGTCCCACCAGCGGCTTGGTGTCGACACCGCGCAGCTCTTCTTCGCCGACCGAGAACGCCACCACCGGCACGTCGGTCGCCTTCAGGCCCTGGTTTCCGAGTTCCTTGTAGAACGGCACGTTGGAGTCGCCATTGATCGTCGAGATCACCGCGGTCTTGCCGCCGGCGGCGAACTTCTTGACGTCGGCGACGATGGTCTGGTAGTCGCTGTGACCGAAGGGCGTGTACTTCTCGTCGATGTCCTTCTCGGCGACGCCCTTGCTCTTCAAGAACGCGCGCAGGATCTTGTTGGTCGTGCGCGGGTACACGTAGTCGGTTCCCAGCAGCACGAAGCGCTTGGCACCGCCGCCTTCCTTGCTCATCAGGTACTCGACCGCCGGAATCGCCTGCTGGTTCGGCGCAGCGCCGGTGTAGAACACGTTCTTCGACAGCTCTTCACCCTCGTACTGCACCGGGTAGAACAGCAGGCCGTTGAGTTCCTCGACCACCGGCAACACGCTCTTGCGCGAGACGCTGGTCCAGCAGCCGAACATCACGGCGACCTTGTCCTGGGCGATCAGCTGCTTGGCCTTCTCGGCGAACAGCGGCCAGTTGGACGCGGGGTCGACCACCACCGGCTCGAGCTTCTTGCCCATCACGCCGCCCTTGGCGTTGATCTCGTCGATGGTCATCAGCGCGACGTCCTTCAGGACCGTCTCGGAAATCGCCATCGTGCCCGACAGCGAATGCAGGATGCCGACCTTGATGGTGTCGGCGGCGTGAGCGAGACCGCTCAGGCCGAGAGCGCCGACGGCGATGCCGACCGCGCTGAGGGTTTTCGCGAACGTGCGACGGGTGTGCTTCATGAACAGGCGCTCCTTGGGAATTGAGTCTCCAGCCCCTTCTGGGATGGACTGACGCAGGTTAAGGAGCCGCCTGTGTTTCAGGAATACGCCACACGGCGTAGGTGGCTGCACGCCGCGGACGGCGTCGGGTCGATCGACGCTCAACTCGCGCGGTCGGCCAGCCCTTCGCACAGCGAATTCAGACGCAGTGCATCGCCCTCGGGCAACACACCGGCGCGCAGCTGCGCGGCACGCACTATCGAGCGCAGCCGGAACTGCAACTCGTGTTCGACGGCTTCGACTTCCGCCAGGTCCTGCGCCGCCACGCCGTCGGCACTCCACAGCCCGCTCGCGTTCCAGCCCATGCGCAGGCGAGCCAGCAGGTGTTGCGCGAGGCCCAGCGCGTCTTTCAACGCGGGGGTCTCGGCGGTGGGCAGCAGCGCGCTGGTGTTGCGCTGTGCCGCCTGCAACGCGGCGTCGAGCTGCGACAGCCGCGCCCGGATCTCGTCGACGCCGGCGCTGGCTTGCAGCGCCGGCTGGCGCCGCGCGCCGCACGAGACCAGGCCGACCCAGCCCAGGTCGTATTCGCCCGGCACCGCGCGCAGCGCCACGCTGGCGCGGGTCAGGTGCGCTTGCTCGCCGCGCAACGCAGCGAGCGTGCCTTCGCTGACGGCGAGCAGCCGGCCCAGCGGCGACAGCAGATCGCGGTGCAGGCAGTGCGGGTAGCCGGATCCGTCGAGCCGCTCGTGGTGCTCGGCAATCGCGCGCGCCACTTCCGGCGGGTAGTTGGTCAGTTGCTCGACGAGCAGCTTGCCGATGTGCGGGTGCACCACCAGCTGCTGGTAGCTGAGGAAATCGAGCGCGCGCTCGACATCGGCCTCGCCGTACCGCGGGGCGATGTACATCTCGCCCAGGTCGTGCAGCAGGCCGCACAGCATGGCCAGGCGCAGCTCGCGCGTTCCCCCGCCGTGCGCGGCCATCAGCGCGCCGGTGAGCGCCATCGCCTGCAGCGCGTGTTCGAACGACGCCGGGCGTGACACCTGCCCTGCCGTCAGCAGCAGTTGCGCCACCGAATGCAGCGGCAGGTGCGCCGCCGCGTGCACGATCCTGTCGGCGTGCGGCTGCAGCAGCGCCGCGAGCGGCGTGTCGCGCTCGAGCAGCTGCTCGAGCGATTGCACCAGCGAACGCGTGGTCACGCCGTCTTCGGCGATCAGGCAGCTTTCCAGCGGATGGCGCAGCTGGCGATCGAGCAGCTTGCGCTGCAGCGCCTGCGACACCGGAAGATCGCGAGCCCACAGCTTGATGCCCGACACGTCGAAGATGTCGCGCGACGCGATGATCGACTTTGTCTGGCTGGCTTCGAGGATCGTCGCCAGCGCATGCGGGTTGGCGGTCGAGAAGCTGACGCTTTGAGCGGACGGGTTCATGCCTGTCTCCAAGGGGCCGTGTCAAAGCGATTTCGGCCGCTTGGGCTCTGGACTCAACAACTCAACTGTGACAAGGCGTTCGCGAGGCGCGCTTCGCCGCGACGGCATCGCGAACTGACGGACTTTTGTCGCGCATTTCATCCGCTGCCCAAGCGCCGCCCTGCGTAGCATTCCCTGAGGAAAAAGAGCCGGGCTCCTGCGCCCGGCCTTTCGTTTTCGTCGGGAGTTCGCATGGAGTTTGGAGGCAAGGCGCTGCGCGCCCTCGCCGTGGGATGGGCTTGTGCGCTGGCGCTGGCGCAGGCGATGGCTTCGCAGCCCGCCGGCACGCTGCGCGCCGACTTCGCCGGCGTTGCGGCATCGGCCGATGCGCAGGACACGGCGCAGTGGGTGGTCGAGTCCGGCGACAACCAGGGCCTGCCGTTTGCCATCGTCGACAAGAAGGACGCGAAGCTGTTCGTGTTCGCGGCCGATGGCCGCCTCCTCGGCGCCACGTCCGCCTTGCTGGGCCTCGCAAGCGGCGATCACTCCGTTCCCGGCATCGGCGACATGGCGCCGTCGAGCATCGCGCCCGCCGATCGCACGACGCCAGCGGGACGCTTCGCCTCCGAGCCCGGCCGCAACCTCAGCGGTGAAGACGTGGTGTGGGTCGACTACGACGCCGGCCTCGCCATCCACCGCCTGCGCGCCAGCCCCGCCCACGAACGCCGGCCGCAGCGCCTGGCGTCCGACACGCCGGACGACAAGCGCATCACGCTCGGCTGCATCGTGGTGCCGGTCGCGTTCTACGAATCGGTGGTCGGCCCGGTGCTCGGCCATCGCGATGGTGTGGTGTACGTGCTGCCGGAAACGAAGCCGGCACGCGCGATGTTCGGGGCGGACGTTCAGCTCGGCATGCGCAAGCCGTAGCGCGTGCTCGGCCGCGGGCGCTGCGCTCAGCGGTGCGCGCCCTCGCCCCGCAACACCGCCACCGTGTCGCGAATCAGGTGCCCGGCGATGCTGAAGCGCGGCGGGATCCCCGGCAAGGCGTCGATGGAAAACCAGTCAGCCGCTTCGATCTCGTCGGGCTGGGCAACGATGTCGCCGCCGGCCCATTCGGCGCTGAACGCCACCATCAGGCTGTGCGGGAACGGCCAGCTCTGGCTGCCGTAGTAGCGCAGGTTCTTCACCGTCACGCCGACTTCCTCGGCCACCTCGCGCAGCACGCATTCCTCGATCGATTCGCCCGCCTCGACGAAGCCGGCCAGCGCGCTGTAGACGCCCGGCGCGTAGGTCGGCGAGCGCGCCAGCAAGAGTTCCTGGCCGCGCCACACCAGCACCATCATCGCTGGACTCAGGCGTGGGTAGACCACGTGGGCGCAACGCGGGCAGACCCGCGCTCGATCGCGCTCGTGCACGGTCGTCGGCGTGCCGCACACGCCGCAGTAGCGATGCACGCGATCCCATTCGAGCACCTGCGCGGCACGAGCGGCCACGCTCATCAACGGCTCGGAGAACTGCATCATCGCGGCGCGCAGCGCCACCGGCCGCCAGCCGGCGGGAACCTGCGTGGCCGTGAGCGCCCAGCAGTCGATCTCGTCGAGCCGGCCGAGGTAGTGGCGCGACTGGGCGAGGGCATCGAACGCCGGCGACGGGTGCGGCGCGAACGCGCGGTCTTCGGCTTGCGGAAGCAGCAACTTTCCGTCGACGAAGACGAAGCTCCAGGCCAGTGGCGTCGGCGGAAGCTCGGGTTGGACCGCAGGGCGAAACAGCATCGGAGCGGAGCGCGGCAGGGCGTTGCGAGGGGTGCCGCCACACTTTACCCGCGCCGACGACAATACGCGCCTTCGAGGCCTCTTGTTGCAGCCCATGTCTTCCAATCCCGCCGCACCGCCGGCAACCACCGAGATGACGCCGGCCGATTGCGCCGCGCGACTCGCGCAGACCTTTCCCGCCCTCTTCGGCGCCAGCTTCAAGCCACTGAAGCTGCGCATCCAGGCCGACATCCAGGAGCGCGCGCCGGGCGTGTTCAGCAAGCAGGCGCTGTCGGCCTTCTTTCGCCGCCACACCGGCAGCACCGGCTACCTGATTGCGCTGACCAAGGCGACGCATCGCTTCGACCTCGACGGCCAACCTTGCGGCGAGCTGAGCGACGAGCACCGCCGGGCCGCGGTCGACGAGCTGGCACGTCGGCGCGCCCTGCACCAGTCGAAGATGGAACTGGCCGAAGAGGGGCGCAGAAAGCGCGCCGCACTGCTGCGCGACGTCGAGACCACGACGCTCACGCGCGCCAACTTCTGTGCGCTGAAGGGCATCGCGCCGCAGGAGTTGGACACGCTGCTCGAGATCGCGCGGCGCGAGGCGCAGGAGCGGCCGCCCGGTCGCAGCCCGGATGTCATCCGGGAGCGGCGCCGCCGGGGCTGACACGCGACTCCATAACCCTCGCAGAGACAGGGTGCCGCTCGAATGTTGTCGTCACCGCCCGCAGGTCATATCCTGGGAGCCGAGGAGATCGACATGAGCACAAACCGCTTCCTTTCGCCTCTGACATGCTTGCTCGTCGTCGGCACCTTGCTGCCGCTGACGGTTTCAGCCCAATCATCCTGGTATGTGGGCGGGAACGCGGGGCAGAGCGCGATCAATGCCTCGACGAGTGACATCGAGAGCGGCTTCTTGCTCGACGACGGGTTCACCGCGAGCGGTACCACGCTGGACAAGAAAGACACCGCCTGGAAGCTCTATGCTGGCTATCGGTTCAACCGCTTCCTCGCCGCCGAGGCCGGATACGCCGATCTCGGCAAAGCGAGCTTCAGCACCACCATCGTGGGCGCTCCGCCCGGAACGACGCCAGCGCCGCCGTTCCCGATCAGTGGCACAGCTACTGCGCGCGGCGCCTTCTTGTCCGCACTCGCTCACTGGCCGGTCACGCAAGACCTTTCGCTGTTCGTCAAGGCGGGAGCGTTTCGATCCGACGCGAAGTTCACCGAGGTCATTCCGGGAACCGGCATCACGAGGGTGAGCCGAACCGAACGCAGGACAGACGGGAATTACGGCATCGGTCTCCAGTGGGCGTTCTCTGGGAGGGTGGGCGCGCGCCTGGAATTGGAGCGTTTCAAGAACATCGGGCGGGGCATCGGTGGCAGAGAAGGTCGCGACGTCGATTTCGCGTCGGCCGGCCTCATGGTGCAGTTCTGAAGCGACGCCGGGGGCGCGCGCCGTGCGAGTTCCCACGGAATCGGCAGGCGGTGCGGTGCGGCGTTGAGTTCGCGATCAAGTCGGCGCGCATGGTGCCGATGAGGGGGCACGGCCCGCACGGGCATCCCTGCCTGCCCTCAACAAAACGAACCCCCTGTGACCTACCTCACCGCGAGCTACGACCCCTGGGTCGTCGCCGCTTCGCTGCTGATTGCCAGTTTCGCGTCCTTTGTGGCGCTCGACCTGGCCAAACGGGTGCGCACCCAGGATCGCGGTGTCGCGCTGAGCTGGTGGATCGGCGGTTCGATCGCGATGGGCACCGGCATCTGGTGCATGCACTTCGTCGGCATGCTGGCGTTCTCGCTGCCGATTGCGCTGGGCTACACCCCGCTGCTGACCTTCGTCTCATGGGTGGCGGGGGTCGCGGTGTCGGCCGTGGCGCTGTTCGTCGCGAGCCGCGGTTCGCTCACCTGGCGCACCCTGGCCGGCGGCGCGCTGGCGATGGGCGTGGGCATCTGCGCGATGCACTACACCGGCATGGCCGCGCTCGACATGGCACCGGGCATCGTCTGGAACCCGCTGCTGGTCGCGGCCTCGGCCCTCATCGCGGTGAGCGCCTCGGCGGTCGCGCTGCTGATCTTCTTCTGGCTGCGCACGGTCAGTGCCTGGCGCGGCCTGCTCTACCAGGCCATCGCCGCGCTGGTGATGGGCGCGGCGATCTGCGGCATGCATTACACCGGCATGGCCGCGGCGAGCTTTCCCGAAGGCGCTGTGTGCCTGAGCGCCAATGCGCTGGCCGGCAACAGCCTGGGCACGCTGGTGACGCTGTCGTCGGTGGCACTGTTGACGATGACCTTGTTCACGTCGATCCTGGACGCGCGCATGCAGAGCCAGACCGCGCGGCTCGCCGGCTCGCTCACGATCGCCAATACCGAGCTCGAGCAGGCGAAGAACGCCGCCGAGGCGGCGAACCAGGCGAAGAGCGAGTTCCTCGCCAATGTGAGCCATGAGCTGCGCACACCCCTCACGCTGATCCTGGGGCCGCTGGAGCAGCTGCTGCGCGCGGACGCGCCCGCGGCGGGTCGCGAGGAAACGCCGGGCCGCCCCCAAGTTTCCTCGACCCCCACGGGGGGCGGGTCGCCGCAAAGCGGCGGCCCTGGGGGCGCCCAGAGGGCCCAGCTCGAGCGCGCGCAGCGCAATGCGCTGCTGCTGCTCAACCGCGTCGATGACATCCTCGATTTCTCCAAGGCCGAGGCGGGCAAGTTCCAGGTGCACTGGGAGGCCGTCGACGTGGTCGCGCTGGTCAGCGGCCTCGCCGGGGACGCGGCCGTGGTCGCCGAAAACAAGCCCTGCGCGCTCACCTGGCACCTCGATCCCGCCCTCGACAAGGTCTGTCTGGACCGACGCCATTTCGAGAAGATCGTCCTCAATTACGTCAGCAACGCGCTCAAGTTCACGCCTGCGGGCGGCTCGATTCGTGTCGAGGCGACGCTCGTCGGCGACGACGGGTTCGAATTCGCCGTGGCGGACTCGGGCATCGGCATCCCGGCCGACAAGCTGCCACTGCTGTTCGAGCGCTTCCAGCAAATCGACAGCTCCGTCACGCGGAAGTACGGCGGCACCGGCATCGGCCTCGCCCTGGTGAAAGGGTTGGCCGAGTTGATGGGGGGCAGTGTCGGCGTGCACAGCGAACCCGGACGCGGATCGCGCTTCTGGGCGCGCCTGCCGCGCGGCGCGAACCGGCTGGCGAGCCTGGGCGCCGACGCCGACGCGAGCGCCGAGCGCGCACGCACGGCCACCGAGGCGATGCTGCTGCAGCTTCGCTGCCGCGGCGAGAGCCCGCAGTCCCCATCCGCCCGCGCCGGCGCCGTACGACGCGCTCTGCTGCCCAAGGTGCTGGTCGCCGACGACAACCCGGACATGCGCAACTATCTGGCCGAGCTGCTCGAGGCCGAGTGCGATGTGCTGACCGCCGCCGACGGCGAGCAGGCCTGGGCGCTGCTGCAACAGCACTCGGTGGATGTCGTCGTCTCGGACGTGATGATGCCGGCGCTCGATGGCCTGGGCCTCACGGCCCGCATCAAGGCGAGCGCCAGCCTCAATCATGTGCCCGTGATCCTGGCGACCGCCCGCGGCGGCAACCAGGCGAGCGTCGCCGGGCTGGAGACGGGTGCCGACGATTACATCGCCAAGCCCTTCTCGCCGGCCGAACTGCGTGCGCGCGTACGCGCCGCATTGCGCATGGGTCGCACGCAGGTTCAGTTGCGGGAGAAGTCCCACGAATCGGGCCGGGCCATGATCGCGACGGGCGTGCTGCACAACGTCGGCAACATTCTCTCGGGGATCACCGTGTCCTCGACCCTCATCCACGACAAGCTGCGCGAATTTCCGCTGAACAAGCTGCGCCAGGTCGCAGCACTCATGCAAGAGCACGCGCAGGAACCATCTGTCGCCGGTGCAAACGACGATCGCGTGCGCGCGCTCCCCGGGTTCGTTGCGCGCCTGAGTGAACACCTGGAGGCAGGGCAAAGCGCACTGTTGAAGGAAGCCGAAACGCTCAGAGCCTGCGTGCAGCACGCGAGCGCGGTGATCGCCACTCAGCAGGGACTGGCCGCAACGGGCGCGCAGTTGCGCGAGCTGGTGTCCGCCAGCGGCCTGATGGAAACGGCGCTCCAGCTCAGCCGGCGTGCCTTCGCGATGCACGGCATCGAGATGCATCAGGCCTACGACTTCATCGGCTCCGTGAGCGTCGAGCGGCACAAGGCGCTGCAAATCCTGTCGAACCTGCTGAGCAACGCCGAACACGCGCTGTGCGCTTCGCCCCGCCCCGACAAGCAGCTCTGGCTGAGCACGGCCCGCGTCGCGGGGGGCGTACGCCTGACGGTGCAGGACAACGGCAAGGGAATCGATCCACAACACCTGCCGCTGGTGTTCGGCCACGGCTTCACGACAAGGCGGGACGGGCACGGATTCGGGCTGCACCTGAGTGCCAATTGGGCCCGGGAGCTGGGCGGCAGCTTGACCTGTTCGAGCGACGGGCTCGGCCATGGCGCCAGCTTCACGCTGGAGCTGCCTGCGCCATCGGACGATGCGCGTGACGCAAGCGTCGGTCCCGCCGCAGCGATGGCATCGACTTGAGCCCATGAAGGAGCCATCGATCATGGGTCGCACTCCCGCTGCCGCACCGTCCGCACCCGGCGCCGTGCGGATCCTGGTCATCGACGACGACGCGATCGTCCTGGAGGGCTTTCGCAAGATCCTGGAGAACGACGCCGACGCGTCATCGCAGGCGCTCGATGCCCTCGGCGTCACGCTGTTCGGGACCGTTGCGCCGGCGCACGCCGAACGCCCCAGCTTTGAAGTCGATCTGGTACGCGACGGGGCGCAAGGCTGCCACCGCGCGGTCGAGGCGACGTGCGCCGGACGTCCCTACTCGGTGGCCTTCGTCGACATGCGCATGCCCGGCGGCTGGGACGGGCTTCAGACGATCGAGGCGCTGTGGCGTGCGGATCCCCACATCCAGGTGGTGATCTGCACCGCCTACAGCGACTACTCCTGGGGCGACATGATCGCCCGGCTCGGCCGCTCGGATCGCCTGCTCATTCTTCGCAAGCCGTTCGAGACGATCGAGGTATTGCAGCTGGCGTGCGCGCTGTCGCAGAAGTGGTCGCTGCATCGCGAGCGGCAGGCGCGGCTCGATGAGCTGGAGCGGCGGGTCGAGCAGCGGACGCAGCGACTGCAGCGGGCGTTGGACGAACGCAAAGCCTACGAGGTGGAACTGCACCACCAGGCCACCCACGACGCCTTGACCGGATTGCCCAATCGCCACCTGCTGGCCGATCGCGCCACGCAGTGCCTCGCCCAGGCGAAAAAAGCAGGTCAGCGGCTCGCCATCCTGTTCCTCGATCTGGACCGGTTCAAGCACATCAATGACAGCTGCGGTCACGGCGTGGGTGATGCCTTGCTCGAGGCGGTCGCGCTCAGGCTTCAGGCGACGGTGCGCGACAGCGACACGGTGGCTCGATTCGGGGGCGACGAATTCGTGATCATGCTGCCGGCGCTTGTGCAGTTGGACGACGCGGGCAACGTGGCGCAAAAGGTGGTCGCAGCGTTGGCCCAACCGTTTTCGGCGGGAGGCCAGGAACTTCATGTGTCGGCCAGTGTCGGCCTGAGCGTCTACCCGGAAGACGGCGACACCAGCGAAACGCTGTTGAAGCACGCCGATGCCGCCATGTACCGCGCGAAGGAGCAGGGCGGCAACGGCCTGCAGTTCTATGCCCGGGAAATGGGCGCGCTCGCCGAGGAGCGTGTCACGCTGCAGAACGCATTGTGTCGGGCGCTGGAGCGGCAGGAGCTCGAGCTGCACTACCAGCCCCAGGTCGATCTGGTGAGTGGCCGGATTCGCGGCGTGGAAGCCCTGATCCGCTGGCGCTGCCCGGATGTCGGACTCGTCGCGCCGGACCGGTTCATCCCGCTGGCCGAAGAAACGGGGCTGATCATTCCTATCGGGGAATGGGTCCTTCGAACCGCCTGTGCGCAAGCGGTGCTTTGGCAGGCGGCGGGGCATCGCGACTTGACCATGGCGGTCAATCTGTCGGCGCGGCAGTTCAGGCAGCAAGACATGGCGGCACTCGTGAGGGAAGTCCTTGCCGAGACCGGGCTGGCCGCCAGGTATCTCGAGCTGGAGTTGACCGAGAGCGTGCTCATGAAAGACCCCGAGCTCGTGGCCCAGACGCTGCGACAGCTCAAGGAGATCGGGGTGAGCTTGTCGCTCGATGACTTCGGGACGGGGTATTCGAGCCTGAGCTACCTGAAGCGCTTCCCGATCGACGTCGTGAAGATCGATCGGGCCTTCGTGCGCGACGTCACGGTGAGTGCCGACGACGCCGCGTTGACGCGGGCGATCATCGCGATGGCGCGCTCGCTGAACATGAGCACGGTGGCCGAGGGTGTCGAAACGCCCGGACAGCTCGGCTTCGTGATCCGCAACCATTGTGACGCGATGCAGGGTTACCACTTCAGCCGGGCGCTGCCCATGGACGAAATGAGC
>DASXQQ010000436.1:0-2702 GCA_036507085.1 Piscinibacter sp. | reverse complement strand
TATCCCGGCACGCTCGGCGCGCCCTGGTACGACTACATCTTCACCGACCGCTTCAGCCTGCCCGAGCACCTGACGCCGTTCTACACCGAGCGCCCGCTGTACATGCCGCACATGGCCTTCCCCAGCGACACCACGCGCCTGCCGCCGGGCCCGCCGCCCTCCCGCGCCGCCTGCGGCCTGCCGGAGCAAGCGTTCGTGTTTTGCTGCTTCAATAGCGCGTACAAGATCCTGCCCGACGTGTTCGCTATCTGGATGCGGCTGTTGCACGCGGTACCGGGCAGCGTGCTGTGGCTGCTCGAGACCAGCGCCGAGGCCAAGGAGAATCTGCGCCACGAAGCCGGCCGCGCCGGCATCGATCCGGCGCGGCTCGTCTTCGCCGCCCGGGTGCATGTCGGTGCGCACGTGGCGCGCCATGCCTGTGCCGATCTCTTCCTCGACACCTATCCCTACGGCGCCCACACCACCGCCAACGACGCCCTGCTCGCCGGCCTGCCGGTGATCACCTGCGTGGGCGACACCCTGGTCAGCCGCATCTGCGGCAGCCAGCTCTCCGCCATCAGCCTGCCGGAGCTCATCACGACCTCGTTCGCCGACTACGAGGCGCTGGCGCTCGAGCTCGCCCAAGACGCGGCGCTGCTGCAGGGCTATCGCGCGCGGCTCGCGGCCAACCGCCGTACGACGCCGCTGTTCGACATGGCCCGCTATGCGCGCGACTTCGAGGAGGCGATGCAGCGTATCTGGGCCGAGTATCACACACGACCATGACCGCCGCCCTCGCACCCCCGGCCTCGCGCAACGCGCCGTGTCCCTGCGGCAGCGGCAAACGCTACAAGGACTGCCACGGCGCGCTGCACGCCGCCGCGGCCGCTCCCCCCGCCGCCACCGCCGACCTGCTGCTGCGCCAGGCCGAGCAAGCCTTCGCCCGCGGCGAGCATGCGGCGATGCGAGCCTTGCTCGAGCGCGCATTCGGGCTCGCGCCCGGGCGTGCCGATCTGCTGCGCGAGCGCGCGCGGTTCGAGTGGACGCAGGGAAATGCAAATGCCGCCGCAACCTGCCGCGCCGCGCTCGCCCGTGCGCCCGACGACGTCGCGGCCTGGAACTTGTTGGGGGAGATTCTGAGCGGCACCGATCCTGCCGCCGCGAGCGAAGCCTGGTGGCACGCCCTCGACCTCGATCCGGACAGCGCCGAAGCCTCGTTTCATATCGGCAACCGCCAGCGCGAGCAGGGTGAGCACGCCGCCGCAATCATCCACTACGAACGCGCGTTGGGCGGCGCGCCTGGCCATCTCGGCGTGCTCAACAACCTCGGTCTCGCGCTGGAAGCGACCGGGCAGAGCGAGCGTGCGGAAGCCTGCTATCGCCAGGTGCTCGCCGCCGACGCGCATCACGCCGGCGCGCTCGCCAATTTGGCGAACCTTCTTTCCACCCGCGAAGCGATCCGCGAAACGGTAGCGGTCTACGACCGGCTATTCGCCATTCGTCGCGATTGGCCGGTGGCCGTGTGGATACGCCGCGCGATGGCGCAGAACCGTGCCCAGGACCTGGCCGGTGCAGTGGAAAGTTACCGCGAAGCGGCGCGCCTCGCGCCCGAGGACATGCAGGTGCAACTGCAGCTCGGCACGCTGTACATACAGCAGCAGCGGTTCGCCGACGGAGAGGATGCGCTACAACGCGCGTTGGACCTCGACCCGGGCAACCGCCATGCGCTGTCGATGCTGGCGCATGCCCGCCAACAGCGCTGCGACTGGGCAGGGCTCGGCGATCTGTTCGCACGGATCCGCAGTGGGCTGGAAGGTGATGACGTCGACACCGAGTTTCCCATCATGCCCTTCGCGACGCTGGCGATGCCGCTGTCGCCGCTGGCGCAACTGCACGCGTCGCAACGCTGGTCCCGCACGATCGCGCGGGGACCGCTGCCGCCGCGGCCGGCTCTCGACCGCGTTGTTGGCGAGCGCCTGCGCGTGGCGTTCGCGACCTGGAACCTGTGCGATCATCCGACGATGCATCTGTCGCTGGAATTCTGGGAGAAGATCGACCGCTCGCGGCTGGAGATGTTCGTCTACAGCCTGCACCATGACGACGACAACCCTTTTCTCCGCCGGGCGCGTGCGGCCTTCGAGCACTTCACCGACGTGAGTCAGGAGTCGGTGGCTGGCATCGCGCAGCGCATCCGCGACGACCGCATCGCCGTCCTGGTCGATCGCAACGGCTATACGCTCAATGCCCGGGAAGGCATTTTTCCGCTCAGACCGGCGCCGCTCCAGATCAACTGCATCGGTTATCCCGGCACGCTCGGCGCGCCCTGGTACGACTACATCTTCACCGACCGCTTCAGCCTGCCCGAGCATTTGACGCCGTTCTACTCCGAGCGCCCGCTGTACATGCCGCACATGGCCTTCCCCAGCGACACCACGCGCCTGCCGCCGGGTCCGCCGCCCTCCCGCGCCGCCTGCGGCCTGCCGGAGAAAGGGTTCGTGTTTTGCTGCTTCAATAGCGCGTACAAGATCCTGCCCGACGTGTTCGCTATCTGGATGCGGCTGTTGCACGCGGTACCGGGCAGTGTGCTGTGGCTGCTCGAGACCAGCGCCGAGGCCAAGGAGAATCTGTGCCACGAAGCCGGCACCGCCGGCCTCGATCCATCGCGGCTCGTCTTCGCCGCCCGGGTGCATGTCGGTGCGCACGTGGCGCGCCATGCCTGTGCC
>DASXQQ010000435.1:0-12726 GCA_036507085.1 Piscinibacter sp. | reverse complement strand
CCTCGCGCGTCTTCTCGGCCACGCCGCCGAGCGTGCCCGACGCGGGGCTGGGTCGGATGTAGGCCGCGTCGTTGACCGACAGGAACTCCATCCGCGTCTTGTCGCCGAGGATGGAGCCGCCGGACACGCTGGACGAGGGGTTGACAGCGAGCACGGCGACGCGGTGGCCACGGGCGATCAGCGCGAGGCCGAGGGCTTCGATGAAGGTGGACTTGCCGACGCCGGGGACGCCGGAGATGCCGAGGCGCATCGCGTGGCCGGTGTGGGCCAGCAGCGCGTTGAGCAGCGCGTCGGCGCGCTCACGGTGATCGGGGCGGGTGGATTCGAGGAGGGTGATGGCTTTGGCGAGGGCGCGGCGATTGCGGTGGAGGATGGATTCGAGGAGGGATTGGTCCTGCGGGCTGAGTGCGGGCGCTTCGACAGGCTCAGGGCGAACGGGGGAGGTTGTGGGAGGCTTCGCTCCTCGCAGCCCCGCCACCCGTTCGGGCTGAGCTTGTCGAAGCCTGCCTCCCGCCGCATCGGGCCCTTCGACAAGCTCAGGGCGAACGGAGGATGGTGACTCGTCTCCCGTTCGCCCTGAGCCTGTCAAAGGGCCTCCCCTCGATTTCGCCAGTTGCCGAACACGCTCCCGATCGCCCGCCATCAGCGCCTCTTTCTTCGCCCGTCCCCAACCCTTGATCTGCCGCTCAGCCGCCAAAGCCTCCTCCCGCGTCGCCGTCTCTTGCGTCCACACCAGTTCCACCGGCCGCCGCTCGTGCGTGTACCCGTCGATTTCTCCGGTCTGATGCTGGGCGATCCGATGCTCCAGTTCATCGGTGTGTCCGACGTAATACGACCCGTCCGAACAACGCAGCATGTAGACGAAGAAGGGTTTCAACGCGATTCAGCCGATGGCCTTCTTGATCTGCTCCAGCACATCCTTCGCACTCGCCGGAATCGGCGTGCCGGGGCCATAGATTCCCTTCACCCCCGCCTCATACAAGAACTCGTAGTCCTGCCGCGGAATCACACCGCCGACGAAGACGATGATGTCGTCGGCGCCCTGCGCCTTCAACGACTGGATGATCGCCGGCACCAGCGTCTTGTGCCCTGCCGCCAGGGTGCTCACCCCCACCGCATGCACGTCGTTCTCGATCGCCTGGCGCGCGCACTCTTCGGCAGTCTGGAACAGCGGCCCCATGTCCACGTCGAATCCCAGATCGGCGAACGCTGTCGCCACGACCTTGGCGCCGCGGTCATGCCCGTCCTGTCCGAGCTTGGCGATCATCACCCGCGGGCGGCGGCCCTGCGCTTCGGCGAAGGCCTCGATCTCGGCCTGCAACTTCTCCCACCCCTCGGCACTGTCGTAAGCGGCTGCATACACACCGGTCACCTTTTGCGTATCGGCGCGATGGCGCCCCCAGACTTTCTCCAAGGCCTCGCTGACCTCGCCCACCGTCGCGCGCGCGCGCACGGCCCGGATCGCCAGGTCGAGCAGATTGCCCTCGCCACTGTCGGCGCATTTCGTCAGCGCGTCCAGCGCGGCCTGCACCGCCAACGCATCGCGCGTCGCGCGCAGCTGCTGCAATCGCTTGACCTGGTTCTCGCGCACCGCGTGGTTGTCGATGTCGAGGAACTCGTGGGTGTCTTCCTTCGCCAGCTTGTACTTGTTGACGCCGACGATCACATCCTTGCCCGAGTCGATTCGCGCCTGCTTCTCCGCGGCACTGGCCTCGATCTGCAGCTTGGCCCAGCCGCTCTCGACCGCATGCGTCATGCCGCCCATCGCGTCGACCTGCTCGACGATGGTCCAGGCCTTGTCGGCCATGTCCTGCGTGAGCTTTTCCATCATGTAGCTGCCGGCCCAGGGGTCGACGACGTTGGGGATGTGCGTCTCTTCCTGGATGATCAGCTGCGTGTTGCGCGCGATGCGCGCGCTGAACTCGGTGGGCAGCGCGATCGCCTCGTCGAGCGCATTCGTGTGCAGCGACTGCGTGCCGCCGAACACCGCCGCCATCGCCTCGATCGTCGTGCGCACCACGTTGTTGTACGGGTCCTGCTCGGTGAGGCTCCAGCCCGAGGTCTGGCAGTGGGTGCGCAGCATCAGGCTCTTGGCGTTCTTCGGCTTGAACTCGTTCATGATGCGCCACCACAAGAGCCGCGCGGCGCGCATCTTGGCCACCTCGAGATAGAAGTTCATGCCGATGGCCCAGAAGAAACTCAGCCGTCCGGCGAACTCGTCGACGTCCAGACCCTTGGCGAGCGCCGTCTTCACATACTCCTTGCCATCGGCCAGCGTGAACGCGAGTTCCAGCGCCTGGTTCGCGCCGGCCTCCTGCATGTGGTAGCCGGAGATCGAGATCGAGTTGAACTTCGGCATCTTTTGTGCCGTGTACTCGATGATGTCGCCGACGATGCGCATCGACGGCTCCGGCGGGTAGATATAGGTGTTGCGGACCATGAACTCCTTGAGGATGTCGTTCTGGATGGTCCCCGAAAGCTTGTCCTGCGACACCCCCTGCTCTTCGGCCGCGACCACGTAACCCGCGAGCACCGGCAGCACCGCGCCGTTCATCGTCATGGACACGCTCACCTTGTCGAGCGGGATGCCGCCGAACAGGATCTTCATGTCCTCGACGCTGTCGATTGCCACCCCCGCCTTGCCGACGTCGCCGGTCACGCGCGGGTGGTCGCTGTCGTAGCCGCGGTGGGTCGCGAGGTCGAACGCGACGCTCACGCCTTGCCCGCCGGCGGCGAGCGCCTTGCGGTAGAAGTCGTTCGACGCCTCGGCGGTGGAAAAGCCCGCGTACTGGCGGATCGTCCACGGCCGCACCGCGTACATCGTTGCCTGCGGGCCGCGCACGAAGGGCGCGAAGCCGGGCAAGGTGTCGGTGTACGGCAGGCCTTGCAAGTCCGCCGCGGTGTACAGCGGCTTGACGGTGATGCCTTCGGGCGTATGCCAGGCGAGCGTCTCCAGGTGCCCGCCGGGCGCGGACTTGGCAGCGGCCTTTTGCCACGCGGCGAGCGATTCGGAATTCAGCAAAGCGTCCTTGGACATGATCGCCCCATCGTTTCGGTCAGGATGCGCGCGACGGCGGATCGGCGTCAAGCGGGCAAGGGCTTGAAGGCCCCGCACTTCTCATCCATAATTCAAAATTGAATTATATCTTCTGACGCTTTTCCTGTCGCAGACCTTTCGATGGCCGCACCCCGCACTGACACTTCCCGACCCTCGCCCGCGCGTGCCGGCGCGGCGCGCCTGTCCGAAGGCGCGCTGTACGAGCGGGTGGCCGAGCGGCTGCGCGAGCGCATCCTCGAGCACACGCTCGCGCCCGGCAGCTGGATCGACGAGCAGGCGCTCACTGCCGAGCTCGGCATCAGCCGCACGCCGCTGCGCGAAGCGCTGAAGGTGCTCGCCGCCGAAGGCCTGGTGACGATGAAGCTGCGCCGCGGCGCCTACGTCACCGAGGTCTCGGAGACCGACTTGTCCGAGGTTTTCCACCTGCTGTCCCTGCTCGAGAGCGACGCTGCCGCCAGCGTCGCGCTGCAGGCAAGCGACGCGCAGCTGGCCGAGCTCGCCACGCTGCACCAGCGGCTCGAGGCCACCGTCGCCGACCGCGACGCCTTCTTCGGCGCCAACGAACGCTTCCACATGCGGCTGCTCGAGATCGCCGGCAACCGCTGGCGCAACCAGATGGTCGCTGACCTGCGCCGCGTGATGAAGCTGTACCGCCATCACTCGCTGTTCAAGCAGGGCCGGCTCGAGGCCTCGCTGAAGGAGCACCGCCGGATCATGGCGGCGCTGAAGGCGCGCAACGCACCGCTGGCGCAGCAGCTGGTGCAGCAGCACCTGGCGCACGGCAAGGAGGCGGCGTCGCGACGTTGAGCCGAGCGAGAATGGCGGCCATGACCCGCCCCACCCTCAGCCTGATCGCCGTCGTCGCCCGCAACGGCGGCATCGGCAAGAACAACGCGCTGCTGTGCCACATCTCCGAAGACTTGAAGCACTTCAAGCGCACGACTCTCGGCTGCCCGGTGATCATGGGCCGCAAGACCTGGGATTCGATCGGCCGGCCATTGCCGGGGCGTCGCAACATCGTCATCACGCGCAATCCACAATGGCAGGCCCAGGGCGCCGAGCGGGCCGGTTCGCTGCGCGCGGCGCTGGCGCTGGTGAAGAGCGAGCCGAAGGCGTTCGTCATCGGCGGGGCCGAGATCTATGCGCAAGCCTTGCCGCTTGCCGACGAGTTGGTGCTGACCGAGATCGACGCCGACTTCGACGCCGACACCTTTTTCCCCTCCTGGAACCGCGCGCAGTTCGTGGCAAGCTCGAGCGACGCGCAAACCAGCGAACAAGGCCACCGCTACCGCTGGGTCACTTATCAACGTCAACAAGGAGTCTGAGATGTCGGGACACGGATTTCACGTGCACGGTCCGCACGATCACGAACTGGAGCACGCCGCGCAGCAGCATGGCGCCGAAAGCCACGCTGGCCAGTTGGCCGTGGTGACGGCGATCCTGGCCACGGTCGGTGCATTGTTCGGCTACATGGCTGGCGCGACACAGGCCAACGCCGGCCTGTACAAGAACAACGCGGCGATCAAGAAGACCGAAGCATCGAACCAATGGAATTACTACCAGGCCAAGAGCAGCAAGCAGAACCTGGCGGAGCTGGCGATCGAGCTCGCGCCTGAGAGCCGCAAGGCCTTCTATCTGGACGAAGTGAAGCGCTACAAGACCGAGAAGGCCGAGATCCAATCCGACGCCAAGAAGCTGGAAGAGCAGTCCACCAATTGGGACAAGCAGAGCGACGAGCAGATTCACATGCATCACCGCTGGGCCCAGGCGATGACGGCACTTCAAGTCGCCATCGCGATGGCGGCGATTGCACTGCTGACGAAGCGCAAACTGTTCGAGTACCTGGTCTACGGCTTCGGTGTCGCCGGGACGGTGGCGGGCGCGCTCGCCTGGTTCCACATCTGACACGATGAAGCTCGCGACCTGGAACGTCAATTCGCTCGCAGTGCGCCTGCCGCAGGTGCTCGAATGGCTGGCGGCCCACCAGCCCGACGTGCTGTGCCTGCAGGAAACCAAGCTCAGCGACGACAAATTCACCCAGGCCGAGTTCGAGGCCGCCGGCTACCGGGCGCAGTGGTTCGGCCAGAAGACCTACAACGGCGTCGCGCTGCTGTCGAAAACGCCGGCCACCGAGGTGACGCGCAACATCTTCGGCTTTAGCGACGAGCAGGCGCGGGTGATCGCCGGCACGGTCGACGGCGTGCGCATCATCGGGGCCTATTTCCCGAACGGGCAGGCACCGGGCAGCGACAAGTTCGACTACAAGATGCGCTGGATCACGGCGCTGCGCGAATGGATCGCCGACGATCTCACGCGACACCCCCAGCTCGTGCTGCTCGGCGACTTCAACATCGCACCGGAAGACCGCGATGTCTGCGACCCGGTGGCCTGGTTCGGGCAGATCCACTGCACCGACGAAGAGCGCGAACACTTCCGCAAGCTGCTCGGCATCGGTCTGCACGACAGCTTCCGCTTGTTCGAACAGCCGCCGAAACTCTACAGCTGGTGGGACTACCGGATGATGGCGTTCCGCCGCAACCAGGGCCTGCGCATCGATCACATTCTGGTGAGCGAAGCACTCAGGCCGCGGGTGCGCTCATGCACGATCGACAAGCTGCCGCGCAAGCACGAGCGGCCGAGCGATCATGCGCCGGTGGTGGTGGAGTTGGCCGAGGCTGGGCCCTTGTAGGGTGGGCTTCAGCCCACGCGTCGCGCGCGCAGCACAAGAACCCCGTGGGCTGAAGCCCACCCTACGCCCACCCTACGATTCCAGTCAGTCGTCCAGCCCCAGGTCCTGGATCTTGCGCGTGATGGTGTTGCGACCGATGCCGAGCTTTTGCGCGGCCTCGATGCGACGACCGCGGGTGATTTCGAGCGCGGTGTGAATCAGCTGCGCCTCGAACTTGCGGGTCAGCGTGTCCCAGACTTCGGGCGCGCCCGACTGCAGCAGGCTGCGTGATTCGCGTTCGAGGTCGGCCAGCCACGGGGCGGGCGGCGCGTCGGCCGCAGCCGGCGGCATCGGCGCGGCGATCGGCGGCGCGACCGGCGGCGCAAGCTCGGCCACGCTCGCGGGCTCGGGCAACGCGCTCGACACGGTCCCCGCGTCGCCGAGCAACTCGGGCGGCAAGTCTTTCGCTTCGATCACCTGCGCCGGCGCCATCACCGTCAGCCAGTGGCAGATGTTCTCGAGTTGGCGCACGTTGCCGGGGAAGTCGAAGCGCATCAAGCGCGCCAGCGCCGCATCGGTAATCCGCTTGGCCTCGACGCCGAGTTCCTTGGCGCTCTTTTGCAGGAAGAAGCGCGCCAGCGCCGGCACGTCTTCGCGCCGTTCGCGCAACGCCGGCAGGCGCAAGCGGATGACGTTCAGGCGGTGGAACAGGTCCTCACGAAACGCGCCGAGCTTGACGCGTTGCTCCAGGTCCTGGTGGGTCGCCGCGATGACGCGCACATTGCTGCGCAGCGGGTTGTGGCCGCCGACGCGATAGAACTGGCCGTCGCTCAGCACGCGCAGCAGCCGGGTCTGCAGGTCGAACGGCATGTCGCCGATCTCGTCGAGGAACAGCGTGCCGCCGTCGGCCTGCTCGAAGCGGCCGCGCCGCGTCGTTTGCGCACCGGTGAAGGCGCCGCGCTCGTGGCCGAAGAGCTCGCTTTCCAGCAGGTCCTTCGGAATCGCCGCAGTGTTGATCGCGACGAACGGGCCCGTCGCGCGCGGGCTGTGCTTGTGCAGCGCCTGTGCGACGAGCTCCTTGCCCGAGCCCGACTCGCCGGTGATCAGCACCGTGACGATGCTCTGGCTGAGCCGGCCGATCGCGCGGAAGACGTCCTGCATCGCCGGCGCCTGGCCGAGCATCTCGGGCATTTGCGCGCCGCGTTCGTCGCGCACCTCCTCGCGCATGCTCTCGTCGACCGCGCGGCGGATCAGCTCCACCGCCTTCGGCAGGTCGAAGGGCTTGGGCAGGTACTCGAAGGCGCCGCCCTGGAACGCGCTGACCGCGCTGTCGAGGTCGGAGTAGGCGGTCATGATGATGACCGGCAGGCCCGGATGGCGCTCCTTCACCTTGGTCAGCAGCTCGATGCCCGAGCCGCCGGGCATGCGGATGTCGGACACCAACACCTGCGGCGCGTCGTCTTCGAGCGCGGCCAGCACGTCGCGCGGGTTGGTGAAGCTGCGCACCGCGAAGTCTTCGCGCGCCAGGGCCTTCTCCAGCACGAAGCGGATGGATTGGTCGTCGTCAACGATCCAGATGGGTTTCATGCCCTGCCTGTGGTTCCAGACCCGCTCGCCTCGGCTGGTGGCCGGCTCAATCGATCAAGGCAGCGGAATCACGATCTTGAAACTGGTCTTGCCCGGAACGCTCTCGCATTCGATCATGCCCTGGTGTTGCTGCACGAACGTCTGCGCCAGCGTCAGCCCCAAGCCCGAGCCGCCATCGCGCCCTGAAACCAGCGGGTAGAAGATGCGATCTCGAATGGACTCGGGGATGCCCGGGCCGTTGTCCTCGATATGCAATTCCAGTGCCAGACGATAGCGCTGTTTGCCCAAGGTGACCTGACGCGCGATGCGCGTGCGCAGCGTGATGCTCGCGTCGCCCAGCGCAATGCGCTCGGCGAGCGCCTGCGCCGCGTTGTGCGCGATGTTCAGCACCGCCTGAATGAGCTGCTCGCGGTCGCCGCGAAAATCGGGAATCGAGATGTCGTAGTCGCGCGCCACGGTGAGGCCGCGCGGGAACTCGGCCAGGATCAGCGAGCGCACCCGCTCGCAGACCTCGTGGATGTTGACGTCGCTCACCACATGGGGCTTGCGGTGCGGGGCCAGCAGCCGGTCCACGAGCGCCTGCAGGCGGTCGGCCTCCTGGATGATGACCTGGGTGTACTCGGTCAGCGCGCGCGACTCGACTTCCATCTCCAGCAGCTGCGCCGCGCCGCGAATGCCACCGAGCGGGTTCTTGATCTCGTGCGCCAGGTTGCGGATCAGCTCCTTGTTGGCCTGCGCCTGGTCGAGCGCGCGTTCCTCGCGGTCCTGCCGGGTCTGCTGCTCGATTTCCACCAGCTCGATCACCACGTTGCTCGAGCGGTCCATCTGGTTGACGATCACATGCACCGGCAGCGCGTCGCCGTGGGTCGACGCCGGGCGGCGCAACTGCGCCTCGAGCCGGCTGATCGAGAACTCGTTGCGCACGACCGCGGCCACCGTGTCGCGCAGCGGTTGAGAGTCGACGAACCAGTCGAACAGCGAGCCGCGCAGCACACTGCGGCGCGACAGGCCGAGCACGTTCTCGAACGCGGCGTTGGCGAACACGCAGCGCCCGTCGGCCTGGACGATGGCGACCATCGTCGCCAGGTGATCGAGCGCGGTGTAGATCGAAGGCGGGGCGCTCGCCGCTCGCGCGCCGCTGGTGTCGGGCGCCGGTTCGGGCTTCACTGCGGCAGCTTGGCCAGTTCGCGCTTGATCGCGGCGATGTCGTTTTCCTTGCGCGCGATGCTTGCCTTCAGATCGGCCACGCGGTCGAGGTACTTCTGGTAGTTGCGCTCGTCGCCCAGCCGTTCGGGGTTGCCGTTGTTGTATTCCTTCTGCATCGCCGCCAGGCGCTCTTCTTCGCGCTTGAGTTCGCCTTCGAGAATGCGCCGCGCGTCGCTGTCGCGCGCGCGCTGCTCGTTCGGGTCGACCTTGGTGTCGGCCGGCCGCGCCCCCGACGCGTTGACCGCGCTCGGCCGGGGCTTGACCGCCTGCACGATGGTGATCGGCGCGCCTTCAAGCGTGCGGCAGCCCTTGTCCTTGGCCTCCTTGGCCGACAACGCGTCGGTGTAGAGCACCGGGTTGCCCGGGCAGCGGTAGACGGTCTTGCTTTCGGGCTGCGCCCATGCCGGAATGGACGTGGCCACCGCCATGGTCAGGACCCCGCACCAGCTCGCTGCAACTCGCTTCATGCACATCTCTCCTGAGCCCACAACGCGCACCGATCGGAGCACGATGACTCGGCCCCATTGTGGCGCAAGCCCAAAGAGAAGGGGCCGGCCAAAAGAGAAGGGGCCGGCAAAGCCGGCCCCGCTGTCGTTGTGCGCGAAGCGCTCAAGCGTTGTAGTACATGTCGAACTCGACCGGGTGGGTCGTCATGCGGAAGCGCGTGACTTCCTGCATCTTCAGTTCGATGTAGGCATCGAGGTAGGCATCGGTGAAGACGCCGCCCTTGGTCAGGAACGCGCGGTCCTTGTCGAGGTAGTCGAGCGCCTGGTCCAGGCTGTGGCAGACGGTCGGGATCTTCGCGTCCTCTTCCGGCGGCAGGTGGTACAGGTCTTTCGTGGCGGCTTCGCCCGGGTGGATCTTGTTTTCCACGCCGTCCAGGCCGGCCATCAGCATCGCGCTGAAGCCGAGGTAGGGATTGGTCAGCGGATCGGGGAAGCGAACCTCGATGCGGCGGCCCTTCGGGTTCGCCACGTACGGGATGCGCACCGACGCCGAGCGGTTGCGCGAGCTGTAGGCCAGCTTGACCGGGGCTTCGAAGCCCGGCACCAGGCGCTTGTAGCTGTTGGTCGTCGGGTTGGTGATGGCGTTCAGCGCGCGCGCGTGCTTGATGATGCCGCCGATGTAGAACAGCGCGAAGTCCGACAGGCCGGCATAGCCGTCACCGGCGAACAGGTTCTTGCCGTCCTTGAAGACCGACTGGTGCACGTGCATGCCCGAGCCGTTGTCGCCGACGATGGGCTTGGGCATGAAGGTCGCGGTCTTGCCATAGGCATGGGCGACATTGGTGATGACGTACTTCTGGATCTGCAGCCAGTCCGCGCGCTGCACCAGCGTGCTGAACTTCGTGCCCAGTTCCATCTGGCCGGCGGTGCCGACCTCGTGGTGATGCACTTCGACCGGCACGCCCAGCGATTCGAGGATCAGGCACATCTCGGAGCGCATGTCCTGGAACGAATCGGTCGGCGGCACCGGGAAGTAGCCGCCCTTGACGCCGGGACGGTAGCCGGAGTTGCCGTGCTCGTACTTCTCGCCCGAGCTCCACGCCGCTTCTTCGGAGTCGATCTTCGAGAACGAACCCGACATGTCGACATTCCAGCGCACGCTGTCGAAGACAAAGAACTCGGGTTCCGGGCCGAAGTAGGCGGCGTCGCCGATGCCCGAGGACTTGAGGTAGGCCTCGGCGCGCTTGGCCAGTGAGCGCGGGTCGCGCTCGTAGGGCTTGCCGTCGCTCGGCTCGATGACGTCGCAGCTCAGGATCAGCGTCGGCTCTTCGAAGAAGGGGTCGATGTTGGCGGTGGCCGGGTCCGGCATCAACAGCATGTCGGAGGCTTCGATGCCCTTCCAGCCGGCGATCGACGAGCCGTCGAAGGCGTGACCGGCCGTGAACTTGTCTTCATCGAACGCGGACAGGGGCACGGAAACGTGCTGCTCTTTGCCGCGGGTGTCGGTGAAACGGAAGTCGATGAACTTGACTTCGTTTTCCTTCACCATCTTCATCACGTCGGCGACGGTCTTGGCTGCCATCAAAAATCTCCTAGCGGGCGCTTGTTTGGGTGAGTTGGATGATCGATCGACATCGAAAAGGCACGACGACCGTGCCTCAAAAATGCGCACAGGAATGTAGCAGAAACCATACCACCGGCCCGAGTTCATTCGGGGCAAAACAAGGTCCCGGCGCCGCGGATGAACGCGGCCGCACCGCGGCTTGCCTCAAGACGGTGCGACCCTGCGCACCGGGTTGGCGTGGCGCCGTCCTGCTCAGCGCACCAGTTCAGGGCCCAGCGTGACGCCGTGGCCTCGCAGGCCAGCCAGGAGTTCGGGGTAGGCTTGGTCGAGTCGCGCGGGCTCCCCCTTGACCCCGAGCTCGATGTGACGCCCCCACTGCGGGTGGTCGACGCTGGGCAGGCTGAACACCTTGACCCCGGGGAACCGCGCTTCGATCGCCTCCATCAGCGGGGTGAGCGTGGCTTCCATCGAGCCGAACACGATCACCGAGCGCTCCTGCCACGCCTGCCGGCGATGCAGCTGCGCATAGCGCGTGTCCAGCAGCGACTCGATCATCGGGTGGGCCATCACCGGGAAGCCCGGCACGAAGTGGACCTCGCCGACCGAGAAGCCGGGAATCTTGTTGTACGGATTGGCGATGATCTCGGCGCCCTCGGGGAACACGCCCATGTCCAGCCGCCGCAGCGTGTCGGGGTGGTTCGGGTCGGCGCTCCAGCCCTGTTCGGCGGCCATCTGGCGCACCCGCTGCATGATCAGCTCGCGCGCCTGCGGGTGCAGCACGAGCGGCCGGCCGAGCGCGGCCGCGGCGCAGCGTCGCGTGTGGTCGTCGGGCGTGGCGCCGATGCCGCCGCAGGAGAACACCGCATCCCCACCGGCGAAGGCGGCACGCAGCTCGGCGGTGATTCGCTCGGGGTCGTCGCCGACGTAGTGGGCCCAGGCCAGCGACAGGCCACGCGCCGACAGCAGCTCGATCACCTTCGGCAGGTGCAGATCGCTGCGCTTGCCCGAGAGGATCTCGTCGCCGATGATGATCAGTCCGAAGTTCATTCGATGGACACCGGCGGGAGCGGAGGACGCGGAGGCGATGCCGGCGCCGGCGGCGCGTCGATGATCATCGACTCGGCGCGCAGGGCCTGCAAGGCCGCGAGCGCGTAATGCGCGAACCACAGCGCCGAGAACGCGAACACCAGGGTGTAGACCCAGATCGCCAGCGGCACCAGAAGCGGCGCAAGCACCACCGCCATCGCGCCCGAGACCCAGACCAGCGACGGCGCGGCACCGAGGTAGCCGGTGACCACGCCGATGCCGAACAGCGCGCCGCGGTGGCGACGCATCAGCTCGCGCCGCTCGTCGCGGCTCGCGTGGTCGGCCAGCACGTCGTAGCTCATCACCCGGTAGGTGAGCCAGCCCCAGATCAGCGGCGGCAGCAACAGGATCAGGGGCGGGATCAGCCACAGCGGCAGCGAGATGAGCAGCGCCAGCAGTGCCAGCAGCATCGATCCCAGTGACCAGAGCGCGCCCCGCGCGAACGAGGCGCCGTGCTTGCGCTCGAGGTCCGGAAAGCGCCGGCGGCTCACCAGATTCACCACGGCGGGCGCCATCAGCAGCGCGACGAAGAACAGCACCACGACCACCAACAGCGGCGTGATGGCGAAGATCACCAGCAGCGGCGCCAGCGCGTTCTTCAGCCCGCCCATGCCCATGTCGGTGAGCCACTGGGTGATGCTGGCCAGCCAATCGCTGGACTCGAGCCAGAGGAACACGCTGTTGACCGCGTCGTCCCAGAAGAAGTAGCCCAGGCCGAGGGCGATGGCGATCATCGCCACCAGCGGCAGCAGCGACAGGGCGATCACGCGCGGATGCAGGCAGTAGGCGACGGCGCGCCAGAAGGAGTCGAAGAAAAGGGACATCGGCGCCGCATGATATTCCGTGCCGCGGCATGACCGGGGCGAGCATCGCGCAGGCCCGTCTCACCTGTGAAGGGGAACCGGCCTTGCCGGGCCCCTTCACTCCGATCAGGCCCTCCCCACCAGCCGCAGCACGCCAAGCCACTGCTGCGCCCAGAAGCCGCGCCCGTAATTGCGGCCCCGCTCCACCTGGTCGCGCACACCCGTGGGGTCGTAGCGCAGCTCGAAGTTGGCGGTGCGCAACAGGACGTCCCACCAGGGCAGCAGCACGCCGAAGTTGTGGCCGCCCA
>DASXQQ010000434.1:0-3882 GCA_036507085.1 Piscinibacter sp. | reverse complement strand
TTCTCGATCTATCGGCGCAAGTTCGTTCGCGGCCGGCCGGTGGGCATGCCCGATGGCGTGCATCTGCACAGCCTCATCTACCGGCGCCTCATGCGCTGGGCCATCGGCGACAAGAGCGCCAAGGTCCTGACCCGGCGCAATTCGATGACGGCGCCCTACCTGTGGCTGCTGTGCATGCTGTCGGTGATTCCGGCGATGCTGTTCTGGAACAACTCGCACGTGCTCGCGTTCTTCATCGTGCTGTTCGGGGTGACTTACGTGTTCCTCTACGGGCGCATCGTGCGGTTCAAGGTGCCCGACTGGCTGATCGTGCGGCGCTGACGCTGCCGAAGCGAGGCCTCAAATATCCCGCAGGAAAGGTGCCGCGGCATCCTTCGCCGAAAGCGCCGGCGCGGCGCCGTCCAGCGGCCAGGCGATGGCGATGTCCGGGTCGTCCCAGCGAATGCAGCCCTCGGCCTGGGGCGCGTAATAGTCGGTCGTCTTGTAGAGGAAGTCGGCGCTGTCGCTGGTGACCAAGAAGCCGTGCGCCAGCCCCGCCGGGATCCACATCTGCTTGTGGTTGGCGCCGCTCAGCTCGACGCCGACCCAGCGGCCGTAAGTCGCGCTGCCCTTGCGGATGTCGACGGCGACGTCGAACACGCTTCCCTGCGTCACCCGCACCAGCTTGCCCTGCGCATGCGGAGGCCGCTGGTAGTGCAGCCCGCGCAGCACACCCTTGGCCAATCGCGAATGGTTGTCCTGGACGAAGCGCACCTCGTGGCCCACCGCGTCGTTGAACGCCTTCTGGTTGAAGCTCTCCATGAAGAAGCCACGCTCGTCGCCGAAGACCCGGGGCTCGAGGATCAACACGCCTTCGATGGCGGTGCGCGTGACCTTCATCAGAACACCTGGCTGTTGACGATCTGCATCAGGTACGCGCCGTAGCCGTTCTTGAGCATCGGCTGCGCCATCGCCTCGAGTTGCTCGCGGCTGATCCACCCCGAGCGGTAGGCGATCTCCTCCGGGCAGGCCACCTTCAGCCCCTGGCGCTTCTCCAGCGTCGCGATGAACTGGCTGGCATCGAGCAGGCTGTCGTGCGTGCCGGTGTCCAGCCACGCATAGCCGCGGCCCATGATCTCGACGTTGAGCTGGCCCTGGCTCAGGTAGCGCGCATTCACGTCGGTGATCTCGAGCTCGCCGCGCGCCGACGGCTTGATGCTGGCGGCGATGTCGCACACCTGCCCGTCGTAGAAGTACAGACCCGTGACCGCGTAGTGGCTGCGCGGCGCCTTGGGCTTTTCCTCGATGCTCAGTGCGCGCTTGTTCGCGTCGAAGGCCACCACACCGTAGCGCTCCGGATCATGCACGTGGTAGGCGAAAACCGACGCGCCTTCTTGGCGCTGCGCGGCCGCGTGCAGTAGGCCCTGCAGGTCGTGGCCGTAGAAAATGTTGTCGCCGAGCACCAGCGCGCTGGGCTGCCCGTCGACGAAGGCCTTGCCCAGGATGAAGGCCTGCGCCAGCCCGTCCGGACTCGGCTGCACGCAGTACCCGATGTTGACCCCCCACTTGCTGCCGTCGCCGAGCAGCGCTTCGAAGCGCGGTATGTCCTGTGGTGTGCTGATGAGCAGGATGTCGCGGATGCCGGCGAGCATCAGCGTGGCCAGCGGGTAGTACACCATCGGTTTGTCGTACACCGGCAGCAGCTGCTTGCTCATGGCGAGCGTGGCCGGGTGCAGCCGGGTGCCGGAGCCGCCGGCGAGGATGATGCCTTTGCGTTGCGCGGTCATGCGGGTCCTGTCTTGTTCAGCCCATCACTTCGGCGAGCATGCGCTCCACGCCGGCCTGCCACGGCGGCAGGGTCACGCGGAACGTGGCGCGCAGCTTGTCGGTGTTCAGGCGCGAGTTGTGCGGGCGCTTCGCGGGCGTCGGAAAGGCGCTCGTGGGCACCGCCTCGATCGCTTCGGGCGCCACCCGGATCGGCTCACCCGCGGCGCGCGCGACGGCGATCACGTGCTTTGCATAGCCGTGCCAGCTGGTTTCGCCCGCCGCTACCGCGTGGTAGGTGCCCGACACCTCAGGTCTTCGACGCGACTTGCGCAGCGCGAGTGCAGTCAGGTCGGCAAGCAGGTCGGCGCCGGTCGGCGCGCCGATCTGGTCGTCGATCACGGTGAGCCGGTCGCGCTCCTGGGCCAGTCGCAGCATCGTCTTGGCGAAGTTGCGGCCGCGCGTCGCATGGACCCAGCTGGTGCGGAAGATGAGGTGCTGGCAGCCGCTGTCGCGAATCAAGGTCTCGCCCTCCAGCTTGGTGCGGCCGTAAACGCTCAGCGGACCGGTGGGCGAGTCTTCGACCCAGGGCGTTTGGCCGCTGCCGTCGAACACGTAGTCGCTGCTGTAGTGCACGAGCCACGAGCCGCAGGCCACTGCCTCGCGGGCCAGCACGCCCACCGACGTGGCGTTGACGGCACGCGCCAGCTCGGGCTCGCTCTCGGCCTTGTCGACGGCGGTGTAGGCGGCGGCATTGACGATGATCTGCGGCGCGACCGCTCGCACGATGGCGGCTATCGATTCGGGTCGGGACAGGTCAAGACCGTCCTTGCCGACCGCGATCAGCTCACCCAGCAGCGCCAATGAGCGCTGCAGCTCCCACCCGAGTTGGCCGTTTTTGCCAAGCAGCAGAATCTTCATGAGCGCATGGCGGAGCTTGTAGGGTGGGCTTCAGCCCACGCGTGAGTCTGCGACATGCCGCGTGGGCTGAAGCCCACCCTACGGAGGTCGCCGGCGCCTTGGGTCGGATTCATCGGGCGCTGTAGTTCGTGGCGACCCAGTCGCGGTAGGCGCCGCTTTGCACCCGCGCCACCCAGTCGGCGTGGTCGAGGTACCAGCGCACCGTTTTGCGGATGCCGGTCTCGAAGGTCTCGGCCGGCCGCCAGCCGAGTTCGCGTTCCAGCTTGCGCGCGTCGATGGCATAGCGCCGGTCGTGGCCCGGGCGGTCGGCGACGTGGGTGATCAGCCGGGCGTGGCTTCCCGCGGGGTCGGGCCGCATCTCGTCGAGCAGCGCGCAGACGGTGCGAACGATCTCGATGTTCGGCTTCTCGTTCCAGCCGCCGATGTTGTAGGTCTCGCCGACGACGCCGCGCGCGAGCACCTCGCGAATGGCGGCGCAGTGGTCCCTCACGTAGAGCCAGTCGCGCACCTGCTGGCCGTCGCCGTACACCGGCAGCGGCTTGGCCGCAAGCGCGTTGACGATCATCAAGGGGATCAGCTTCTCGGGGAAGTGATAGGGGCCGTAGTTGTTGCTGCAGTTGGTGGTGAGCACCGGCAAGCCGTAGGTATGGTGCCAGGCGCGCACCAGGTGGTCGCTCGCGGCCTTGCTGGCCGAATAAGGGCTGTTGGGTTCGTAGGCATGCCGTTCGGTGAACGGCGCATCGCCCGCCGCCAGCGAGCCGTAGACCTCGTCGGTCGACACGTGGTGGAAGCGAAAGCCCGCCTTGTCGTTCGTCGCCAGGCCACCCCAGTAAGCCCGCGCCGCCTCCAGCAGGGTGAAGGTGCCTTCGACATTGGTCCGCACGAACGCGGCCGGGCCGTGGATGCTGCGGTCGACATGGCTCTCGGCCGCGACGTGGACGATGGCGCGCGGGCGGTGCTCGGCGAGCAGGCGGTCGAGCAGGGGACGGTCGGTGATGTCCCCGTGGACGAACGCATGCCTGGGGTCGCTGTTCAACGAAGCCAGGCTTTCCAGGTTGCCGGCATAGGTCAGCGCGTCGAGATTGAGCACTGCCTCCCCGGTCGCGGCGATCCAGTCGAGCACGAAATTCGCGCCGATGAAGCCGGCGCCGCCTGTGGCGAGGATCATGGGTTGACAGAGTTGATTCGGGCGGGACCCGGCCGATTCTAGTGGCCCCA
>DASXQQ010000433.1:0-4920 GCA_036507085.1 Piscinibacter sp. | reverse complement strand
CGAACTCGTCGATGTAGAACTGGTAGTTGGTGAACAGCACGAAGTTCTGGAAGTGCTCGGGCGCGGTGCCGGTGTAATGGCGCAAGCGGTGCAATGAATAGTCGACCCGCGGCGCAGTGAACAGCGCCAGCGGCTGCGCTTCGCCGGCGCGCGGCTCGTGGGTGCCGTTGGCGATGCCGTCGTCCATCGCGCCGAGGTCGGGCAGGTCGAACATGTCGCGCATCAGCAGGCGCCGGGCAGCGTCGAGCGAGCCTTCGAGGTGGTCGTTTTCGGCCAGCGAGAAATGCACCGGCATCGGCTGCGCGCTGGTGCCGATCTCGAGCGCGACATGGTGATTTTTCAGCAGCAAGCGAAACTGCTCGAAGTAGTAGCGGCCGAACAGGTCGGGGCGTGTCAGCGTGGTCTCGAAGGTGCCGGGGCCGGCGACGAAGCCGTAGCTCAGGCGCGAGTCGGCGCGCGCGACGGTGTCGGTGTGCACGCGCACGAAGGGATAGCAGGCGCGCACGTGTTGCGCGAGTGGCTCGCCGCTGACGAAGCGCTGCAGCGCGTCGCGCAGGTGGGCGACGCTGCCGTCGTAGATCGCCTGCACCTGGGCCACAGCGGCGGTGGGGTCGTCGAAGCGTTGCGGAGCGATGAAAGGGGGAACCGAGGACATGGGCTTCCTTGTGAGCTTGCAGCTATTCTCGCCGCGTCGTGCGTCGGAAAAACGCCTCGCTACACTGCGCTGGCATTTCTCGAAGGTTTTGCCATGCATGTGATGGTTCTCGGCAGCGGTGTGATCGGCGTGGCGGCCGCCTACCAGCTCGCGCGCGCGGGACACGAAGTCAGCGTGCTCGACCGGCAGCCCGCCGCGGGCATGGAGACGAGCTATGCCAATGCCGGCGAGGTGTCGCCCGGCTACTCGGCGCCGTGGGCCGGGCCCGGGGTGCCGCTGAAGGCGATCAAGTGGCTGCTGATGACGCATCGCCCGCTCGTCATCCGTCCGCATCTGGATGTGCAGATGATCCGCTGGTGCCTTTCGATGCTGCGCAACTGCACGGCCGCGCGCTACGAGCGCAACAAGGCCCGCATGGTGCGGCTGGCCGAATACAGCCGCGACTGCCTGCGCGAGCTGCGCGAGGAAACCGGGATCCGCTACGACGAGCGCATGCAGGGCACGCTGCAGTTGTTTCGCACGCCAAAGCAGCTCGACGGCACCGCCGCCGACATCGCGATCCTGCACCGCTACGGCGTGGCCCACGAGCTGCTCGACGTGGCCGGCTGCATTCGCCACGAGCCGGCGCTGGCGCAAGTCAAGGACAAATTCGTCGGCGGCTTGCGCCTGCCCGGCGACGAGACCGGCGACTGCTTCCAGTTCACCCAGCGGCTCGCCGCGCTGGCCGCGCAGCGCGGCGTGCAGTTCCGCCAGGGCACGACGATTCGCGGCCTGCTCGATGACGGTGCGCAGGTCACCGGCATCGTCACCGACGCCGGCACGCTGAAGGCCGACGCCTACCTGCTCGCGCTGGGCAGCCATTCGCCGCTGCTGCTGCGCCCGCTCGGCATTCGCATCCCCGTCTATCCGGTCAAGGGCTACTCGATCACCGTGCCGATCACCGACGCGAGCGGTGCGCCCGAGTCGACGGTGATGGACGAGACACACAAGGTCGCCGTCACGCGCCTCGGAAATCGCATTCGTGTGGGCGGCACGGCCGAGCTCGCCGGCTACACGCTGCACTTGCACGAGGCGCGGCGGCGCACCCTCGGACATGTGGTGACCGACCTGTTCCCGCACGGCGGCGACGTGTCGCGCGCCGAGTTCTGGTGCGGCCTGCGTCCGATGACGCCCGACGGCACGCCGATCCTCGGCGCGACGCGGCTGAAGCGCCTGTACCTCGCCACCGGCCATGGCACGCTCGGCTGGACTATGGCCGCGGGCACGGCTTGCGTGATGGCCGACCTGATCTCCGGCCGCGAGCCGGAGATCGACCTCGCCGGGCTGACGATCGAGCGGTATCCCAACGCCTACTGCTGACGCGGCGCGAACATCTCGCTCAATCGGTCCGGCGTGCCGTCGATGCGTTCGAGCTTCGGGTAGCGCAGCCCGCCGCGGTAACTGACCGCCATCGTCCGGTACAGGTCACCGGTCTTCACCAGCAGCTCGATCGGCGCGCCACTGTCTTTCGCGGCCGTGATCGCGTCTTTCAGTCCGTCGGCCTTGTACTCGCGGCCGTTGACTGCCAGCACCGTGGCGCCGGGGGTGATGCCGGCGTGGAAGGCCGGGCTGCCCCACACCACGCCGCTGAGCTTGCTGTCCTTGGTGCTGACATCGAAACCCAGCGAATGGCTGAAGTCGGTCGCCTTGTTGCGCGTCTCGATGGCCTTGTAGTAGTCGCTCGGCTGCTCGCTGAAGCCCAGCTTCCAGCCCGCGCGCGCGAGGCCTTGCAGCGGTGCGCCCGTTGCGTTCGTGTCCAGGCGCTGGCGCAGGAAGCCGGCCCAGTCGTACGGCTGCACGCGCTGGAGTTCGCGCACCACGTCGTCGAAGGAGTAGGTCAGCGCACGCATATCGCCGGCCGGGCGACCCGCCTGCGCGCCGAAGAAGGCGCGCGCGAAGTCGTCCATGGAACGTTGTCCATCGGAGGCTTCACGGATCAGCATGTCGGCCTCGAGCCAGATCAGCCGGGCCTCGTCGTAATAGTCGGCGCCGCGTTGCCAGCTGCGCCACTCCTTGTTCCAGCGGTGGTTCGAGATGATCGGTTCGTTGGTGGTGTCCTGCAGGTTGCGCCAGGCGCGTCCGGCCCGGGCATCGAGCCAGGCGGCCGTTGCGGCGAGGTCGTCGCGCGCGTCGCTCTGGCTCAGCAGGCCGCAGCGCGCGGCCAGCACCGAACCCCAGAACTGCGTCTGCCCCTCGTAGACCCACAACAGGCTGTTCTGCATCGGCGTGTTGAAGTGCGCTGTCCACAGGTCGACCGGACGGCGGAACTTGCCGTTCCACGAATGCACGTATTCATGCGCCAGCAGGTCGCGCCCGACCGGGGTCTTGGCCCACTCGCTGAAGTAGGTCGACTTGACGCCGTTCTCGCTCGACTGGTGATGCTCCAGCCCGATGCCGCCGAAGTTCTCGCTCAGCGCGAGCAGGAAGTCGTAGCGCGCGAAGTGGCGCGTACCGAACAGCTGATCGGCCTGTTCCACCAGCGCGCGATGGGCGGCCAGGTGCTCCGGTCGGGCCGCCGCCAGCTGCACGCGCTGGTCGGCCATCATGTTGAGGAGGACCGGCGGGCGGCCGGCCTCGCGCGCGCCGGGGTCGAGATCCACCTGCTGAAAATGCTTGCCGGCGAACACCGGCGAGTCCACCAGTGTTTCCACACTGACCGGTTTGAACTGCACCGAGTCGCCGCTGCGCGATGCCACCTCCAGTGCGGTGCCGAACGACCAGCCGGCGGGCAGCACGAGCCGGGGTTGCACCGAGATCTTGGACACGGCGTAGCCGGCGGGGTACAGCAGCACCGTGTCCCATTGCAGCCCCAGCATGTCAGGCGTGGACACGACGCGGCCGGTGGCGGCCTCCAGCGGCGAAACGAACTCGAAATCGATGGTCAGCGTCGTCACACCCGGCGGAACGGTGACGTGGAACGCACTCACGTCCAGCGTGTTGCGCTTCCAGTCGAGGCGCTGGCCGTTGGCGTGAATTTGCAGGCCGCTGAACTCGGTGATGGCGCCCGTTGGCGAATGGGTGCCCGGCAACCAGCGCGGGTGGTACAGCACCAGCGGTCCGGAGCGCACCGGCAGCGTTTGTGACGCTCGGAAGATCTTGCGATCGAGGTCGGTGACGTCGACCGACAAGCTCATCACGCCCGGGTAGGGCGCGGTGCCGGTGGGTGGCAGCGGTTGAGCGTGGGCGGGGGGTGCGGCCAGGGCGAGCAGAAGGGTCAATGCGGCGATCAGGCGTTTCATCGGGAGTCGGGTCAGGCTCGAGTGAAGGGCCGCGACGATAACCCATCGCCGCGGATTTCGCTCACCAGTGTCTGGTCTGCGCGCAGCGCGCCGGCCCCTAGAATCGCCCGCACCTCGTTGCGGAGAATCGCCATGCGTTCTGGAATCATCGCGTTCGTCCTCGCGTGTCTTGGCGCGGCGAACGCGCACGCCGAATCGACGGCCGACCGCTGGAACCTCGCCGACCTGTACGCCACGCCCGCCGCCTGGGACGCCGACGCCGCCAGGCTCGAAGCGCAGCTCGCCGAGCTCGCCCGCTGCAAGGGCCACCTCGGCGACAGCGCGGCGCGCCTGCGCCAGTGCCTCGATCTGCGCGCCGACATGACCCGCCGCCTGTACCGTCTCGGTGTCTTCTCCGGCGAGCAGCTCGCCGCCGACACGGGGCTCGCGACCAGCCTCGCGCTCGACCAGCGCGCCGACGTGCTCGGCAACCGGCTCGAGGAAGCCGGCGCTTTCTTCGAGCCGGAAATCCTGCGCCTCGGTGCGGCGAAGGTCGCGCAGTTCCTGGGCCAGGATGCCGGCTTGCGGATTCATCGCTTTCCGCTCGAGCGCATCGTCCACGCTGCACCGCACACGCTCGACGACGCGGGCGAGACCTTGGTGGCGAAATTCGGCCTGATGGGCGGCGCCGGTGGCGCGGCCTACTCGATTCTCTCCAACGCCGACATGCCCTGGCCGAAGGTGAAGCTCTCGACCGGCGAGGACATCACGCTCGACCAGTCGGCCTACACCAAGTACCGCGAAGCGCCCGAGCGGGCCGACCGCAAGCGGGTGATGGACGCGTTCTTCGCCACCTGGAAGACCTACGAGCGGACGATGGGCGTGATGCTCCATGCGCAGCTCAAGCAGGAGGCGGTCTACAGCAGCGTGCGCAAGTACCCCGACTCGATCTCGCGCGCGCTCGACCGCAACCGCATCCCGCCGGCGGTGGTCGACACGCTGATCGCG
>DASXQQ010000432.1:0-5485 GCA_036507085.1 Piscinibacter sp. | reverse complement strand
GTTCGCAACGCGTTCAACGAAACGGCGATCGCCGAACTGGGTCGTGCCTTCGCTGAGCTCTCCAACGACGCCGCGCTGCGCGTCATCGTCCTCGGCGGCCACGGCAAGGCCTTTTGCGCCGGCGCCGACCTGGCCTGGATGCGCGCGATCGCCGACTTCACCTGGGAGCAGAATCGTGCCGACGCGCAGGTGCTGGCCGACATGCTGTGGGCGATCCGTCGCTGCCCGGTGCCGGTGATCGGCCGCATCCATGGCGACTGCTACGCCGGCGGCGTGGGACTCGCTGCGGTCTGCGACATCCTCGTCGCGGCCGAGGGCGTGAGCTTCTGCCTGAGCGAAGCCCGGCTCGGCCTGCTGCCGGCGACGATCAGCCCCTACGTGGTTCGCGCGATGGGCGAGCAGGCGGCGCGCCGCTACTTCGTCACTGCCGAGCGCTTCAGCGCGAGCCAGGCGCAGGCGATGGGCTTCGTGCACGAGGTCTGCCCGCTCGATGCGCTCGATGCGAAGGTCGATGAACTCGTCGCCGCCGTCGCCGGCAACGGGCCGATGGCGGTGCGGGCCTGCAAGGCGCTGGTGCAGGACGTCGCGGGCCGTCCGGTCGACGCCGAAATGCGCGAAGACACGGCCCACCGCATCGCCGACATTCGCGCCAGCGCCGAAGGCAAGGAGGGCGTGCAGTCCTTCCTGCAAAAGCGCAAGCCGTCGTGGCTCGGTGAATGAGTCAACGCGATGAACCTCGACACGCCGCAACTGCTCGCGGTCGCCGCTGCCCTCGGCTGGGCCAGCGGTCTGCGGCTCTATGCCGTCGTCTTCCTGACCGGCATGGCCGGCGCTCTCGGCTGGGTCGACCTGCCATCGGGGCTCAAGGTCCTGCAGCATCCGGCGATGCTCGGTGCGAGCGGGCTGATGCTGTGCGTCGAGTTTTTCGCCGACAAGATCCCTGGCGTCGACACGCTGTGGGATCTCGTCCACACGCTGGTGCGAATCCCCGCCGGCGCGGCACTCGCGGCGAGCGTGTTCGGCGCCGACCAGGCGACGTGGGCGCTGGTGGCGGCGCTGCTCGGCGGCACCCTGGCCGCGACCAGCCATGTGGCGAAGGCGACGACGCGCGCGGCGGTCAATACCTCGCCCGAGCCGTTCTCGAACGTCGCGCTGTCGCTGCTCGGCGACGGCGTGGTGCCGATCGCGCTGTGGCTCTCGTGGGCGCATCCGATCGTGTTCTTCGTGCTGCTCGCGGTTGTGCTGGTCGTGATGGTGGCGCTGATCTGGTGGCTGGCGAAGTTCCTGCGCTACCTGCTGCGCCGCGTGTCGGGTCGGCCAGCCCGCGAGGTCGCCGAGCCGACACCGAGATGATTTGGAGAGACTGATGTTCACCAAGATCCTGATTGCCAACCGAGGCGACCAGCCGCGAAGCGGCGCAGCGACGAAGTCACATTGCGTGGCACGCGAAGCGTGCGCAGGCGATCCCGCCGCGGAGACTCGACATGTTTAAAAAGATCCTCATTGCCAACCGCGGCGAGATCGCCTGCCGCGTGGCGGCCACGGCGAAGAAGCTGGGCATCCGCACCGTCGCCGTCTATTCCGACGCCGACGCCAACGCCAAGCATGTGCTCGCCTGCGACGAAGCGGTGCACATCGGCGCCCCGTCACCGAAGGACAGCTACCTGCGCGGCGAGCGCATCATCGAGGCGGCGAAGGCCACCGGCGCCCAGGCGATTCACCCCGGCTACGGCTTTCTGAGCGAGAACGAAGACTTCGCGCAGGCCTGCGCCGACGCGGGCTTGGTGTTTATCGGCCCGCCGCCGTCGGCGATCAAGGCGATGGGCCTGAAGGCCGAGTCGAAACAACTGATGGAGAAGGCCGGCGTGCCACTGGTGCCGGGCTACCACGGCGCGAACCAGGATCCCGACCTGCTGCGGCGCGAGGCCGACCGCATCGGCTACCCGGTGCTGATCAAGGCGAGCGCCGGCGGCGGCGGCAAGGGCATGCGTGCGGTGAACGCGTCGGCCGAGTTCGACGCGGCGCTGGCGTCGTGCAAGCGCGAAGCGATCAACAGCTTCGGCGACGACGCGGTGCTCGTCGAGCGCTACGTCACGCGGCCGCGCCACATCGAGATCCAGGTGTTCGGCGACACGCAGGGCCACGTGGTCTACCTGTTCGAGCGCGATTGCTCGGTGCAGCGCCGCCACCAGAAGGTGCTCGAGGAAGCGCCGGCGCCCGGCATGAGCGAGGCACGGCGGCGCGAGATGGGCGAGGCGGCGGTGGCGGCGGCGAAGGCGGTGGGCTACGTCGGCGCGGGCACGGTCGAGTTCATCGCTGAGCCGACCGAAGGCGGTGACCTGCGCTTCTACTTCATGGAGATGAACACCCGGCTGCAGGTCGAGCACCCGGTCACCGAAGCGATCACCGGGCTCGACCTGGTCGAGTGGCAGTTGCGCGTCGCCTCGGGCGAACCCTTGCCGCTGAAGCAGAGCGAGCTGCGCATCCACGGCCATGCGATCGAGGCGCGGCTGTGCGCCGAGAACCCCGACGCGCAGTTCCTGCCGGCCACCGGCCGCCTCGATGTCTATCGCACGCCGCAGCAGGCCGCGAGCTTTGAGCGCGCCGAGGTGCGTGTCGACGCCGGCGTGCGCGAAGGCGACGCGATCTCGCCCTACTACGACTCGATGATCGCCAAGCTGATCGTCTGGGGCGCCGACCGCGCGCAGGCGCTGGCGCGGCTCGACGCGGCGCTGGCGCAGACCCACATCGTCGGCCTGCACACCAATGTCGCCTTCCTGCGCCGCGTGGTGCAAAGCCGCTCGTTCGCCGGCGCCGACCTCGACACCGCGCTGATCGAGCGCGAGCGCGCGGTGCTGTTCGACGCGCCGCCCTTGCCGCTGGCGCTCGCGGCGGCCGGCGTGGTGGCGCACGCGCTCGCCACCGAGCAGGCGCTGCAAACAGCCGACCCGTGGTCGCGCCGCGACGGCTGGCGCCTGCACGGCGCGGCGCTCCGGCGCTTCGACCTCGAGGCCCAGGGAACGCACCACGTTGCCCGGCTCGAGCGCAGCCACGACGGGGGGATGCGGCTCGGCGTCGGCGCCGAGCATTGGCCGTTCAGCGTGGTGTCGCGCGGCGAGGTGCACGAGGTGACGCTCGCCGGCCAGCGCCATCGCCTCACCGTCTATGCCATCGGCGAGCGCCTGAGCATCTTCGCGCCCGACGGCCAGGCGGTGCTGCGCGAGATCGACCCGATCGCGCACGCCGGCGAAGGCGCCGTCGAGGGCGGGCGCCTCACCGCGCCGATGCCAGGCAAGGTGATCGCCTTCCTCGCCCAGCCGGGCGACGCGGTCAAGCTCGGCCAGCCGCTGGCGGTGATGGAGGCGATGAAGATGGAGCACACCATCACCGCGCCGCGCGACGGCACCATCGAAGCGCTGCTCTACGCCGCCGGCGACCAGGTCAGCGAAGGCGGAGAATTGTTGCGCCTGGCGGCCGCGTGAAGCCGCCGTAGTCGAACCCAGCGAGACCCGACTCATGATTCCTCAGCAAGTCAAACTCGTCGACGTCGGTCCGCGCGACGGCCTGCAGAACGAAAAGCAGGTGGTCAGCCCGACGCACAAGATCGAGCTCGTCCACCGCCTGCAGGCGGCCGGTCTGCGCGAGATCGAAGTCACCAGCTTCGTCAGCCCGAAATGGGTGCCGCAGATGGCCGACAACGCGCAGGTGATGGCCGGGCTGGAACGCAAGCCAGGCGTGCGCTACTCGGTGCTCACGCCCAACCTGCAGGGCTTCGACGCGGCCCTGCCGTCCAAGCCCGACGAGATCGTCGTCTTCGGCGCGGCCAGCGAAGCGTTCAGCCAGCGCAACATCAACTGCGGCATCGAGGAAAGCGTCGAGCGCTTCCGGCCGGTGGTCGCGGCCGCGCATGCGCAGGGCATCAAGGTGCGCTGCGCGATCTCCTGCGCGCTCGGCTGCCCCTACCAGGGCGAGGTCACGCCCGACGAGGTCGAGCGCGTCGTGCGGCTGATGAAGGCGATCGGCGTCGACCATTGCGGCGTGGCCGACACCATCGGCGTGGGCACGCCGCGGCGGGTGCAGGCCGCGATGGAGCGTGCGCTGAAGCACTTCCCGCTGGCCGAGGTGAGCGGCCATTTCCACGACACCTACGGCCAGGCGCTGGCCAACATCTACGCCTGCCTGGAGATGGGCCTGCACACGTTCGACGCGAGCGTGGCCGGGCTCGGCGGTTGCCCCTACGCGAAGGGCGCGACCGGCAATGTCGCGACCGAGGACGTGCTGTTCATGCTCAACGGCCTGGGCATCGAGACCGGCATCGACATCGATCGGCTGGTCGATGCGGCGGCGTTCATCTCCAACGTGCTCGGCCGCAAGCCGGTCTCGCGTTCGGGCAATGCGCTGCTGGCGAAGCGGGCAGCATGAAGCGAAGGGCGAGGGGCCCCCTTCAAGGGGGATCGACCAGCGCAATGCTGCCAAGCCACCGACCTCTCGGTGTGACAAAGTTCAGCATGGCGTCGGAGGTGGCCGCGACATGAGCGACTCGTTGCAGGACCGGCCCGAAGGCTTTCGCCGCGTCACCGAGACGCTGGCGACGTTGCAGCATCCGCATGCGCCGGTCTACCTCGACGTTGCAGCGCGCACCGCACAGGAGGCCGCCGACGCGCTGCGGGTCAGCGTCGGCCAGATCGCCAAGAGCGTGATCTTTCGGCGCAAGCTCGACGATGCCGCGGTGCTGGTGGTGACCTCGGGCGACAAGCGCGTCGACGAGAAGAAGGTCGCGGCGATGGTCGGCGCGCTCGCTCGCGCCGACGCCGAGTTCGTCAAGGCGAAAACTGGCTTCACCATCGGCGGCGTCGCGCCGGTCGGCCATGCCACGCCGCCGGTCACGCTGATCGACCGCGAGCTGTTTCGCTTCGATGAGATCTGGGCCGCGGCCGGGCACCCGAACGGCGTCTTCCAGCTCAGCCCAACGCAGCTGCAGGCGCTGACGGCGGCGCCGGTGGCCGACGTGGTGCAAGCGGGATGACGACGACGCTGTCGCACGCGCCGGTGCCGAGTCCGTGCACCAACGTCTGTCGCATCCACGACGCGACCGGCTGGTGCGAGGGGTGTGGCCGCACGCTCGGCGAGATCGCCGCTTGGTCGGCGATGGAAGACGACGAGAAGCGCGCCGTGTGGGCCTTGCTGCCGCCGCGGCGCGAACGCCTCGCCGCCGTGTTGCAAACCGAGAAGGCGCCGCGCACATGAAACACATCGACTTCTACTTCGACCCCATCTCCCCGTTCGCCTACCTCGCGTTCGAGCGGCTGCCGCACGCGCTCGGCGGGCTCTCGTACAGCGTGGCCTACCGGCCCGTGCTGTTCGCCGGCCTGCTGTCGCATTGGGGGCAGAAGGGGCCGGCCGAAATCGAGCCAAAGCGCGCCTGGACCTTCCGCCATGTGCAGTGGATGGCGCAGCGGCAGGGCATCGAGATGCGCACGCCGGC
>DASXQQ010000431.1:0-8014 GCA_036507085.1 Piscinibacter sp. | reverse complement strand
GGAGACTGGCTTGGAGAACGATGCTGCGCGCCGATTCGAATCAAGGAGTTCAAGGATGAAACGCATGCTCATGGCCATCGCCGCGGTGGCGACCATCGCCAGCGCCGACGAGGGCGCGGTGCGCGCGACGCTGCAGCGCACGTTCCCGCAAAGCCCGATCCAAGGCATCTCGAAGACCCCGATCCCGGGCCTGTTCGAGGCAGCGATCGAGGGCCGCATCTTCTACCTCACCGACGACGGCCGCTACATCCTCGGCGGCCCGCTGGTCGACGCCAAAGCCAACGAGAACCTGACCCAGGCCCGACTGGAGAAGATCAACGCCATTCCCTTCGGCAGCCTGCCTCTCGATCTGGCGATCAAGCGGGTCAAGGGCACGGGCGCTCAGCGGCTGGCGATCTTCGAGGACCCGGACTGTCCCTATTGCAAGACGCTCGAGCAGGAACTGCAAGGCATCGACAACGTGACGGTGTATGTCTTCCTGTTTCCCATCGACGCGGTTCACCCCCGGGCGGCCGAAAGATCCCGGGCGGTCTGGTGCGCGAAGGATCGGGCCCGTGCGTGGGACGACATCATGCGCACCGGCGTGGCGCCCGCCAACGCGGCGAACTGCGACAACCCGATCGCGAAGATCGCCGACTTTGCAAAGCGGCACTGGATCACCGTCACGCCGACGGCGTTTCTCGCGGATGGGCGCCGATTGGTCGGCTCCGTCCCTCGCGCCGAGTTGGAAAAGCAGTTGCTCAGATCGGCGAAGCCATGAGGCGTTGTCTCGTGTTGCGGCGCTTCATTGGCCTGCTGTTCCTGGCGTGCGTCGCAGCGCAGCCAGCGGGCGGCGCGCCCACGCCGCAGACGCCGCCCCAGTTCAGCACCGCGCCGGCGGCGTCGCGGCCGCTCGATTCGATCCGGGGCTGGTTGGGCGGTGCGCCGTCGCAGCCGGAACTGTTACCGCCGGAACAGGCATTCGACGTGACCGTGCGAGCAAGGGATGCGAGCTCGCTCACCGCCACCTTGACACCCGCGCCGGGCTACTACCTGTACCGCGACCGAATCAAGTTCAGCGTCGAGGACCCGCCGGGCATCGCGGTCGACAGCGTGTCGATGCCGACCGGCGACTTCAAGGACGATCCCAATTTCGGCAGGATGGAGGTGTACCACCGCCCGGTCGAGGCCATCATCGGCCTCAAGCCAGGCAGTGGCGGCATCGATCAGATCAAGTTGCATGTCTCCTACCAGGGATGCAACGAGCCTTTGGGCGTTTGCTATCCGCCGATCGAGAAGACGATCAGCGTGGCGCTGGCCGGTGCGGATTGGCGTGGCGGCGCCTCTGCCTCGCCCAACGACGATTCGTCCGATGGGGCGCGCATCGGTCGGCTGTTCGCGCGCGGCGGTGCCTGGGCGCTCGTGGCGGCGTTCTTCGGTTTCGGGCTGCTGCTTGCCTTCACGCCCTGCATGCTGCCGATGATCCCCATCCTCTCGGGGATCATCGTGGGCCACGGACACCCCATGACGCGACGCCATGCCCTGGCCCTGTCATCGGTCTACGTGTTGGCGATGGCGACGACGTACGCGCTGGCCGGGGTCGCGGCCGGCCTGGCAGGCACGCTGCTGTCGGCGTCTCTGCAAAATCCGTGGGTGCTGGGCGGCTTCGCCGCGATCTTCGTGCTGTTGGCGCTGGCCATGTTCGGCGTGTACGAACTGCAGCTCCCCACGTCGATACAAAGCCGGCTGGCCGGTGCGGGCAGCCGGCTCCACGGTGGCAAGGTGGCGGCGGTGTTCCTGATGGGGGTGCTCTCGGCGCTGATCGTGGGGCCCTGCGTGGCTGCGCCGCTGGCGGGCGCGTTGTTGTACATCAGCCGGACCGGCGACGCCGTGCTCGGCGGGACGGCCCTGTTTTCGATGGCCATCGGCATGGGTGCGCCGCTGCTGGTGGTCGGCGCCACGGCAGGCACCCTGCTGCCCAAAGCCGGCGCATGGACCGAGTCCATCCAGCGGGTCTTCGGCGTCGCGATGCTGGCGGTGGCGATCTATCTTGTGTCGCCGGTGATTCCGGCGTTCGTGCAGCAACTGCTCTGGGCGGCACTGCTGATCGTGTCCGCCATGTACCTGCATGCCATCGACCCGTTGCCGGTCGAGGCGCCAGGCCACCAGCGCTTCTGGAAGGGCGTGGGCGTGATGGCGCTGGTGGCGGGCGTGGTGTTGCTGATCGGTGCGTTGTCGGGCGGTCGCGAGACGCTGCGGCCCTGGGCCGCCGTTCGCAGCGCCGCCGCACCGGACAGCGGGGAACTCCGCTTTCAACCGGTCAAGAACCTGGCCGAGTTGGACGCCCGATTGAAAGCGGCGAGCGGCCGCCATGTCATGCTGGATTTCTGGGCCGAATGGTGCGTCTCGTGCAAGGAGATGGATCGCTTCACGTTCAGCGATCCGCGGGTCCAGGCCCGATTGAACGAGGTGGTCCTGCTGCGCGCCGATGTCACTGCAAATAACGCGGACGACCAGGCGCTGCTGAAGCGTTTCGCCCTGTTCGGACCGCCGGGCATTGTCTTCTTCGACAAGCAGGGCAAGGAGATCGCGCTGCGGGTGATCGGCTTTCAAGCCCCCGCGGAATTCCTGGCGTCGCTGGACCGTGCGGTTTCGCCGTGATCGCGACCTGTCCACTGACGCGTTCTCAGGCGCGCAGCAGCCGCAGGCCGTTGGCCACCACCAGCAGGCTGGCGCCCATGTCGGCGAAGACCGCCATCCACATCGTGGCGCTGCCGAACACCGCGAGCACCAGAAACACCGCCTTGATGCCGAGCGCCAGCGCAATGTTCTGCCACAGCACCGCGTGGGTCTCGCGCGACAGCCGGATGGTGGACGCCAGTCGACGCAGGTCATCGGTCATGATGACCACATCGGCCGCCTCCATGGCCACGTCGGTGCCTGCACCGCCCATCGCGAAACCAATGTCGGCCTGGGCCAGTGACGGTGCGTCATTGATGCCGTCGCCGACCATGGCCGTCATGCCGTGCGCGCGCTGCAGGTCACGAATCGCCGATTGCTTGTCCTGCGGCAGCAGGTCGCCGCGGGCGTCGGCGATGCCGGCCTGCGCTGCGATCGCGCGCGCCGTGCTGGCGTTGTCGCCCGTCAGCATGACCGGCGTCACACCCAGCTCTTTGAGGTCGGCGACCGCTTGCGACGACGAGGCCTTCAGCGTGTCGGCGACGGCGAACAGCGCCAGCACGCGATCGTTCGCGGCGAGCAGCGTCACCGTGCGGCCGGCCGCTTCGTGCTCGGCCAGCTTGGCTTCGAGCTCGTTGCCGCACAGCCCCCGGTCGTGAATCAGGCGGTGGTTGCCGAGCAGGTAGCTCTGACCCTCGACACGTCCTTGCACGCCCCGGCCGACCAAGGCTTCAAAGTCGGCGACATCCAGGCGCTGTCCCGGCAGGCCTTCGGCAATGGCCTTGGACACGGGGTGATCGGAGCGGGCGGCCAGGCTCGCACCCACCGACACTGGGTCCGAGTGGGACAGGGCTTCCCAGTGCACCAGGCGAGGCTTGCCCTCGGTGATGGTGCCGGTCTTGTCCAGCGCCACCGCCTTGATCTGCCGAGCCTGCTCGAGGTAGGTGCCTCCCTTGATCAGGATGCCCCTGCGCGCAGCGGCGGTCAGGCCGCTGACCACCGTGACCGGCGTCGAAATGACCAGCGCACAGGGGCAGGCGATGACCAGCAACACGAGCGCCTTATAGGCGGCCTGTGACCCGGGCACACCGGCGAGCAGTGGCATGAGCACGGCTACCGCCAAAGCCATGACGAACACCGCCGGCGTGTAGATCGCGGAAAAGCGATCGACGAAGCGCTGCGTCGGGGCGCGCGCGCCTTGCGCTTGTTCGACCGCGTGGATGATGCGGGCCAGCGTGGAGTTGTCGGCGACGGCAGTGACGCGAATTTCCAGTGCGCCGGTCTGATTGACGGTGCCGGCGAACACCGGATCGCCCGCAGCCTTGTCGACGGGAATGCTCTCGCCCGTGACGGGCGCCTGGTCGATCGCGCTGCTGCCGGCGGTCACCACGCCGTCCAGCGGCACCCGTTCGCCGGGCTTGATGCGCACGATGGTGCCGATGGCGATGTCCTGGGTGGGAATGCTTTGCCAGCTCCCATCCGCCTGCCGGGATTCGGCCGCTTCCGGCGCGAGCGCCATCAGGCCCTTGATCGCATTGCGCGCACGGTCGACCGCGCGCGCCTCGATCAGTTCGGCGATGGCGTAGAGCGCCATCACCATCGCGGCCTCGGGCCATTGACCGATCAGGAAGGCGCCGGTCACCGCCACGGACATCAGCGCGTTGATGTTGAGCCGGCCCTGGCGCAGGGCGCCGAACCCCTTCTTGTAGGTGTCCAGCCCCGCCAGCCAGATCGCAAGCGCGGCCACGGTCATGCCGGCAAGCTTCCAGCCAAGCAGCGGCGGCGCGAAGAAGGACACAGCCTCCGCAGCGACGGCCAAGCCGAGGGCCGCGCCCAGGCGCCCGAGACCCGCACCGAACACGTGGTCGTGATCGTCGTGGGCATGCTTGTGCGCGTGGCGGTCGGGGTCATCCGCCGTGCGCGACGCTGCCAGCGGTCTCGGATCGAAGCCGGCATTGCGGATCGCCTCCAGCGCCTGCGGCAGGTGCTGCGGATCGGCGTCGATCGCCAGGGTGCGTGCACCGAGTTGGAAGCTCAAGCCCCGGATGCCGGGAAAGGGCTCCAGGGCACGGCGGATTTCGCCTTCCTCGGACGCGCAGTCCATGGCGGCGATGCGGAACACCGCAAGGCCCGCGGGGGCGGCCCCGTCGGCGACGTCATGATCATGGTCATCACAACAGGCAGCCCCACCGCAGGCGGCGGAACCATCGACGGGCTTGCTCGCGGCATTCATGCCGAGATTGGAAACCCTGTACCCACTGCAGGGTCAAGCGCCTACAATGGGCCGTGTCAATCCTGGGCTTGGCTGCCCGAGGTCCGCGATGAAAATCGGAGAGCTGGCCGAGGCCGCCGGCACGCAGATCGAGACGATCCGCTACTACGAGCGCGAGGGCCTGCTGCCGGAGCCCGGTCGCAGCGGCGGCAACTACCGCATCTACGACGAGTCGCATGCGCAGCGGCTGTCGTTCATCCGTCATTGCCGCGCGCTGGACATGAACCTGGATGAGATCCGCGTGCTGCTGCGCTTCAAGGACGCGCCTGCGGAGAACTGCGCGGAGGTCAACGCCTTGCTCGACGAGCACATTGGCCACGTGGGCACGCGCATGCGCGAACTTCGCAGCCTCGAGAAGGAGTTGCGCGCGCTGCGGGACCTGTGTCGAGTGGCGCAGGACGCCGCGCATTGCGGCATCCTGAACGAGTTGTCGAATGCGGCACGATCCGCTGCGCCTCGCGAGGCTTCACACGTCGGGCAGGTGCACGGGACGCCAGCCAAGCACCGGTCGCGGGCGACGAAGCAAGGCGCTCGACAGCAGCGATGAACAGCTACCTGACCTCGGGCGTGGCCGCCGCGTTGGCGGCTGCCACGCTTTTCGGCGCCAGCACGCCTCTTGCCAAGCTACTGTTGGGACAGACGAGCCCGTGGTTGCTGGCCGCCTTGCTCTACCTGGGGTCGGGCATCGGGCTGTGGCTGGTGCGACGGCTGCGGCACGCCGCAGCAGTGCGGCTGTCGCGCAGCGAATGGGCCTGGCTCGCGGGGGCCATCGTCGCCGGCGGAATGGTCGGCCCGGTGCTGCTGATGACCGGGCTGTCGCAGATGCCCGCCTCCGGAGCATCCTTGCTGCTCAATGCCGAGGGCGTGCTGACGGCGCTCCTCGCGTGGTTCGCCTTCAAGGAGAACTTCGACCGCCGCATCGCGCTCGGCATGCTGGCCATCGTCGCGGGCAGCGTGGTGTTGTCGTGGCCGCAGGACGCACGCTTCGAGGGCCTGTGGCCGGCGCTGGCCGTGGTGGGCGCCTGCCTGGCCTGGGCCGTCGACAACAACCTCACGCGCAAGGTGTCGTTGTCGGACGCCTCGTTCATCGCCATGACCAAGGGGCTGGTGGCGGGCACCACCAATCTCGTGCTCGCGCTGGTCTCAGGCGCATCATGGCCCGGCACGCCGACCGTGCTCGAGGCGGCCTTGCTGGGCTTCGCGAGCTACGGCGCGAGCCTGGTTTTGTTCGTCATCGGCCTGCGCCATCTGGGCACCGCGCGCACCGGCGCCTACTTCTCGATCGCGCCGTTCTTCGGCGCGTTGCTGGCGATCAGCCTGCTCGGAGAACCCGTTACCTTGCCGCTACTGATCGCCGGCGCCCTGATGGCAGTGGGCGTGGCGCTGCATCTGGCCGAACGGCACGAACATGCGCACACCCACGCGCCGCTGGAGCACAGCCACGAGCATGTGCATGGCATCGGCGACGAGCACCACGAGCACCCACATGACGAGCCGCTTCCCGCGGGCACTCGCCATGCGCACTGGCACCGCCACGCGCCCATCAGCCACACGCATGCGCATTTCCCCGACGCGCATCATCGTCACTCGCACTGACGGACGTCGTGGTCTATTTGCTGAAGCTCGAAACGAATACGCGTGTCGGCGTCAAGCCCACGTCAAGCCCAGTGCCCGCCGATCTTCTGCCACAGCCAATGGTCGAGCGATAGCGCGCCGGGCCCGCGGCACAGGAGAACGAGCAGCATCGCCGCCCATTGGATGTGCGTCGGCCACGCCAGCGGGTAGACGAAGATCTCGATGACCGCCGTCATGCCCAGCAGCACAGCGGCGGCAGGCCGGGTGAGCAGCCCCAGCACGAGCAGGACCGGCGTGCTCAGCTCGATGCTCGCGGCCATGGTGGCCGCCAGCTCCGGCGGCAGCAGCGGCACGCGGTACTCGTCGGTGAACAGCGCGACGGCCGTGTCCCAGTTGGCGAGCTTGGTCGTGCCGGAATTCCAGAACACGGTCGCCACGGCGAGGCGCAGCGGCAGCGCGAGCAGCGCATAGGGCACGGCCTCCAGCCGGCTGCGCACGCGGGCGAGCAGTTCGGTCATGGCGGGGTCCCGGCCGTGGCGACGTGGAACGCCACGCAGTGTCCCGCCAGCAGATGCTGCGCGAGCAGCGAAGAGCCCTCGACGTCCGGCGCGGCCTCGAGCGCGGCACCCAGCGTTTGCCCCCCGAGCAATGCGCTCGCGAAGCGCCAGGCACCCTCGTCGAGGCGCTCGACTTCGACCTCGTCGGCCAGGCGCTGCACCGTCAGGCACACGGGCCCGGTGCCCAGATCGATCGCGGCCATGGCCGTCTCGTCTTGCTGCAGCACCGCGCGCCAGATCGCGTCAACAGGGAACTTCGAGCGCAGCATCGAGATCGACGGGTGCGCCACGAAGCACACGCGGTCGTGGTCGGACGGCGCGACGGCTGTCAACGCTAACGCGTCGAGCGCCCGCACATCGGGGGCATGCAGCGCGCGATTCACCGCCCATTCGAGGCGAGCCACGTCCGCCAGGTAGGCGAGCGTCGCCGCGGGTTCGAAGCGCTGGAGGAAGTCCGGGAACTCGGCGCCATAGGCGTTGAGGTCGGCGCAGCGCGGCGCCCGCTCACGCGCGAAGATCTGTGCCGCGCCCTCGAAAAAATCGGCGCCGACCAGCCGTTGCACTGCAGGAAACGACAGTCTCAGCGCGTTGGCGAGCGTACCGAGGATGGTGTTGCGATAGACATTCAGCCGTTGCCGGGGCGCGAGCCCGGCGCCGACGATGTGGGCCGCCGCCTGGCCGTGCGCATCCTGCAGCAGGCTGCGCCGCATCGCATGCTGAACGTCACGCAGCGAGGGCATGGCCCGTCTCCTCGAGCAGCGCGGCGGCTTGGGCCGCCTCGGCCAGCAACACGTCCAAGGCCGGCACGTTGGTGTCCCACTCCACCAGCGTCGGCACGGCGCCGAACCGCGCAAGCGCTTGGCGGTACAGCGCCCAGACCTCGGGCGCGACGCGGGAGCCGTGGTCGTCGATGCGCAGGGTCTGCCCACCTTCGAGCTGCCTCAGCGTGTGC
>DASXQQ010000430.1:0-22910 GCA_036507085.1 Piscinibacter sp. | reverse complement strand
CACGGCGGGAATCGCGTGAAGCGCGACGCCGGCGAGTCCGCCGACCACGGTGCCGTTGATCCGGATGTACTGCAGGTCGCGGCCGATCTCCTTCTCGATCTTCTCGGACACTTCGCGCGCGTCCCAGCTCTTCACCACCTCCGCGATCAAGCGCGACACTTGATGGCGGTGCCTCAGCAGCAGGCCCTCGATGGCTTGCAGCGCCCACTGGTCGAGCTTGCGGAGCACGGCTTCGTCTTTGGCCAGCGAGTCGGCGAGGCCATGCAGTGCCCGCTCGACGTGACCCTTGACGACGGAATCGGCGCGGGCGATGTCGGCGTGCAACCTCGCCTTGGTCTCGCGCCACAGCCACGTGCAGTAGTCCTCGCGGCGCAGGTGTTCGACCAGCCCGCGCACCAGCGCCTCGCCGCGCTGCCGGTATTCCGCCGAAGTCTTGAGCTTGTCGATGAATTCGCGAACCGCCGTGTCGAAACCCTGACGCAGTTCATGCTCGGCGTCATCGCCCGCCTCGCGCAGCAGCGCCAGCACGCCGTCGACGAAGCGGTTGGCGACGTAGGCGTCGACGAATTTCGGCGTGAACCACGAACCCTGGCTGACCTTGTCGCGGATCCGCGCACGCTTGTCCGTGAGCCACGCCTCGAGCGCGCGCAGCCCATGGTCCAGCAGCGCCTGATGCCGATTGTCGGCCGTGAGCAATTCCAGCACCTCGCCCGTGATGCGGGCGGCGTTCAGCTGCTCCAGCCGCAGCGTGACGCTTCGATCGAGAAAGCGCTTCACGTCGTCGTCGGCCAGCCTGTCCATCAGCGTGGCGCAGGCGGAGCACGCGCGCTGCGCAAGGTGCGATCGCTTGTCCGGGTCGGCGAGCCATTGCGTTGCGGCGCGCGCGAGCTCCTGCTGCGTCACCTTGCGGATCACGTTGTCCGGCGTCAGAAAGTTGTGCTCGACGAAATCGCCGAGGGTGGCCCCGATCTCGTCCTTGTTCCTCGGGATGATGGCCGTGTGCGGAATCGGCAGGCCCAGGGGATGCGAGAACAGCGCCGTGACGGCGAACCAGTCGGCGATCGCACCCACCGCTGCGGCCTCGGCGAAGGCGCGCACCCAGGCGAGCCACGGGTGGCTCGCCTGGAAGGCGGCGGCGAGCGCCACCAGCATGAGCATCGCCACCAGCAATGCCAGCGCGAGCTGCTTCATGCCGGCCAGCGTCATCGCGCCAGGAACCTTCCCACCACCGTCGCCGACTCCAGCGGGCGGGTCACCAGGAACAGATGCCCGTCGTCGATCACGAACAGCTTGGACCTTCGGATGACCATCGCCATCAGCTTGGCGTTGATCGTCGGCACGATCGGGTCGTCGCTGCCGGCCATGACCAGCGTCGGCTGTCGCAACAGGCGCATCCAGAAGATGCTGGTCCAGCCCCAGGCGGCCAGCAGCTGGTAGGCGTAGGCGAGCCCGCGCGGCGCCGCGATGTGGCGTCCGTGCTCGCGCAGCAGCTCCGGCCGGCGCCGGAACGTTCCGCCGTACAGCTCGGGTCCGATGCGCATCAGGTAGTCGGGATCGCGATAGCGGCGCGGGCTGATCAGCTTGCTGATCACCGAGAGCCGGCCCGGCACCATGACAACTCCGGGCGAGGTCGCAGCGAGCACCAGCTTGCGACAGCGATGCGCGTACTGGAACGCGAACTGCTGCGCCAGCGCCCCACCCCACGAAACGCCGAGCACGTCGACCGGCCCGTCGTAGCCGAGCTCGTTCAACAGGCGGTTCGCCAGTCGCGCCAGGCCGGGGAATCGGTACGGCAGGCTCGGCAAGTCCGAGCCGCCGACGCCGGGGACATCGAAGACGATGGTCTCGATGCCCGCCAGCGCGGCGGTGAAGGTTCCCAACAGCTCGAGGTTCGCGCCGATCCCGTTGAAGATGAGCAGCGGCGTGCCCTGCGGGGCGCCGGCGCGGATCGCGACGCGGATGCGCTGCCCGTCCACCTCGACGGTGCGGACGTCCATGCCTGCGCCGCCTTCTCCATCGCCGGTCGCGGCCGGCAGGTTCGCCGATGCGGGCGGCATCACTGCTCCCGGCGCAGCAGCGCTTTGAGCTCCTCGACATTGGCGTAGGCCCGCAGCCTGACGGCGTCGAAGGCTTCCGCCTGCGCGTCGACCACCACGCCGGCCAACTCGGCCACGCTGCCGATGGCCTTCTGCGCGGCCTCGCGCACCGCTTCGCTCTTGCTGCGATCGCCCTCGGCCTGCCCGGTCAACGCGGCGCGAAGGTCCGTGCCGAGCGCACGCAGCGTCTCGACCTGCTTGCCGGTGACCGACTGAACCCCGCCGCTCGTGATGCGGCCGATGGTCAACAAGGTGTCGAGATCCTTGCGCCGGCCTTGCATGAAGGCATTGAGGTCGGCCGAGCCGGGAACGAACTGCTTGGCCAGCTTGGCGATGTCTTCGAAGAGAGTGGCTTGGTTTTCCATCGGGATGCTCCTGGGGGGTTGACGAGAAAGGGGTGAATCTGCGCAGCGCCTCGAATCGTGCGGCTATTTCGCGAGAACGTAGCGGCCCGGCGCCTTGGCCGTGGGCGGATGGCGCAGGCTGCCGAGCGCGGTGGGTGCGGCGATGCGTTCGCCCGAGCGCTGCGCAAGCCAGTCGCTCCAGTGTCCCCACCACGAGTCGGGCATGGGCTTCGCGTCCGCCAGCCATTCATCGGCCGAGGCCGGGCAGTGCGAGTTCACGAAGAACTTCGCCTTCGGGTTGCCCGGGGGGTTGATCAGGCTTTGAATGTGGCCGCTCGAACTCAGCACGAAGTCGTTGCGGCCGCCGAACGCGCTGGCCGCCCGGTACACGCCTTTCCACGGCGTGATGTGATCGGTGTTGCCGGCGACGATGTACTTGTCGCAATCGACCTTGGTGAGGTCGATCTTCGTGCCCAGCACCTTCATCGCACCGGGCGTGGCCAGCAGGTTGCCCGAGAAGATGTCGAGCAACTCACCGTGGAACTTGGCCGCCAGACGGGTCGAATCGTTGTTCCAGTACAGCAGGTCGAACGCCGGCGGCGGGTTGCCCATCAGGTAGTTGTTGACCCAGTAGTTCCACACCAGGTCGTTGGGTCGCATCCACGCGAACACCCGACCCATCTCCTGGCCCTTGAGCACCCCCTTGAGGCGCGAGTTCTGCTTCGCCGCGACCATCGCCTCCGGCGTGGCGAACAGGCCCAGCTGCGACTCGCAGCCGATGTCGAGCACGGCGACCATCAGCGTCGCCGCGTGGACGAGCTTTTGCTTCTTCGCCGCCAGGTGCCCCATCAGCGCGGCCATCGTCATCGCACCCGAGCAGGCCCCATGCAGGTTCACGTCCGCGCTGCCGGTGATCTCGCGCACCGCCTCGATCGCCTCGATCAGCGCAGCGACATAGGTGTCCAGGTCCCAGTCGCGCTGCGCCACGGTCGGGTTGCGCCAGCTGACGGCGAAGACCTGCAGGCCGCTGTTCACCAGGTGCTCGACGATGCTGCGGCCCGGCGACAGATCGAAGATGTAGAACTTGTTGATCTGCGGCGGCACGATGAGCTGCGGTCGCGCATGAACGGTCTCGGTGCTCGGGGCGTACTGGATCAACTCGAGCACCGGGTTGCTGAACACCACCGACCCCGGCGAGAGCGCGAGGTTGCGCCCCAGCTCGAAGGCCTCGGTGTCGACTTGGCTGGGCATGCCCTTGTTGCGCGCCAGGTCGCGCAGCATGTTGCGCAGGCCCTTGACCAGGCTGCCCCCGCCGGTGTCGACCGCGCGCTTGAGCGCCGCCGGGTTGCCGATCAGCGTGTTCGACGGCGACAGCGCCTGCGTCCACAGCGACACGACGAACCGCGCCCGCTCGCGGTTGCGGTCGTCGAGCGGCGCGCGCTCGACCAGGCTGGTCAAGGCCTTGCTCCAGGCGAGGTAGGCCTGCGCGTAGCGGCGGTAAAGGGGATTGGACTTCCACGCCTCGTCCTGGAAGCGCTTGTCGCCCGGCGCCGGCGCAAGCTCGGACCGGCCCGCCAGCACCGAGATCAGCTCGCGCGCCAGGGCCGCTTCTTCTTCGATGACGAGCATCGGGTTCCTGGCCGCGTTGCCGGCGAATTGCCCCGCCGAGCCGACGAGATCCTTGACGCGCAGGCCGACGAAGGGATTGGGGCCCAACATGCCTTCGGTCGCGGCGGCGGCCAACATCTCCGGCGCGTTGTTGCCGGACGCGGGCTTCGCTTGCTTGCCCATGGTCATGCCGCCAGCATGACCAGCGCGTGCGCCACCAGCGCCGGCTTGTCGGTGCCTTCGATCTCGACCGTGTTCTCGGTCGTGATCAAGACGCGGCCGCCGCCTTTGGGCTCGGCGCCGAGCAGCTTGATGCGGGTGCGGATGCGCGAGCCGGTCTTCACCGGCGCGACGAAGCGCACGCGGTCGAGCCCGTAGTTGAAGGCCTGGGTGATACCCGCCGGCTTGATGTAGACCTCGAAGGCGCTCGGCGCGAGCGTGGCGAGCGTCAGGTAGCCGTGCGCCACCGTCGTGCCGTAGGGGCTCTCGCGTTCGGCGCGCTCGGCATCGACGTGAATCCACTGATCGTCGCCGGTGCAGCGCGCGAATTCATCGATGCGGTCCTGGCCGACGGTCACCCAGTCGGAGGTGCCGAGTTCATTGCCGACCCAGTCGGCGAGGTTGGCGATGGAGAGCGTGGACGGGGTCATGAGCGTGTCCTTGATGCAGGGGTCAGGCGACGTCGCGCAGTTCACGCCGCAGGATCTTGCCGACGGTCGATTTCGGCAGCGCCTCGACAAAGCGCACGACCTTCGGCACCTTGTAGGCGGTCAACGCCTGGCGGCAATGGGAGCTCACATGCTCGGCGGTCAGCGTCGAGCCCGGGGCCTTGACGACGAACAGCTTGACCGCTTCGCCGGTCTTCTCGTCGGGCACGCCGACGCAGGCGCATTCGGCCACACCCGCACAGCCGCTGGCGACGGCCTCGATCTCGTTCGGATAGACGTTGAAGCCCGAGACAATGACCATGTCCTTCTTGCGATCGACGATCTTCAGGAAGCCCCTTTCGTCGAACACGCCCACGTCGCCGGTTCTGAAGTAGCCGTCGGGAGTGAACGCCGCGGCGTTGGCCTCGGGCTGCTGCCAGTAGCCGGACATCACCTGCGGCCCCTTGGCACAGATCTCGCCGGGCTGGCCGATCGCCGCTTCGGCGCCGTCGTCGTCGAGCAGCTTGATGTCGGTGCCGGGCAGCGGCAGGCCGGTCGTGCCGCTGAATTCGTCGATCGACTCGGGGTTGAACGTCAGCACCGGGCTGGTCTCCGACAGGCCATAGCCTTCGCGGATGAAGTTGCCGGTGATCGCCTTCCACTTCGCCGAGGTCGTACCCAGCACCGCCGCGCCGCCGCCGCCGGCCAGGTGCAGCCTGGAGAAGTCCACCTCGCCGATGCGCGGGTGCATCGTGAGACCCGCGTACAGCGTGTTCACACCCATGAAAACCGTGGGCTTGGCCTGCTTCAACACGTCGACGAAGGCGTCCATGTCGCGGGGGTTGGCGACCAGCCAGTTGTCGGCGCCCACCGAGAAGTAGGTGATGAAGTTCACCATCAGTGCGAAGATGTGATACAGCGGAATCGCGGTGACGATCACCTCCTGGCCCGGCCTGGTCGCGTTGGGCATGACGGCCTTGAACTGCTCGGCGTTCGCCACCAGGTTGCGATGCGACAGTGCGGCGCCCTTGGACGCTCCGGTGGTGCCGCCGGTGTACTGCAGGAACAACAGGTCGTCGCCGGCCAGTTCGACCGGGGTGCGCTGCATCGCGGCGCCCTCGATCAGCGCATCGGCGAAGGCGATGCTGCCGGGCAGTCGGCCGTCGACCGGCGGGCTCGGCAGCGCGGCGCTGCCGCCGTCGCCGAGGGCCACGGTGATCACGGTCTGGATGCCGGTCCTGGCGATCACCTCGGCCAGCGCGGGCGTCGAGCCGTTGAAGACGACGATGACCTTGCTGCCCGAGTCGTTGAGCTGGTGCTCGAGTTCGCGCGGTGTGTACATCGGGTTGACGTTGACCTGCACGCCGCCGGCGCGAACGATGCCGAGGAACGCGATGGGGAAAGCCAGCAGGTTCGGCGACATGACGGCGACGTGGTCGCCCTTCTCGAGGCCGAGCCTGTTCTGCAGCCAGGCGGCGAATGCGCTCGACAGGCGGTCGACGTCGGCATAGTTCAGCGTTTGACCGAACGAGCGGAACGCCGGCTTGTCGGCATATCGCTCCATCGCGCCTTCGAGCATGTGCACCACCGATCGGTAGGCGTTGGCGTTGATCTCGAAGGGGATGCCGTTGTCGCGGTAGGTCGCGACCCAGGGCCTGACTTTCATGGCGTTGTTCCTTGCGGCTGTCGAGTTGCGGAATGTCATAGGGGACTCATCTCGGTCGGTATGCTAAAAATTCGGGCACAGCACGTCTGGGCTTTGAATGGCCAACCGTTTAGCCTTGGTGCTGCGGGTAAACCCTCGAATCGCGAGGTGCAGGGGTGAGCGAGCGCACGTCCTCGGCGGCATGGGTCAAGGGAGTTGCGGAAGCCCTCGCCGGGGCCGGCTTGGACGCGCGCGCCTTGTGTGCCGAGGCCGGCATCGACCTGGACGCGCTCGCCGATTCCGGCGCAAGGTGTCCGAGCGAAAAGGTCAGTCTGTTGTGGCAACGCGCCGCCGCGCGCTCGCGCGATCCCGCCATCGCACTCATGACGCCTCAGGTCTCGAGGCCGGCGAATTTCGAGGTCGTGGGTTACGCCATGATGTCGAGCCAGAGCCTGCACGCGGCGCTGGAGCGCCTGGTCCGGTACCTGCGAATCCTCAGCGACGCCGCCACGATCATCCTGAGCGAACGCGGCGGGGAATGCCGGCTGGACCTGCATCTCTTCGGCGGCACCTTGCCGATCCCGGGGCAACGCTACGAGTTCGACCTGCTGACCTTGCTGAACTTCTGCCGCTGGATCGTCGGGCGGGAGCTGCGTCCGCTCGGCGTCGAGTTCGCGCATCCCGCGCTCGCCGATGTGCAGCGGTACCGCGAAGCCTTTCAGTGCCCGGTGCGCTTCGATGCGCCGAGCAACAGTCTGCTGTTCGCGCGCGCCGATCTGGCACTGCCCCTGCCGACCGCGAACCCAATGCTGGCCGAGTTGCACGACCGCTTCGCGGGAGAGCGCATCGAGCGACTGGAAAACGCCAGCACCAGCGTCAAAGGTCGGGAGCAGATCCTGCGCAGGCTTCCCGACGGTGAGCCGAAGCGCGAAGAGATCGCGAAGGATTTGTGCATGAGCGAGCGGACATTGCAGCGCCGCCTGCTGGAGGAAGGGACCTCGTTCCAGCAATTGCTGGACGACACCCGCCGCGAGTTGGCCGGGCACTATCTGGGGCAGCACAAGCTGTCCTTCGCCCAAGCCGCCTATCTGCTCGGCTTCAGCGATCAGGGCAATTTCACACGCGCCTGCAAGCGTTGGTTCGAGATGACGCCGGGGCAGTACCGCACGCGCGCGCATGCGCCGCCCGGCGTCGCGGCCAGTTTGCACGCTGGCTAGTGCCGACTAGGCTTGCGTACTGCGCGGCAAGGTGAAGCGAAACACGCTGCCTTGTCCGGGGGTCGACTCGACCCAGATGCGTCCACCGTGGTATTCGACGATCTTCTTGCAGATCGCCAGCCCGATGCCGGTGCCGGGGTAGGCGTCGCGGCTGTGCAGGCGCTGGAACAGCACGAAGACCTTCTGGAAGTACTCGGGCGCGATGCCGATGCCATTGTCCTGCACCGAGAACGACCAGCAGCTGTCCTCCTCGGCCATCGAGACATGCACCTGCGGCGGCTTGTCGCCGCGGAACTTGATCGCGTTGCCGATCAGGTTCTGGAACAGCTGGGCGAGTTGCGTGCCGTCGCCGGTGACCACCGGCAGCGCGTCGACGGTGATCTGCGCGCCGCTGTCCTCGATCGCCAGGTGCAGGCTGCGCTTCACCGTGTCGAGCACGGTCGCACAGTCGACCGGGCGGAACGGCCGCGCCTTGGTGTCCACCCGCGAGTAGGCGAGCAGGTCGTTGATCAGCCTTTGCATGCGCTTGGCGCCGTCGACGGCGTAGCCGATGAACTCGTGGGCGTCGGTGTCGAGCTGGCTTTTGTAGCGCTGCTCGAGGATCTGCAGGTAGCTGCCGACCATGCGCAGCGGTTCCTGCAGGTCGTGCGAGGCGACATAGGCGAACTGCTCGAGCTCGGCGTTGGAGCGCGCCAGGTCGCGCGAGCGCTCGGCAAGCACCGCCTCGGCGCGCTTGCGCTCGACGACCTCGAGCGCGAGCTGGTCGTTGCTCTTCTGCAGTTCGCTGGTGCGTTCGACCACCCGCGCTTCGAGTTCATCGTGCGCGCGGCGCAGCGCCTCGTCGGCACGCTTGCGATCGGTGATGTCGGTGACAGTGGAAACGAAGCCGCCGCTGGGCAAGGCCTTGCCGAAGACCTCGATGAAGCGGCCGTTCGGCCGCTCGCGCACGAACACCCGCGGTTCGCGCTGGCGCGCACTCGCCACGCGTTCGGCGACCTGCGCCTCGACGTCGCCCGGGCCGTACTCGCCGCGCTGGGCGTTGTAGCGAACGAACTCGGCGAGCGTCATGCCGACGATGAGGTGGCCTTCGGGCAACTCGAACAGCTCTTCCACCCGGCGGTTCCACAGCGCGATGCGCAGGTCGGCGTCGAACACCGCCACGCCCTGGGCGATGTTTTCGATGCCCTCGCGCACCAGCTCCCAGTTGACCTCGATCGCCTGCGATGCGACCGAGAGCATCTCCATCACGCCCTCGAGGCTCATCTTCTTTTCGCGGATCGCCGAGGCGATGACCACCCGCGCGAGCGCGGCGCCGATCGCACCGGCGAGCAACCGCTCGGCGAAGTTGACGAAGTCGCTGTTGGCCGTGTGCGCCGGGTCGTACGCCGTGCTGCGTGAGGCCGCGTACTCGACCACCGCGCGCTGCGCCCGGTCGCGGTCGACGAAGCGCTCCAGCGTCGCCATCAGGTCGCCGACGCGCACATCGGCGTGCCACGAGCGCACCAGCGCCGGCTGGCTCGCGAACACGCCGACGAAGGCGCGCGCCTGCACGGCCTCGACCACGCTCGGGCGGGTGCGCCACGAGAACAGCAGGTAGCAGCCGATGTTGGCGAGCATGCTCCAGATCAGGCTGTGGGTGACCGGATCGAGCCCCGACAGGCCGAACAGCGCATAGGGCTTGAGTGCGGCGATCGACAGCAGCCCCTCGCTCGCGAACGCGCCCGGCAGCCAGCCGGAGCGGGCGAGCGACGGCAGCAAGAGGGTGTACACCCAGACCGCGAAGCCCGCCGCGAGACCGGCCAGCGCGCCGGCGCGCGTGCCGCGCGTCCAGTAGATGCCGCCGACGATCGCCGGGGCGAACTGCGCGGCGGCGGCGAACGACACCAGGCCGATGCTGACCAGCGCATACGATTCGCCGATCAGTCGCACATAGGCGTAGCCGAGCAGCAGCACGAAGACGATGCTGGCGCGGCGGATGCCCTTCACCAGCCCGACCAGGTCGGCCCCGCCGTCGGTGCGCACGCGCGCGCTGCGGATCAAGAGCGGCATCACCAGGTCGTTGCAGATCATCGTCGCGAGCGCAATCGTCTCGACGATCAGCATCGCGGTCGCCGCGGACAGGCCGCCGACGAAGGCGAACAGCGCGAGCCCGGGGCTGCCGGCGGCGATCGGCAGTGTGAGCACGAAGGTGTCGGCGTCGACGTTTCTGCCGGCGAAGGTGAGCAGCCCGGCCAGCGCGATCGGCAGCACGAACAGGTTGATCGCGACGAGGTACAGCGGGAAGGCCCAGCGCGAGCGCGTCAGATGGTCGACGGCGACGTTCTCGACCACCGCGACCTGGAACTGGCGCGGCAGGCAGACGATGGCGGTCATCGACAGCGCGGTCAGGGCCCAGAAATCGCGGCTGAAAACCTGGCCGCTGAAGTCGAGCAGGGGCGCCATCGAGGGCACGGCGCGTGCGCGCGCGAACAGGTCGCCGAAGCCGTCGAACATGCCCCAGGTGACGAAGCCGCCCACCGCCACGAACGCGGCCAGCTTGACCAGCGACTCGAGCGCCACCGCGGTGACCATGCCGCGGTGCTGCTCGGTCGCGTCGACGCGGCGGGTGCCGAACAGGATGACGAACAGGCTCATCAGCAGCGCGACGTAGAACGCCGAATCGGCGTACACGGGCGCCGCCGCCAACCCGGACGACTCCACCGCCGGATAGCGGCGAATGATGTCGAAGCTGTGCGACACCGCTTTCAGCTGCAGCGAGATGTACGGCATGATGCCGAGCACCGCGATCACCGTGACCAGCCCGGCGAGGCGCTGGCTCTTGCCGTAGCGCGCCGAGATGAAGTCGGCGATCGTCGTGATGTGCTGCGTCTTGCTGATCTGCACGATCTTGCGCAGCAGCTGCTGGCCGAACACGAACACCAGGATCGGCCCGATGTAGATCGGCAGGAAGCCCAGACCGCCGACCGCCGAGCGGCCGACGCTGCCGTAGAAGGTCCAGGTCGTGCAGTAGACCGCGATCGACAGCGCATAGACGGCGCCGGGCGACAGCAAGCCGCGCCCACGCAGGCGTTTGTGCGAGTCGACATAGAACGCCACCGCGAACAGCAGATACAGGTAGCCTCCGGCGACGAGCAGGACGACGAAGATGTTCACGTCTGTGCTTCGATCAGCGGCAGCTTCTCGTACAGCGTGGCGCGCGAGATGCCGAGCAAGCGCGACGCCGCGAGCTTGTTGCCACCGGTGGCGGCAAGCGCCGCACGGATGGACTGGGCCTCGAGTTCGGCGATGGCCTGGGACAGCGGCTTGATCGACGGCGTGTCGGGCGGCGCCTCGGCACGAGCCACGGGCGGCACCGCGTCGTCGACCTTGGCCGCGGTGGCGACGACGGCTTCCGACACCGACGAAGCCACGCCTGCCAGCCCCTTGAAATGAGCCGCCGTCAACAGCAGCTCGTCGGTCATCAGCGTCGCCTGCTCGAGCACGTTTCGCAGCTCGCGGATGTTGCCGGGCCAGGCCTGACGCGCCAGCAGGTCGAGCGCATCGGGGCTCAGGCTCTTGTGCGGCAGGCCGCTGCGCCGGGCGATGTCTTCGGCCAGCGCCTCGACCAGGGCCTCGAGATCGGCGATCCGCTCGCGCAGCGTCGGCAATCGGATCGGCAGCACGTTGAGGCGGTAGTACAGGTCGGCGCGAAAGCCGCCGGCGGCCACCATCGCCGGCAGTTCGCGGCTGGTCGCGGCGATGATGCGCACGTCGACGCGCTGCACCTGGTTGCTGCCCAGCGGCTCGACCTCCTGTTCCTGCAGCACGCGCAGCAGCTTGGCCTGCAGCGCCAGCGGCATGTCGCCGATCTCGTCGAGGAACAGCGTGCCGCCGTCGGCAATCTTGAACTTTCCGTCGCGACCCTTGCGGTCGGCGCCGGTGTAGGCGCCAGGCGCGACGCCGAAGAACTCCGCCTCGAGCAGGCTGTCGGGCACCGCCGCGATGTTGACGCCGACGAAGGGCCGTGCAGCGCGCGCGCTGGCGGCGTGGATGCCGTGCGCGAGCAGCTCCTTGCCGGTGCCGGTCTCGCCCAGCAGCAGCACCGTGCTGTCGGTCTGCGCGACGCGCCGCGCCTGGCGCTTGACCTCCATCGCCGCCGGGCTCGCGCCGATGAAGCTCGCGACGGTGTACTTCGGGCGGCGCTGCGCCGCGAGCTGCTGGCGCGCGTCGTCGAGCTCGCGCTGCAGCCGGGTGAACTTGGTCATCAGCGGCTGCATCGTCGACTCGGGGTGGTCGAGCAGCACCAGGCCGAGCGCGCCGATCACCTCGCCCGCCGCGTCGCGCAGCGGCAGCCGGCTGACCAGGAAGGTACCGGCCTGGTTGGTCAGCAGGTCGACGAGGATGGGCTGGCCGCTGTCGATCACCTGCGCCATCAAGGTGTTCGGCACGACCTCCTCGACCCGGCGGCCGACGAAGTCCGACTCCTCATGGCCGAGCGCCGGAAGAAAGCGCTTGTAACCGTCGCTGATCCAGACGATGCGATGGTTGCGGTCGACCACCATCATGCCCATCGCCGTGCGCGCGAAGGTGTCGAACATGCTCTGCGCGGCGAGCTTGAGCACGCCGTCGGCATCGGCGGGCAAAGCGGCTCGCAACGCCAGCACTGGGTCGACCATGGAATGAGCTCCCGTGTCCGGTTTGCAGACACTTTAGCCCTCGGACCGGAGAATGGGCTCAGGGTTGATGCGGGGCTGCCAATCGCACGCCCAAACGCCTCGGCTCGCCTCCGTTTCTTGTAATTATGAATTATTGGTTATAGAGTTCAGGCACACCGCTGGCCCTGGAGAACCCGATGGTCGAACCGACACCGCTGCGCCCCGCTTCGCTGCACGAGGAGGTGGCGACGCGCCTGCGCAGCATGGTGTTCGAGCGCCAGCTCGCGCCCGGCCAGTGGATCGACGAGCTCGCGCTGGCGCGCGACTGGCAGATCAGCCGCACCCCCCTGCGCGAGGCCTTGAAGGTACTGGCGGCCGAAGGATTGGTGACCCTGGTGCCGCGCCAGGGCTGCAAGGTCACCGAGCTGTCGGAAGACGACGCCGAGCAACTCTTCCCGGTGATGGCGCTGCTCGAGGGCCGCTGCGCCTTCGAGGCGGTGCGCCGTGCCACGCCCGCCGACGTGAAAGCCCTGCGCCGGCTGCACGAGGTGCTGGAAAAGCACGCGGCGGCGAACAACATCGACGGCTACTACCGCGCCAACCACGAGTTCCACACCAAGGTGCAGGCGCTGGCGGGGAACCGCTGGCTCGACCGCGCCACCAACGAGCTGCGCCGCTTCGTGCGATTGCTGCGCGGGCGGCAACTGAACTGGCCGGGGCGCATCGAGGCCTCGATCAACGAACACCGGGTGCTGTTGGACGCGATCGAACACCGCGACGCGGCGCGCGCCGAGCGGGCAATGCACGACCACCTGCTGGCCCAGCTCGCTGCGCTGAAAGCGCTGCGCGCCCATGAGCGCAGTCAAGGGAGTGAACGGCATGCTTGACGGATTGAAGAACGCCGCGCGCAAGGCGAGCCGCGATCACGCGCTGCGCGGCCTGCTGATCGACTGCAAGCGACTGCTGTCCGAGCGTGGCGAAGCCAACAGCGTGACGATCGCGCGCGACCTGGTGACGCGCTTCGCCGCCCTGCCCGACGACCAGCAGGGCAGCTTCTTCGAGCGCCTGTCGCGCGACTTCAGCCCCGACCCGCAGGCCGTGCTGCAAAGCGCGCAGGCCTACGCCGACGAGCCGAACGCGAGCAACCTGGTGCGCCTGACGCACCTGGCCGAGCCGCCGCGACAGGAGTTGCTGCGCCGGATCAACCGGCTGCCCGGCGGCACCTCGAGCATCGTCGCGATGCGCCGCGCGCTGCTCGGCCGCGTCGCCAAGCAGCCCGAACTGCAGGCGCTCGAAGCCGACTTCCTGCATCTGCTGTCGAGCTGGTTCAACCCCGGCTTCCTGCAGCTGCAGCGGGTCGACTGGAACTCGCCGGCGCAATTGCTCGAGCAGATCATTCGCCACGAGGCGGTGCACGAGATCGACGGCTGGGACGACCTGCGCCGACGCCTGCAGCCGGACCGGCGCTGCTTCGCGTTCTTTCACCCGCAGCTGCCCGACGAGCCGCTGATCTTCGTCGAGGTCGCGCTGCTGCCGGCGATGCCGGCGAGCATCGCGCCGCTGATCGACAAGCGCGCCGAGCCCTTGCGGGCGAACCAGTTCAAGGTCGCCGCGTTCTACTCGATCAGCAACTGCCAGCCGGGGCTGAAGGGCGTGTCGCTCGGCAACTTCCTGATCAAGCGGGTGGCCGAGGAGCTGAAGCGCGAGATGCCGCAGCTGAAGACCTTCTGCACGCTGTCGCCGATCCCCGGCTTCGCGCGCTGGTTGCGCGCCGGCGCGCTGTGCGAGGGCTTGCCGAAGTCACGCGCCGAGCGGCTCGACGCCGCGCGCGCCGTCGTGCTCGATGCCTGCGGCCAGGACCTCGACCGCATCGCCAGCGTCGCCGCCTTGCGCGCGCTGGTGCCTGACGTGATGCAAGCGCTGACGCGGCTCGCCGCGTTCTATCTCGGCGTGCACGCCGCCGCGAACGGCGGCGACCCGGTGGCGCGTTTTCATCTCGACAATGGCGCACGCCTGGAGCGGCTGAACCCGCTGGCCGATCTGTCGGCCAAGGGCGTGAAGCAGTCGTTCGGCATGATGGTCAACTACCTCTACGACCTGCAGAAGGTCGAGTCCCACCACGAGCAATTCACCCGTGGCGAAGTCGCGCAATCGCGCGCCCTGGCTTCCATGCTCTGAGGCCCCGCGCCCGCATCACAATGACGGGAGACACCATGAGCCAACGAACCCTGCCCCGCCCCTGGTCACGCCGCCAGTGGCTGCAAGGCGCCGCCGGTTGCGCCGCACTCGCGACCCCCTGGGTCCATGCCCAAAGCGGCTGGCCCACCCGGCCGGTGACCTTTGTCGTGCCCTTCCCCAGTGGCGGCGGCACCGACGCGTTCGCGCGCCCGCTCACCGCCGTGCTCACCCGCGGCCTCGGCAAGCAGGTGATCATCGACAACCGCGGCGGCGCCGGCGGCAATGTGGGCGCGACGATCGCGAGCAAGGCGGCGCCCGACGGCTACACCTTCTTCATGGGCGCGGTGCACCACACGATCGCGCCGTCGATGTACCCCAAGCTCGACTACAACCTGGAGTCCGACTTCGTGCCCGTCGGCCTGATCTCCAGCGTGCCGCAGGTGATCGTCGTGAATCCGCAGCGCATGCCGGTCGCCGACCTGAAAAGCTTTCTCGAACTCGTGCGCAAGCATCCGGGCAAGTTCAACTACGGCTCGGCCGGCAACGGCACCTCGCACCACCTGGCAGGTGAGCTGTTCAAGCTGCAGACCCAGACCTTCATCACCCACATCCCCTACCGCGGCGCGGGCCCGGCGCTGCAGGACCTGATCGGTGGCCAGGTCGACATGATGTTCGACGGGCTCGGTTCGTCGTCCACCCACATCAAGAGCGGGCGCATCAAGGCGCTGGCCGTCGCGTCGACGAAGCGGGCGCCGGGCTTTCCCGAGCTGCCGACCGCGGCCGAGGCGGGCGTTCCGACCTACGAGGTCGCCACCTGGTACGGCCTGTGGGCGCCCAAGGGCACACCGAAGGACATCGTCGAGCGCATGCAGGCCGAGATGGCGAAAGCCTTCGCCACGCCCGAACTGCAAGGCACCTGGACCAGCCTCGGCGCCGACACGCCCAACCTGTACGGCGACGCCTTCGGCCGCTTCGTCGGCAGCGAGACCAGGCGCTGGGCCGAGGTGGTGAAGAACTCCGGCGCGAAGCTCGAATGATGGGCTCGATCACCCTCGAACACCACGGCGCGCTCGCCCGCGTGACGCTCGCCAACCCGGGCAAGCTCAACGCGATCGACATCGCGATGTGGTGCGAGCTGCGCGGCGCGTTCGAGCGCCTGCAGGCGCTCGCCGCGGCCGACGCGCCGCACGCGGTGATCGTCTGCGGCGCCGACGGCGACTTCGCCTCGGGCGGCGACATCGTCGAGTTCGCGCAGTTCCGCTTCGACGAAGCGCGGCTGCACGACTTCCACGAAAACATCGTCGCGCCGGCGCTGCACGCGCTGCTCGGCTGCGACATCCCGACGCTGGCGCAGATCGACGGGGCCTGCATCGGCGGCGGGCTGGAGATCGCGGCCTGCTGCGACATCCGCGTCTGTGCCGCGGGCAGCCGCTTCGGCGCGCCGATCGCCAAGCTCGGCTTTCCGATGGCACCGGCCGAGCTGCAGGTGCTGTCACGCGTGGTCAGCGCGCCGGTGCTGCGCGAGATGCTGCTCGAAGCGCGCCTGCTCGACGCACATGCCGCGCTGCAGCTTGGGCTGGTGCACGAGGTCGTGCCGGACCAGCAGGTCGAAGCACGCGTGCGCCAGCGCGCCGAGCGGATGAGCGCGCTTTCGCCGCAGGCGGCGCGCATCAACAAGCGCAGCCTGCGCCAGATCGCCGCCGGCGGGCCCGACGACGCCGAGCGCCGCGCCCACTTCGGCTACGCCGACAGCCTCGACCACCGCGAAGGCGTTACCGCCTTCATCGAAAAAAGGCCGCCGCGCTTCCAGCGCGGTTGAGCGGCCCGCCACCCCCTCTGTCCACCACCATGCCGCAGAACCAGAACCTGTTCGTCGCGCTGCGCGACGCCTTCCCGCATGAGCTCGACAGCACCGCCATCGCGACCGCCGACGGCGATGCCCTCGCCTACTCGTGGCGCGACCTCGAGCGCGCGACCGCGATGCTCGCCAACCTGCTCGCGTCGTTGGAGCTGCCGGCGGGCGCGCGCGTCGCCGTGCAGACCGAGAAGTCGGTCGAGGCGCTGATGCTGTACCTGGCGGTGCTGCGCGCCGGCTACGTCTACCTGCCGCTCAACACCGCCTACCAGAGCCGCGAGATCGAGTACTTCATCGCCAACGCCGAGCCGAGCGTGGTGGTCTGCTCGGGCAAGAACTTCAGCTGGGTCAGCCGGCTCGCCTTCAGCGCCGGCACGCGCCATGTGTTCACCCTCAACGACGACCGCAGCGGCAGCCTGCTCGAGCGCGCCGCGCACCACAGCGACAGCCACGCGCCGGCGCAGAAAACCGCTGACGACCTGGCCGCGATCCTCTACACCAGCGGCACCACCGGGCGCAGCAAGGGCGCGATGCTGAGCCACGGCAACCTGCTGAGCAATGCGCTGACGCTCAAGCGCACCTGGGGTTGGGCCAAGGGCGACGTGCTGATCCACGCGCTGCCGATCTTTCATGTGCACGGCCTGTTCGTCGCGTCGCACGGCGCGCTGCTCAACGGCAGCAGGATGATCTGGTTCGGCAAGTTCGACCCGTTGGCGGTCGTCGCGCGCCTGCCCGAAGCCACCGTGTTCATGGGCGTGCCCACGCTGTATGTGCGGCTGCTGGCGGAGCCCAGCTTCACGCGTGACGCGTGCCGCGGCATGCGCCTGTTCATCAGCGGCTCGGCGCCGCTGCTGATCGAGACCTTCAACGAGTTCCGCGAGCGCAGCGGCCACACCATTCTCGAGCGCTACGGCATGAGCGAGACGCTGATGCTGACCTCGAACCCGTATGACGCGAAGGACGGCGAGCGGCGTGGCGGCACCGTCGGGTTGCCGCTGCCCGGTGTGGACTTGCGCGTCAGCGACGACCAGGGCCAACCCTGCGCGGCCGGCGAGATCGGCGGCATCGAGGTGCGCGGTCCGAACGTCTTCCACGGCTACTGGCGCATGCCCGAGAAGACGAAGGAGGAGTTCACGGCCGACGGCTGGTTCAAGACCGGCGACGTCGGCACGGTCGATGAGCGCGGCTACGTCAGCATCGTCGGGCGCAGCAAGGACTTGATCATCACCGGCGGCTACAACGTCTACCCGGCCGAAGTCGAAAGCACGCTCAACGAGATGCCCGGTGTCGCCGAAAGCGCGGTGATCGGCGTGCCGCACCCCGACTTCGGCGAAGGCGTCGTCGCGGTGGTGGTGGCCAAGCCCGGGGCGCAACCGGATGCGACCGGCCTGATCACGGCACTGAAAGCGAGGATCGCCAATTTCAAGGTGCCCAAGCATCTCTTCGTCGTCGACGAGCTGCCGCGCAACACGATGGGCAAGGTGCAGAAGAATTTGCTGCGCGAGCAGCACAAGAGCCTGTTCGCGGCCTGAGATGACGCAGCCGAATCGCGACGAATCCGTCTGCCCGCGCTGCGAGCAGCCCTTTCACTGCGGCGTCAACGACGACCGCCCCTGCTGGTGTGTCGGCGTTGCGCTCGATGGCGCCACGCTGGCCGCGCTCGCTGCGCGCTATCGCGGCTGCCTGTGCATGCGCTGCCTGGCGCAGCCGGCGCCCTCTGTGACCCCTCCGCCCTCTGGGGGAGGATTGTCGTAAGGGCGGGTTCGGTCGTTCGGCGCACTACCCCGCCATGCCGAGTGCGAGCCGCATCTTCTTCGCCGCGCCGTCGCCCTGCACCTCGCGCACCAGGCCGACGAAGCGGACCGCGAGGGTCTGCAACTCGGCGAGACCGCTGCACTTTTCGACGTCGAGAACCATCTTGAAGCCCTTGATCAGGCCGAGGCGTTCCTTGGCCTGGCTCGTCAACAAGCCGTACAGCTGGTCGTAGTTCAATCCGGCAACGGCCGCCTCGAGCGTCTGCGTTGGCGCGTTCGGCCGGGAGGCCTCGACGCGCGCCGCCTCGATCAGCCCCTGGTCGAGCAGCAGATCGACGTCCGCCTGCGTGGCGCCATGAATCAGCTCGACCCAGTTCGACGCCGCGCGTGTGCCGTCGATGATCAGCAGCAGGTTGCGCGCCGTGCGAGGGAGCTTGCCGCCACGGCTGGAAATTTCGGCTCGACCGCTGTCGGTCTTGGAAAAACGAAGTGTCATATCAACCTCCTTGCCACCGCGGTCAACTATATCGACGGCGCCCCGCACGCTTGGCAGCCAGACAGCGAAGGAATGCACGGTATCGGCCCGTTCGAGGCGGCGTCAGTGCGGCGCCCATGCCGGGCGGACACGAAAAAGCCGGCGCGGTCAACGACCGGCCGGCTTGAGGCGGAGCTTGCAGCGGCGCGCTACTTCGCCGCGCCCGAGGCCGCGTGTTCCGCGGTCTCGATGCCATGCTTTTCACCGCTCATGTCCACGCTGCCGCCGGCGCTCTTCAGCGCGAACAGCGCAACCGCTGCGAACAGCGCGAAACCAAGAAGCAATTTCCACATGGCTCGGGTCTTTCCTAGAGGTAGCGGTCAGTCGCCGGCATAGATGTTCACGTCCTTCGTCTCGCGCACGAACAGCATGCCGATGACGAACGTGATGCTCGCGAAAATGATCGGGTACCACAGGCCGTTGTACATGTTGCCGGTCTGCGCCACGATGGCCAGGCCGGTGGCAGGCAGCAGGCCGCCGAACCAGCCGTTGCCGATGTGGTACGGCAGGCTCATCGAGGTGTAGCGGATGCGCGTGGGGAACATCTCCACCAGCATCGCCGCGATCGGGCCGTAGACCATCGTCACGTAGATCACCAGCAGCGACAGGATCGCCACCAGGGTCCACCACTGGCCGCTCATGAACGCAATCGGCTTGGCCTTGGCCGGGTAGCCGGCTTCCTTCAGCGAACCGGTGACGGCCTTCTTGAACTCGCCGTCCTTCTTCTTCGCCTCGTCGGCCGGCAGGCCCTTCGAGGTGTACGACTCGATCACCTTGTCGCCGATCGAGATCTTCGCCGGGCCGGTGCCCACCGCGTTCTCGTAGCTCACCGAGTTGGCGGCCAGCACTTGCTTGGCGATGTCGCACGAGCTGGTGAACTTGGCCACGCCGGTCGGGTTGAACTGGAACGAGCACTCGTTCGGGTCGGCCGTGACCACCACCTTGTTGTTGGCCTGCGCCGCGGCGAGCTCGGGGTTCGCGGTCGCGGTGAGCGCCTTGAACAGCGGGAAGAAGGTGAGCGCGGCGATCAGGCAGCCGGCCATGATGATCGGCTTGCGGCCGATCTTGTCCGACAGCGAACCGAACACGATGAAGAACGGCGTGCCGATCAACAGCGAGGCGGCGATCAGGATGTTGGCGGTGGCGCCATCGACCTTGAGCGCGCCGGTCAGGAAGAACAGCGCATAGAACTGGCCCGTGTACCACACGACCGCCTGGCCCATCGTCAGGCCGACGAGCGCGAGGATCACGATCTTCAGGTTCTTCCACTGGCCGAAGGACTCGGTCAGCGGCGCCTTCGAGGTCTTGCCCTCTTCCTTCATCTTCTTGAAGGCGGGCGACTCGTTCATCGACAGGCGAATCCACACGCTGACGGCCAGCAGGAAGATCGACACGAGGAACGGCACACGCCAGCCCCAGTCGGCGAAGGCTTCTTCACCGATCCAGGTGCGCGTGCCGAGGATCACCAGCAGCGACAGGAACAGCCCGAGCGTCGCCGTGGTCTGGATCCACGAGGTGTAGGCGCCGCGCTTGCCATGCGGCGCATGCTCGGCCACATAGGTGGCTGCACCGCCGTACTCGCCGCCGAGCGCCAGGCCCTGCAGCAGGCGCAGGCCGATCAGGATGATCGGTGCCGCGATGCCGATGGACGCGAAGCTGGGCAGGATGCCGACGATGAAGGTCGACAGGCCCATGATCAGGATCGTGACCAGGAAGGTGTACTTGCGGCCGATCATGTCGCCCAGGCGGCCGAACACCAGCGCGCCGAACGGACGCACGATGAAGCCGGCAGCGAACGCGAGCAGCGAGAAGATCACCTGCGAGCTCGGGTCGAGGTTGGAGAAGAACTGCTTGCCGATGATCGCGGCCAGCGTTCCATAGAGGTAGAAGTCATACCACTCGAAAACGGTGCCCAGACTGGAGGCGAAGATGACCTTCTTCTCCTCGCTGGTCATGGTCCCGGCGGTGGCGATCGGTGTCGCTACCGTGCCCAATGTGTTTGCCATAAAGATGTCTCCTGTCAGCGGGGACACCACCGCCCGGTGGTGCGTGGCGGCATGTTGAGGGGGTGCTCTGACCTCCCCCTGACGCGGCGCTGAACCCAGGCTGACGCGGCGCTGAACGCAGGCTGACGACTCGCGGGGGAACCCTGAGGCATCGTTCCTCGATGTGATATTCGAGGGATTACCCTCTCGGTGGAAGCCCGAGATCGGGAGAAACGACGCGCCACGCAATCGGGTGTTGCTCGGCGCCCGTGCGCTCGCGCCGGCTGAGGGCCGGTTCACACTGCTGCTTGAATGACGGCACGCTGCGTTGCAGAGTGAGGCCCCGCCATCGCCTTCGAATCGAAAGGATCGTTTCATGTCACATCTCCCTCGCGTTGTCGCGTCCGCTGTTGCACTGGCCGCCTGCGGCGTGGTCCACGCCGCAGGCTTCACGCTCACGAGCCCCACCGCCAAGCCCGGCGCCAAGCTGCCGGAAACGCATGTCTTCAACAGCTTCGGCTGTTCCGGCAAGAACGTGTCGCCGGCCTTGAAGTGGAGCGGCGCGCCGAAGGACACGAAGAGCTTCGCGGTGACGGTCTACGACCCCGACGCGCCCACCGGATCGGGCTGGTGGCACTGGGTGGTCGTCAACATCCCGGCCAGCGCGACCGAGCTGCCCGAAGGCGCCGGCGCGGCCGACGGCAAGGGCTTGCCGGCCGGCAGCACGCAGGTCCGCACCGACTTTGGTGCCCCCGGTTTCGGCGGCGCCTGCCCACCCAAGGGCGACAAGCCGCACCGCTATGTCTTCACCGTGCATGCGCTGAAGACCGACAAGCTCGACGTGCCCACCGACGGCACGGCGGCGCTGGCCGGCTTCATGATCAACGCGAACAAGCTCGCTTCGGCGACGTTCACCGCCAAGTACGGCCGCTGACGCAACGGCGCAGCGCTGCGCCCGCGTGGACTTTCTCACGCGCCGGGCGATCGCGTCGGCGCGGCGTCGCCCGCACGCCGGAATTCCTCATCCAGTCGATACGATCGCGCGCTTGTCGATTGCCGAGGATCTTGCTCATGCGTGTTCGCCTTCCCGATCTGAAAGCCGCCGTATCTGCCGTATCGCTCATCGTGTTGGCCGCATGCGGCGGTGGCGGCGGCAGCAGCGGCAGCACCGTCACGCCCATCGACATCGCCGGCATCTGGACAGACGACGAGACCGCCACCGGCGGCGCCGCGGGACTGATGCTCAGCGTGGGTGATGTGGCCTACGGGCTCGAGGTTGTCGGCACGACGGTCCGCTATTTCAAGGGCAGCGCCTACAGTTCCGACGGTGTGAACTTCACCTTCGGCAGCAGCCGCTACGACGAGTCGAGTTCCGGCAGCAGCACCGCCACCGCGAGCGTGAGCGGCACGCTGGAGGGCAAATTCATCGCCGGCACCACGCCCCAAAAGCTGTTCGTGACCTATGGCGTCACCGGCGGCACCGCGAACAACTTCTTCCCGATGCGCATGGACCCGGCGACGGCGAGCGTCGCGGCGGTCGCCGACCTGCGCGACTTCGCCGGAACCTTTGCGCTGCCCGCCGGCAGCCTGACGCTGGTCGCCGGCTCGTCCAACACCGCCACGTTGAGCGGCAGCGGCGTCAACGGCTGCAACGTGAGCGGCACGCTGAGCCTGCCGCGGGCGGACCGTAACGTGTGGACCACCACGCTGAACCAGAGCGGATGCACCGACACCGGTCGCAACGGCATCGCCAGCACCGGTCTCGCGATGCTCTACAAGTCCGGTGCGACGCTCAACATCGCGATCCTCGCCGAGGACGGGCGGGCGTGGACCCTGGTGTCGTCGTCGCGTTGAAGCGCTGACGCGAACGGCGTCTAGCGTTTCACACCCGGCGGCGCCAACGCGGCGGCGTCCCACGCCGGCGTGTCGAACCAGGCGTCACCGCGCAGATACGCGCCGAGCATGTCGAGCGAATCGAGGCCCCAGAACAGGCGCTGGTCGACTTCGATCGTCGGCACGCCGAAGACACCCTTCGCCACCGCCGCGGCCGTGCCCTCGCGCAAGGCCTGCTTGACCGCATCGCCCGCGGGATCGCGCACCGGCGCGAGTTGCGCCATGAGCGCGGCGAGCCGCGCGCCATCGTTCGGGCCGCCGCCGCCGCGCCAGACATGACGGAACACCTGCTCGCAGACGAAGCGGTTCGGCGTGCCGCCTTCGGGCGCGCAGGCCAGCGCGAGGCGCAGCAGCGCGAGCGGGTTGAACGGGTGCTGCGCCGGCGTGCGCATCTCGATGCCCTGCCGCTGCGCCATCCACTGCACATGGCGGAAGGTCCAGGCGCGCTTTGGCTCGATTTCGGCCGGCCCCTTCTGCCCCCAATGCGACAGCAGGCCGGCGAACAGCACGGGCCGGTAG
>DASXQQ010000429.1:0-24882 GCA_036507085.1 Piscinibacter sp. | reverse complement strand
GCAGTCCTCGCAAGCGGAAGACCCGCGACTGCAAGCGTGCTGCGCACGCGGTCGACGGGCTGCCCAGGCGAACGGCTGAAGCGGCACCCCGGGTCTGCAGGCACCGACCGCGCTTCCCGGTGGTTCACCACCTCAGGCCGTCGAGTCGGCGGACTCGGGCCCCATCGCCAGTTGCGCGGAGTTGAAGTTTACCTTGCGTCGGCCGGGCGCATGCGCGCGCTCGGCCCATGGCGTTCAGCGCAGCAGCGCCAGCTGTTCCGCCGCGACCTTCTCTTCGTGCTTGACCGGAACGGGCATCTCGACATCGGTCTTGGGCGTCGCGATCACCGGTATCGGGCGTGCGATGGTGATCGCGACGATTTTGCCGCCGGCCACGCGCTGCAGATGACCTTGCTCGGCCAGTACCTTGCTCGCGTAGCCGCCGTCGTCGGGCAAGTTGCTGGCGCCCACGTAGAAGCGCAGCCCGGCCTCAAGGCTGCCGGCGCGGGCGATACATTCCTTGAGCACCTGGGCACCGACGCGCAAGTTGGTGACCGGATCGAACGCCGCGAAATTGCCGCCGAACTGCTCGTATTTGTCGTCATGTACGCGGGTCATGACCTGCATCAGGCCTTGCGCGCCGACCGCGCTCTGGGCGAACGGGTTGAAGCTCGACTCCACCGCCATGATCGCGAGAATCAAGGTCGGGTCCAGCCCCACGCGGTTGCCGACCATCCAGGCTTCCTTGACCAGGCGGCTGATCGGTTCCGGCGCCACCTTGTAGCGGCGCGAAATCCACAGCGCCACCGCGGCTTGCTGGCGGGTCAGGTCCTTCGGGTCCGCTGCGGTTGCGCGCGCCACCGCGCCGGGTTCGCTCAGCTCGGCGGCCAACAATTCGGCCGGGTCGGCGCGGGCGTCCTGTCGCGCCTGGAGCCAGTCGAGGGTTTGCGCTTCCACGCTTTGACGCAGGTCGGCGCGCCCGCCGACGAACAGCACCGCGGCGACCGCGATCAGCCCGAGCAGGGCGAGCGTGTTGTGGCTGACTTCGAGCATCCCTTGGCCTACGTCGCGCAAGAACACGGCCGCGGATTCGGCCGAAGCGTTGCCCATGCGGCCGGCCTGCGTCATCAATCGGCGAAGCGCTGTCATGTCTTTCCCTCCTTCTCCGCAACCAGTGTTGGCCGGGCGGCTTGGGGCCGTTCGGTGCACAGGCGGCGGCGATAATCGACCGAAGCGGGCGCACGAGAAGACCTCTGCGGCACGTCTAACGGATCATCGGCAGCGTTGCGCCCCTTGTCATCCCAATGATGCGGGGCGGGTTATCCCTGATGTAGATCGGGAACGGCCGCATTCTAGGAAGTCTTTTCATAACCAGTCAAGCATTTGAAACTGACATCTAATTACTTTCTGGTATGAAATATCGCGACCTGCGGGAGTTTTTGGCCGGGCTCGAACGGCTCGGCGAGCTGAAACGGGTCGCAAACCCAGTATCGGCGCGGCTCGAGATGACAGCGTTGAGCGATCAGGTGCTGCGTTCGGCCGGTCCGGCGCTGCTTTTCGAGCAGCCTGCCGGTTACAAAATTCCTGTGTTGACGAACCTGTTCGGCACGCCCCGGCGGGTCGCGATGGGCATGGGCGCGACCGAGGTGAGCGAGCTTCGGGAGGTCGGCCAGATGCTGGCGAGCCTGAAGGAGCCCGAGCCGCCAAGAGGGCTGAAAGACACCGGCAAGTTGTTACAAATGGCGAAGGCGCTGTGGGACATGAAGCCCGCCAGCGTTCGAAACCCGCCGTGCCGGGAAGCGATTCTCGAGGGGAGCGAAGTGGACCTCGCCGCCCTGCCGATCCAGACCTGCTGGCCGGGTGACGCAGGCCCGCTGATCACCTGGGGTCTTGTGATCACCCGCGGGCCTCAGTCGGTGCCCCGGCCGCGCGGCCGGCAGAACCTCGGTATCTACCGGCAACAGGTGATCGCGAGCAACCGGGTCATCATGCGCTGGCTGGCTCACCGCGGCGGCGCGCTCGACTTCCGCGACTTCGCGCTCGCCAATCCGGGACAGGCGTTTCCGATCGCGGTGGCGCTCGGCGCCGACCCGGCCACGATGCTCGGCGCCGTGACGCCGGTTCCGGACAGCCTGTCCGAGTACCAGTTCGCCGGGCTGCTGCGCGGCAGCCGCACGGAGGTCGCCGAGTCGTCGGTGGGCGAGGGCGGCGTGATGCTGCAGGTGCCGGCCTCGGCCGAGATCGTTCTCGAAGGACATATCCCCCCCGCCCCGGCCGGCTACAGCGGCACCAGCGAGCACGGCGTGCCGCTGAAGGAGTCGGGGGGCTACCTGCACGCGCTGGAGGGGCCGTTCGGCGACCACACCGGCTACTACAACGAGCAGGACTGGTTCCCGGTGTTCGAGATCAGCCGCATCACGATGCGGCGCGAGCCGATCTATCACTCCACCTATACCGGCAAGCCGCCGGACGAACCGGCGGTCCTGGGGTTGGCGCTGAACGAAGTGTTCGTTCCCATCCTGCAGAAGCAGTTTCCCGAGATTGTCGACTTCTACCTGCCGCCTGAAGGCTGCAGCTATCGCATGGCGATCATCAGCATCCGAAAGAGCTACCCCGGGCACGCCAAGCGGCTGATGTTCGGGCTGTGGAGCTTCCTGCGCCAGTTCATGTACACCAAGTTCATCGTCGTGACCGATGCCGACGTGGACATCCGCAACTGGCGCGACGTGGTCTGGGCCATCACGACCCGAATGGATCCGGTGCGCGATACCACCCTGGTCGACCACACGCCCATCGACTACCTCGACTTCGCGTCGCCGGTGAGCGGCCTGGGCGGCAAGATGGGGCTCGATGCGACGCACAAATGGCCGGGTGAGACGCAGCGCGAATGGGGTCGGGCGATCACGATGGATGCCGCGGTAGAGCAGCGCATGGCGCAACTGTTCGACGAAATCATGACGCCATCGCCTTGACCTGCGCAGGGGCATCGCCTAACTTTGGGTTGCCTGCACGCAGGCAACCGCAATGGCGCAGTCTCTGCGCGCCAGGAGCCCTGGAGCCATTCCCTCCATAGCCCCAAATGGTGGCGTCAGCCACCCACCCCTCCCGCCGCAAGGTTGGGAGGGGTTTGTATTTGCGCGTGTCGCTTGGCTTATTCGACGAAGAGCGTGGCCGGGGACTCGAGCCGCTCGCGCAGCGACTGCACGAACGCAGCCGCGTGTTGGCCGTCGACGACACGGTGGTCGAAAGACGACGACAGATTCATCATCTGTCGCGCCACCACCGCGCCGCCGCGCATCACCGGCCGCAGCACGATCCGGTTGACGCCGACGATGGCGACTTCCGGGTGGTTGATCACCGGCGTCGAGGCGATGCCGCCCAAGGCGCCGAGACTGGTGATGGTGATGGTCGAGCCGGTGAGCTCGTCGCGCGTCGCCTTGCCCGCGCGCGCGGCGTTGGCCAGGCGCGCGACTTCCGCCGCGTTCGACCAGAGGTCGCGCGATTCGGCGTGGCGCAGCACTGGCACCAGCAAGCCGGCATCGGTCTGGGTCGCGATGCCGACGTGAACCGCGCCGTGACGTGTGACGACGCCGGCTTCGTCATCGAAGCGAGCATTGATCTGCGGAAACTGGCGTGCGGCGAGCACGAGCGCGCGGATCAGAAAGGGCATCAGCGTCAGGTGGGGCCGCGCGGCGCCGTGCTCGGCATTCAGCCGCGCGCGCAGCGTCTCGAGTTCGCTGACGTCGACCTCCTCGACGTAGCTGAAGTGCGGGATGCGGCGCTTCGACTCCTGCATCTTCTGCGCGATCTTGCGGCGCAGGCCGATGACCGGCACGGCCTGCTCGTCATGCCGCTCGGCATCGCCCGCCGCACGCGCACCCGGCACCGCAGCGCCCATACCGCGGGCCGCGCAGGCGTCCAGGTCCGCCTGCATGATGCGCCCGCCGGCACCGCTGCCCGCCGCGTCCTGCAGGTCGATGCCGAGTTCCCAGGCGCGCCGGCGCACGGAGGGCGACGCAATCGGCCTGTCGCTCGGCGAGCGTGCGGCTTGGGATGCCGGCGCGGCAGGTTTCGCCGGTGGCGGCACGGCAGCCGTCACGGTGATTGGCGCCGCTGTGGCTGCCGGCGGGGTCTCCTTCGCGTTGCCGACGCCCGCGACCTCGATCCGAATCAACTCCGCCCCGACGGCGAGCACTTGCCCGATGTCCCCGCCGAGCGCCAGCACCTGGCCGGCGACCGGCGAGGGAATCTCGACATTCGCCTTGTCGGTCATCACATCGGCGAGCGCCTGGTCCTCGACCACCGTGTCGCCCGGCTTCACGTGCCACGCCACCAATTCGACCTCGGCGATGCCCTCGCCGATGTCGGGCATCTTGATCACGTGAATGCCCATCATTCCTCCATCGCGCGTCGGAACGCGGCGCCCACGCGCGCCGGCCCGGGGAAATAGGCCCACTCGAGGGCGTGCGGATACGGCGTGTCCCAGCCAGTCACGCGTTCGATCGGTGCCTCGAGGTGGTAGAAGCAGTGCTCCTGCACCAGCGACACCAGTTCGGCACCGAAGCCGCTGGTGCGCGTGGCCTCGTGCACGACGACGCAGCGGCCGGTCTTCTTCACCGAGGCGATGATGGTGGCCAGATCGAGCGGCCACAAGCTGCGCAGGTCGATGATCTCGGCGTCGATGCCGGTCTCTTGCGCGGCTGCCTCGGACACGAACACCATCGTGCCGTAGGCGAGCACGGTCAGGTCCTTGCCGGGACGAAACACCGCGGCCGAATCGAGCGGCACGGTGTAGTGGCCCTGCGGCACCTCGCCCAGCGGATGCTTGGACCAGGGCACGATCGGGCGGTCGTGATGGCCGTCGAACGGACCGTTGTAGAGCCGCTTCGGCTCGAGAAAGATGACCGGGTCGTCGTTCTCGATCGAAGCAATCAGCAAGCCCTTGGCGTCGTACGGGTTCGACGGCATCACCGTGCGGATGCCGCAGACATGCGTGAACAGCGCTTCCGGGCTCTGGCTGTGCGTTTGCCCGCCGTAGATGCCGCCGCCACAGGGCATGCGGATGGTGATCGGCGCCGTGAAGTCGCCGACGCTGCGGTAGCGCAGCCGGGCCGCCTCCGACACGATCTGGTCCGACGCGGGGTAGAAGTAGTCGGCGAACTGGATCTCCACCACCGGCCGCAGCCCGTAGGCGCCCATGCCGACCGCAGCGCCGACGATGCCGCCTTCGGAGATCGGCGCATCGAAGACGCGCGACGTTCCGTACTTGGCCTGGAGCCCCTCGGTGCAGCGAAACACGCCGCCGAAGTAGCCGACGTCCTGGCCGAAGACGACGACGTTGGCGTCGCGCTCCAGCATCACGTCCATCGCCGAGCGAAGCGCCTGGATCATCGTCATCGGCGTCTTCGTCACGGCGTCCTCTTTCTCGATCACGCTGGTTTTCGTCTGGGTCAACATGATCAGGCTCCGGCCTGGTGGAGTTGCTCGCGCAGGTGCTGCGGCATCTCCTTGTAGACGTCTTCGAACATCGACGCGAGCGGCGGAATGTGGCCGTCGATCAGCGTGCCGTAGCGCTCGGCCTCCTTCTGCGCGGCGTTCACTTGCGCTTCCAGTTCCGCCTGCGCCTGCTGGTGCTCTTGCTCGGACCACGCGCCGATGCCGATCAGGTGCTGCTTCAGCCGCGCGATGGGGTCTCCCAGCGGAAAGTGCTGCCAATCATCGGCGGGTCGGTAGCGCGACGGATCGTCCGAGGTCGAGTGTGCGCCGGCGCGGTAGGTGACCCATTCGATCAGCGTCGGCCCGAGGTTGCTGCGTGCGCGCGCTATCGCCCACTGCGACGCCGCGAGCACCGCGAGGAAATCGTTGCCATCGACGCGCAGCGACGCGATGCCGCAGCCCACGCCGCGCGCCGCGAAGGTGGTGGCCTCGCCACCGGCGATCGCCTGGAAGGTGGAGATCGCCCACTGGTTGTTGACCACGTTCAGGATCACCGGCGCGCGGTAGACATGGGCGAAGGTGAGCGCGGTATGGAAGTCGGCCTCGGCGGTCGCGCCGTCGCCGATCCAGGCCGACGCGATCTTGGTGTCGCCCTTGATTGCCGAGGCCATGCCCCAGCCCACCGCCTGGATGAACTGCGTCGCGAGGTTGCCCGAGATCGTGAAGAAGCCGGCCCGCTTGTACGAGTACATCACCGGCAACTGGCGGCCTTTCAGCGGGTCGCGCTCGTTGGACATCAGCTGGCACATCATCTCGACCATCGAGACATCGTCGCGTGCGAGCAGGAGGCCTTGCTGGCGATAGGTCGGAAAGCACATGTCCCCGTCGGCGAGGGCCAGCGCATGCGCCGTCGCGATGGCTTCCTCGCCGAGGCACTGCATGTAGAAAGAGATCTTCTTCTGCCGCTGCGCAATCAGCATGCGGGCGTCGAAGATGCGCGTCTTCAGCATCGCGCGCAGGCCACGGCGCAGCAAGTGCGCGTCGGTCGGCGGCGCCCACGGTCCGACGGCGCGGCCTTCGTCGTCGAGCACGCGCACCAGCGTGAAGGCGAGGTCGCGGGTGTCGGCGGGTTGCGAATCGATGGGGGGGCGCCGCACTGCGCCGGCGGGTGACAGGCGCAGATAGGAAAAGTCGGTCTCGTGGCCGGGGCGTCCGGTGGGCTCGGGCACATGCAGGCGAAGCGGCTCGTGCTGGGTCATTCGCGTTCCTCCACGCCCGATCGTGTCGGGCGCCTTGTCGCTGAGACGGCGATGCGCGCAGGATCACCGCGCGCGTCACTTGCATGATCAAGCGTAACGGATTTTCAGCGCGCCGCGTGCGTCATCGCGGCGATTCGTCGGCGATCGCCAGGCGCACGCTGCCGTGCGTTCTGACGAGTCGTGCCTCGGCGGCCGAGACATCGATCCTCCTCAGGATCGCGACGATGGCCACCTTGACGCGATAGCGGCACGAGCCGAGCGTGCGGCGCGCCGTTTCCTCGTCTGCGCCGGTGGCTCGCACGGTGAGGTTGACCGCGCGCTGCAGCAGCTTGGCGTTGGTCGCGTGCAGGTCGACCATCAGGTTGCCGTAGACCTTGTTGAGCCGAACCATGATCGCGCTCGACAAGGTGTTCAGCGCAACCTTCTGCGCGGTGCCGGCCTTCAGCCGGGTGCTGCCCGAGATCAGTTCGCTGCCGGTGTCCAGGGTGATGGCAATGTCCGCGCCGCGCGCCAGCGGAGCGCCCGGATTGTTCGCGATGCCCACGGTCAATGCGCCTGCAGCGTGCGCCGCCTCGAGCGCGCCCAGCACATACGGCGTGGCGCCGGACGCGGCGACCAGGATCACGACGTCGCGGCCCACCACGCCGGCGGCGCGCAGGTCGGCGCTGCCCTGCTCGCGATCGTCTTCGGCACCTTCGACCGATTCGAACATCGCGTCGCGTCCACCCGCCAGCACGGCCACGGCGCGCGACTTTGGCCAGGAGAAGGTGGGAAAGAGCTCGACGCTGTCGAGCACCCCGAGGCGCCCCGAGGTACCGGCGCCGACATAAACCAGTCGACCCCCGTCGAGCAGCCGCGGGACCGCAGCCGCTACCGCCTCGGCGATCTTGCCGCGGGCCGCGCCCACCGCATCGAGCGCCGGGCGCTGATCGTCGATGAAGGCGTCGACCAGGTCTGCGACGGCGTAGCAGTCCAGGTCGGGGTGGATGTCGCTCGGGGCTTCGGTTTTCAGCATCGCCGGAAAGCGCCGCTCCTCGAGGGGCGGCCACAGCAGCGCCAGCTCATGAGACCGAATTCGCATCATTGGAGTTCCGATGGCCGCCCAATGAAAAGGGCCTGACTCGTGTCAGGCCCTTCGTTGTCAGTGGTGGAGAGGAGGAGGATCGAACTCCCGACCTTCGCATTGCGAACGCGACGCTCTCCCAGCTGAGCTACCCCCCCACTGCATCCGCAAGTTTAGCAAATCGGCAGCGCGTTCGCGTCCGCGCCGATGGTGTCTGGCGGCGCGTCGGGTTAGAAAGCGCGGTGTTCGCCTCACCTGGAGACATGATGGCCCGCTTCGACCCTGCCTGGCTGGATGAGCAATACAACAACCGTGCCCGCGTCCCCGAGCACCCGCAGATTTTCGAGCGCTGGGACAAGGCCTCCGCGCTGGCTCGCGAAGGCCTGTCGCGCCGGCTCGACGTGGCTTACGGTGACGGGCCGAACGAGACGCTCGACATCTTTCCTGCCGCCCGGGCGAACGCGCCGGTGCTGGTGTTCATCCACGGCGGCTGGTGGCGCGCGCTGGACAAGCGCGACCAGTCGTTCATCGCGCCGTCGCTGGTCCATGCCGGCGCGATGGTGGTGCTGCCCAATTACGCACTGTGTCCGGCGGTGAGCATCGAAACCATCACGCTGCAAATCGTGCGGGCGCTGGCGTGGACGCATCGCAATGCCGCGCTCTACGGCGGCAATCCCCAGCGCATCGTCGTGGCGGGCCATTCGGCCGGCGCCCACCTCGCGGCGATGATGCTGTGCTGCGACTGGAAGGCCGTCGGGTCTGACCTGCCGGCGCAACTCGTGAAAGCCGCGTTGGCGATCTCGGGCGTGTTCGACCTCGAGCCGCTGCGACACACCCCGTTCCTGCAAGGCGACCTGCGCCTCACGCCTGCGGCGGTGCGCAAGCTCAGCCCGGCGTCTTTCGCGCCGCCGAAGGGCGTCCTCCATGCTGCCGTCGGTGCCGACGAGAGCGCCGAGTTCCTGCGCCAGAACACGCTGATCCAGCAGGCCTGGGGCCGCAAGACGGTGCCGGTCTGCGAGACCGTGCCCGACGCGAATCACTTCGAGGTTCTGCATGAGCTCGCCGACCCGTCGGCGCGCTTGCATGCGATGGCGCGCCGCTTGCTGGGCTTGTGATCCGGGTTCGCGGACGGCGCTATCGTCTATCCAGCCCTCATTGCCGTCTTCAATGTGCCAGATTGAAGCTTTGCATTGGCGCAGCGGCCTGCGCTGCGTTAGGGTTCAAGAGTGCCGCCTGCGTCGCGGGTGGCCGACCTCTTGATCTTCAAACAGTAGGAGAGCGACATGGGCTTGAAAGGATCGAAGACCGAGCAGAACCTGAAGGACGCCTTTGCGGGCGAATCCCAGGCCAACCGCCGGTACCTGTATTTCGCAGCCAAGGCCGACGTGGAAGGCCAGAACGACGTGGCGGCGCTGTTCCGCTCTACCGCCGAAGGTGAGACCGGCCACGCGCACGGACACCTCGAGTTCCTCGAAGCCGTCGGCGATCCGGCGACCGGCCTGCCGATCGGCCCGACGCGCGACAACCTGAAGGCCGCCGTGGCCGGCGAAACGCACGAGTACACCGACATGTACCCGGGCATGGCAAGGCAGGCGCGCGAGGAAGGTTTCGACGAGATCGCCGATTGGTTCGAGACGCTCGCCAAGGCCGAGCGCTCGCACGCCAACCGCTACATCAAGGCGCTCGACGCGCTGGTGGATTGAGTCGAGCCGACGCTCATAGAACGGGGGGCTTCGCGCCCCTTGTTCATTGAGGGAACACGAATTTCGCCCCGAGGACACACGATGACGCACCGCGAAGGCAACCTCGAAGCGCCGACCCGTCACCCGATCGACTGGCAAAGCCCCGGCTATCACGACCAGGCCGCGGCCGAGAAGGAGATGGAGCGCATCTTCGACATCTGTCACGGCTGTCGGCGTTGCGTGAGTCTGTGCCATTCGTTCCCGACGCTGTTCGACCTGGTCGACGCCACCTCCGACGGCGAGGTCCACGAAGTCGCGAAGGCAGACTTCTGGAAGGTCGTCGACCAGTGCTACCTGTGCGACCTGTGCTACATGACCAAGTGTCCTTATGTGCCGCCGCACCCGTGGAACGTCGACTTCCCGCACACCATGCTGCGGGCCAAGGCGATCAAGTTCAAGAACGGCGGCGTGGGCGCCGGAGAACGGTTCCTCGCCTCGACCGACAAGCACGGCCAGTTCGCCGGCATTCCGGTGGTGGTGCAGGTGGCCAATGCGCTGAACAAGACCCGACCGATGCGCAAGGCGCTGGACAAGGCGCTCGGCGTGCACCCCGATGCGTGGCTGCCCGAGCTCGCAACCAGCCGCTTTCGCTGGAGCGCGAAGAAGACCGGCTCGGCCACCGCGGTGCGCGACGGCGAGCGCACGCCGGGCAAGGTGGCGATCTTTGCGACCTGCTACGTCAACTACAACGAACCCGGCATCGGCCACGACCTCGTCAAGCTGCTCGAGCACAACGAGATTCCCTACACCCTCGTCGAGAAGGAAAAGTGCTGCGGCATGCCCAAGCTCGAGCTCGGTGACCTCGAGTCGGTGGCGCGGCACAAGGAGGCGAACATCCCGGTGCTCGCGAAGTACGCCAAGGACGGCTTCGCGATCCTCAGCGCCGTGCCGAGCTGCACGCTGATGTTCAAGCAGGAGCTGCCGCTGATGTTCCCCGACGATGCCGACACCCAGCTCGTCAAGGACGCAATGTTCGACCCCTTCGAGTACTTGACCGCGCGCCACCGCGACGGGTTGTTGAAGACCGATTTCAAGAACGACCTGGGCAAGGTCAGCTACCACATCCCCTGCCACGGCCGGGTGCAGAACATCGGCCGCAAGACCGAGGAGATGCTCAAGCTGATCGGCCAAAAGGTTACTGTGCAGCTCAACACGGTCGAGCGCTGCTCGGGCCACGCGGGCACCTACGGCGTGAAGACGCCGACCCATGCGATCGCGCTGAAGATCGGGCGGCCGGTGTTCAAGGCGATGGCCAAGGACGGGCCCGACGTCATCAGCTCCGACTGCATGCTCGCCGGCCACCACATCGCGCAGGGCATGCAGGTGAACGGATTGCCCGCTGCCAAGCTGATGCATCCGCTGAGCCTGGTGCGTCTCGCCTATGGACTTTGAATTGCATGGAGATTCACATGCCCACCATCACCCGTGACAGCTTGTTGACGCTCGAGGCGTACGCCAAGGTGCGCAAGACGGACAAGCCGCAGATGATCGCGCACCGCCGCCTGCGCAGCGTGCACCTGGGCGAGCACATCAACGTTCAGTTCGAAGACGAGCAGACGATCCGCCGCCAGATCCAGGAGATGCTCTACATCGAGAAGATCTTCGACGAGGAGGGCATCCAGAGCGAGATCGACGTCTACGCGCCGTTGATGCCCGACGGCACGAACTGGAAGGCGACGATGCTGATCGAGTACCCGGACGTGCACGAACGCAAGCGCGAGTTGGCACGGCTGATCGGCGTCGAGGACCGCATGTTCGTCGAGGTCGAGGGGCACCCGCGCATCTACGCCATCGCCGACGAAGACCTCGACCGCGAGACCGACGAGAAGACCTCGTCGGTGCACTTCCTGCGCTTCGAATTTCCGGACGCGGCGCGCCAGGCCGTGCGCGCCGGCGCGAGCGTCAAGCTCGGCTGCGACCACACTCACTATCCGGCGCATGTACTGATTGAGCCGGAGACGCTGGCGAGTCTGGCGGGCGATCTGCGCTGAGGGTCGTCAAGCCGCGGACAACGCGGACCCGCTGCGCCGTTGCGCAACCCACCAGCCTTCGGCGCTGTAGATCGCCAGCGCCGCCCAGATGAACGCGAAGCCGACGAGGCGCGCGCTGTCGAAGGGCTCGCGGTACAGCCACACGCCCAGCCCGAACTGCAGCGTCGGGGCGATGTACTGCAACAGCCCCAGCGTCGCGAGCGTGAGGCGCCGTGCGCCGGCGGCAAACAGCAACAGCGGCACAGCGGTCAACGGGCCGGCAAGGATGAGCCAGCCGATCAGCGAAGCGTCGCCGGTGGATAGCGCACTCGTTCCCTTCAGCGTCCACCACGTCAACAAGCCGAGCGCCAGCGGCGCGAGCAACAGCGTCTCGAGCGCCAGGCCTTCGAGCGCGCCGAGCGACGCGGTCTTGCGCATCAGCCCGTAGAGACCGAAGCTGCCCGCCAGCAACAATGCGATCCACGGCAGCTGGCCAGCCTGAACGGTGAGCCACAGCACGCCGAACGCGGCCAGCGCGACAGCGGCCCACTGCAGGCGGCGCAGGCGCTCGTGCAGCACGGCATAGCCGAGCACCACGCTGACCAGCGGGTTGATGAAGTAGCCCAGGCTCGAGTCGATGACGCGGTGGTTGTTGACCGCCCAGACGTAGATCAGCCAGTTGCTCGACAACAGCAGCGCACTCAAGGCGAACAGACCGAGCTGCAACGGCCGGCGCAGCGTGCGGCCGAGCCAGGCCCAGCGATGCATCGCCGCCAGCACCAGCATCACGAAGACCAGCGCCCACACCGAGCGGTGGACGACGATCTCGAATGCCGGCACGTCTGCGACCTGCCGGAAGTACAGCGGGAAAAGCCCCCACAGCGTGTAGGCGAGGGCGGCGTAGACGAGTCCGGGATTCATGGCGGCGCGGCCGCAATAGGGCCGCGTTCTCGGGAGTTGGAGCCGCGATTGTGGGCGCGCGGCTCATACACGTGCCGGCGCATGGGCATTGCGCTTGCGTGGCCCCGATCGGCCGATGCATCATCCCCGCGTGCCGCACGTCGCCTTCACATCGCAGCTGCGCCGCTTCACCGCCACACCCGAGGTGGACAGCGGCGCGGCCACCTTGCGTGGTGCACTCGACGATGCGTTCGCGGTCAACCCGCGGCTGCGCGGCTACGTGCTCGATGACCAGGGCCACTTGCGTGCCAACGTGGTCGTGTTCATCGACGGGCGGCGCAGCACCGACCGCGTAGCACTGGCCGACGCATTGCAGCCGGCCAGCCGGGTCTACGTGCTGCAGGCGTTGAGTGGAGGCTGAAGGAGAAAATCGTCATGAACGACCGTGCCTGGATCGCGACCCGCAAGGGCCTGTTCGAGCTGCGCCGCCGCGGTGGCGCGTGGAGCATCGCGCGCACCAGCTTCCTCGGCGAGCCGGTAAGCATGGTGCTGCCGCCGCAGGGCGACGCTCGCGTGCTGGTCGCCCTGAACCTGGGTCACTTCGGCGTCAAGCTGCATGCGTCCGAAGACGCCGGCGCGAACTGGCAGGAAGTGGCCACGCCCTCCTACCCGCCGCAGCCCGAAGGCGCGGCCGGGCCGGCCTGGAAGCTGGTGCAGCTGTGGTCGCTCGAAGCGGCGAATGGCAGCGTCTGGGCCGGCACGCTGCCCGGCGGCTTGTTCCGTTCGCGCGACTTCGCCCGCTCGTGGCAACTGGTCGATTCGCTGTGGTCACGCCCCGAGCGCCCGGAATGGTTCGGCGGCGGCTACGACGTTCCCGGCATCCACTCGATCTGCGTGCACCCGACGCGACCGGCCGAAGTCCTGGTCGGCATCAGCTGCGGCGGCGCCTGGGTCACGCGCGACGATGGCGAAAGCTGGTCGGTGCAATCCAGCGGCATGCGCGCCGCGTACATGCCACCGGAGCGCGCAGACGACCCCAACATCCAGGATCCTCACCGCATCGTGCGTTGCGCGGGCCAGCCCGACACGCTGTGGTGCCAGCATCACAACGGCATCTGGCGCTCGACCGACGACGCGGCCTCGTGGCAGGAAATTACGGATGTTCCGGTGTCCAGCTTCGGCTTCGCGGTGGCGACCCACCCGGGAGACCCCGGCACCGCCTGGTTCGTCCCCGCCAAGGCCGATCAGCAGCGCGTGCCGGTCGACGGCGCACTGGTGGTCAACCGCACGCGCGATGGCGGTCGCCACTTCGAAACGCTGGGCGATGGTTTGCCCACCAGCGCCTGCTACGACCTGGTTTATCGCCATGGCCTCGCGGTCGCCGACGACGCGCGCACGCTGCTGATGGGCAGCACCACGGGCGGCCTGTGGGCGAGCACCGATGCGGGCGACAGCTGGACGGCCGTGAGCGCGCATCTGCCGCCGATCTACGCGGTGCGCTTCGGCTGACGCGGTGCCGCGGCGCCTGTGGCGCTGCAGGCACAACTCATCCCCAATGTTTGGGGGGAACCCCCATGCGGGGGAATGAATTGGCATCGCGCGCTGCACAGAATGCGGCATGCGCTGCGATCGAGCGCGGCGCTGAAGGAGTCGTCATGCCGCACACCATTCAAGTCGGGGGCCGTTCCCTCCTCGTCACCCTGACCGCCTGGGTCTTCATCGTTCTCGGCGTGTTGGCGAGCGCGTCGGCGCTGGTGCAGAACGCGGTGGTGGCATCGCTGGTGCCGGGCATGCATGTCAGCGGCGACACCCAGCCCTTGCCCTTGCTGACCGGTTGGTTGATCGGCTACCTGCCGTGGGTGGTCGGTGCCGGCCTCGCGATGTCGCTGGCCACGCTGGCCTCGGCGATCGGCCTGCTGGTGCGGCTCGACTGGGCGCGCCGCGTGTTCATCGGCGTGTTGACGCTGGCCATCGTCGCCAACCTGGCCGGGCTCTGGCTGCAGCAAGAGGTGGTGCAGTCGGTGGTGTCGGCCACGCTGACCCGCGCGCCGATCCCGCCGCAGGCGCTCGGCGTGTTTGGCGGCTTCGTCACCGCGGCGCGTGTGATGGCGATCGTGTTCACGCTCGGTGCTTGTACGATGCTCGCATGGATCATCCGCTCGCTGATGTCGCCGCGCGTGCGTGGGGAATTCGCATAACAGGCGCGGCGTCCCGGCCCCGAGCGGGTGCCGCATTCATCGCAGCGATGCTGGTCGTCGCGTGCGGTGGCGGCGGCGGCGATTCGACGCCCGCGCCGCCATCGGTGCTGCCGCTGCCGGCCGGCCGAATCAGTGTCGCCTCGCCGGTCGCGGCCGGTTGCACCGGCGGCAGCACCAGTGGCGGCTACTTCGTCAACGCCGAGGTCGAGCCCTTCGTCGTGGCCGATCCGGCCCACGGCAACCACCTCGTCGCCACCTGGCAGCAAGACCGGTGGACCAATGGCGGCGCACGCGCGGTCATGACGGCGGCGTCGTTCGATGGCGGGCACACCTGGTCGCGCACCTTGCAGCCGATGTCGCGCTGCGCCGGCGGCACGCTGGCCAACGGCGGCGACTACGAACGCGCGACCGACCCGTGGGTCGACATCGCGCCCGACGGCACGGTGTACGCGATGGCGCTCGCGTTTTCGGGCGCGTCGGGGCAGGCGAGTGCGAGCGCCATGCTGGTCAGCCGCTCCACCGACGGCGGCGTGAGCTGGAGCGCACCGGTCGCGCTGATCCGCGACGGCGCAGCCTTCTTCAACGACAAGAACGCGCTCACCGCCGACCCGCACGACGCCCACCATGTCTACGCGGTGTGGGATCGGTTGGCGGGTGCGAACGGACCGAGCTATTTCGCGCGCTCGACCGACGGCGGGCTCAGCTGGGAAGCGGCGCACGCGATCTACACGCCAGCGTCCGGCAGCCAGACCATCGGCAACCGCATCGTCGTGTTGCCCGACGGGACGCTCGCGAACTTCTTCACCCAGATCGACACCGCGGGAGGCAGCGCGAGCGCGCATCTCGACGTGATCCGCTCGGCCGACAAGGGCGTCACCTGGTCGGCTTCGATTCGCGTCGCAGACCTTCGCGCGGTCGGGGCAAGCGACCCCGACACCGGGGCGCCGATTCGCGACGCGGGGGTGCTGGCTTCGATCGGCGTCGCCCCCGACGGCGGGCTGTGGGCCACGTGGCAGGACGCGCGCCTGTCCGGCGGCCAGCGCGATGCGATCCTGCTGTCGCACTCCGGCGACGGCGGCCTCAGCTGGAGCGCGCCGGTCGGCATCAACCGCAACACGAACGTCAGCGCGTTCATCCCGACGCTGCATGTGCGCGCCGACGGCACGGTCGCGGTCATGCATTACGACTTGCGCGACAACACCGCCGACCCGACGACGCTGCTCGCCGACGCCTGGCTGCTCACCTCGCGCGATGGTGTTGCGTGGACCGAGACCCGGGTCTGGGGACCTTTCGATCTGGCCGGCGCGCCGACCGTCGATGCCGGCCGGTTCCTCGGCGACTACCAGGGCCTGACGAGCAACGGCGGCAGTTTCATCCCGGTGCTGGCACTGTCGTCCACCGACACGAGCAACCGCACCGACATCTATGCGATTGAACTCGCCGGCCTCGCCGCGCGCGACAGCGCGAGCTCGCTCGGCACGCCTGTCGCACGAGAAGCGACCGGCGCGGCGAGCGCTGCCCTCTCGCCCGAGGCATTTCGCCGGCGGGTGCACGAGAACATCGTGCGGACGATGGAGCGTCGCCTGCCGGGCTGGAGCCAGCGCATGCGCCTGGATGCGCCGCCGCGCTGATCAGCGCTGCTCGCCGTCGACGTAGTACCAGCGACCGTCTTCGCGCACGAAGCGGCTCACTTCGTGCAGCCGATGCGCACGACCGCCGAGCTTGCTGCGGGCGACGAACTCCACCGTCGCATGATCGGCGTCTTGCTGAACGTGGTGTCGCAGGTCCAGCCCCAGCCATTTCATGCCAGGCGGATCGGCTTCCAGCGATGCGGGCCGTGTGGTGGCATGCCAGGTCGCGAGCAGGTAGTCGTGCCGGCCGAGCACGAATGCGCTGTAGCGCGAGCGCATCAGCGCGTCGGCACTCGGCGCTTGCAGATGCAGCGGCCCGCCGTGGAAGCGAGCGCAGCACGTGCGGTAGGCGAGGGCGCTGCCGCAGGGACAGGGCGTGTCGGACGCGTTCACGCGAGCGGCAGCTCCCAGGTCTCGCCGACCAGATCGCAGCCGAAGCTGTGGTGAGGCTCGCTCGCGACGAGCGTGTAGCCCGCCTTCTGATAGATGCCGCGCGCCGCGCCGAGCACGCTGTTGGTCCAGAGGCGAATGCGCTGGTAGCCGGCCTGCCGGGCGAAGCGCGTGCATTCGCCGACCAGCCGCTCGCCGATGCCCAGGCCGCGCGCCGACGGTTCGACCAGCAGCAGGCGCAGTTGCGCGACGCCGGGCAGGACATTCTGCGTGCGGTCGTCGCGCGATTGCACCAGCAGGACGCAGCCCACGTTGACGCCATCGCGCTCGGCGATCCAGCAGGCTTCGCGCTCGGCGTCGAAGCGGTCGATGAAGTCGGCCGCGATGCGCGCCACCAGCGACTCGAAGTGCATGTCCCAGCCATACTCCTGCGCATACAGCGCACCGTGACGCGAGATCAGCCAGCCGATGTCGCCGGCGCGGTGCGGACGCAGCCGCCAGGCCGGTTCGCCGTCCTTGGCCGGTGCGTCGTCGAGCAGGCGCTGCACCAGGCCGAAGGCCTGGAGGAGTTGCTGCTGCTGCGGCTCGGGCAGCGTGTCGAGCAGGGCCAGCACCTGCTGCTGCGAGCGCGTGTTCAGCGGGGCGAAGGCGCGCCGGCCGGCGGCGCTCAGGCTCAGGTTCACCTGGCGCGCATCGTCGCTCGAGCGGGTGCTCTTGAGCAGGCCGCGCTGGTCGAGGCCGCGCAGCAAACGGCTCAGGTAGCCGGCGTCGAGGTCGAGCGCGCGGGCGAGCTCGGTCGCGGTGCAGGTGCCGCGGTGGGCCAGTTCCCACAAGAGGCGCGACTCGGTCAGCGTGAATGGGGTGTGCAGCAGGCCTTCGTGCAGCACGCCGATGCGCCGCGTGTAGAAGCGGTTGAACGCACGCAGTCGTTCGACGCGGTCGCTGCGAGGGAGGTCTGCCTGGAGCATCGGTGAATCTTCGGCAAATTACTTGCCAAAAGCAAGTAATTTATCGCCTTCGATCGGAAGGCAAACGGGGCTGCGAAAAAATGGCTTGGCGCGCCCAAGATACTGTATAAATATACAGTTATCAAATGGACGCCATGCCCCCTGCCGTTTCTTCCATGGAGCTTGCCGCGCCGGCGATTCAGGCGTTCGGCGAACTGCCGCCGTGCCCACCCCGCCGGGCCCCGGAAACCCTGCACCCCGCGCTGTGGCTGGGCCACCAGCTCGGCCGCCAAGCCGAGCAGGCGGTCCCCAGCGGCTTCGCCGCGCTCGACGCGCAGCTGCCGGGCGGCGGCTGGCCGCGCCGGGTGCTCACCGAGCTGCTGCTGCCGCATCCGGGCGTCGGCGAAATCCGCCTGCTCAGTGCCTGCCTGGCCGCCACCCAGCGGGCGGGCAGGCTGGTAATGGTGTTCGACCCGCCGGAGGACCTGTCGGCCTGGGCGCTCGCGCAACTCGGGATCGACGTGGCGCAGCTGCTGGTCATCAACACCCGCTGCAAGGTGGTGGCGGGTGCCGACAGCCTGTGGGCGCTCGAGCAGGCCTTGAAGAGCGGCCATGTGGGCGCGGTGCTGGCCTGGCTGCCGCCGCGCTTGCGCGCCGAGCGGCTGCGCCGGCTGCAACTCGCGGCCCAGGCGCACGATGGACCTGCCTTCGTGCTGCGCGAGCTGGCCGCGCAGCAGCGGCCCACGGCCGCGCCGTTGCGCCTGGCCTTGCGCGCAGACGGTGCCGATGGCTTGAGCGTGCGCCTGCTCAAGCGCCGCGGCCCGCCGCTGGACGCGCCATTGCGGCTCGCCCTGCCGCCGGTGCTGTCGGCCGCGGCACACCGCCGGGCGCAGGTGCTGGAGCCAGCGCCGTTGAGTGCTGCCGATGCCTTGCCCGCGGCCACCTTCGTCAACCTGGCGTGATGCCGTGCCTGGGCCATGCTCTGGATCGCGTTGCACTTGCCCTTGTTGTCGCTCGAATCGTTCGCCGCCACCTTGCCGGCCAAGCGCGGGGAGCCGCCGATTGCGCTGATGGATGCGCTGCGCATCGTCAGCGCCAACGCGGCCGCGCAAGCCCTTGGCGTCAAGCCCGGGCTGAAGCGCGCCACGGCCCTCGCGCTCGCGCCGCAACTCATGCTCGGCCAGGCCGATGCGGCGCGTGACGCGCAGGCGATCACGAGCGTGGCGCATGCGGCGCTTGCGTTCACACCGTCGGTCACGCTCGAACCCTGGGGCGACGGCGCCACCCTCGCGCCGCACAGCGTGCTGCTCGAAGTGCAGGCGAGCCTGCGCTACTTCGGCGGGCGAGCGCGGCTGCTGCAGCGCCTGCGCGCCGCGCTCGCCCCGCTCGGCCACCGGGTGATCTGCGCCAGTGCGCCGACCGCACAGGGCGCCGCCGTGCTGGCGCGCATGGACGACGCGCCCGAAGGCCTGCATGCGCCCGACCAGCGGTCGCTCGCCGGCCTGCTCCAGGCCGCCCCGGTGTGGCTGCTTGGGGCCGGCCGCGCGCACTGGGACGCCTTGCAGGGCATGGGGCTGCGCAGCTGCGCCGACCTGCGTCGCCTGCCGCGCAGCGGCATCGCGCGGCGCTTCGGTGAAGCCCTGCTCGACGAGCTCGACCGCGCGCTCGGCGAGCGGCCCGATCCGCGCAGCTGGGTCACGCTGCCTGCGGCCTTCGGCAGCCGGCTCGAGCTCTTCGCCCGCGCCGACACCACCGAGCAGGTGCTGCACGGCGCGTCGGTGCTGCTCGCGCGGCTGGTGGCCTGGGCCTCGGCCCGGCAGGCGCAGGTGCGCCGCTTCAGCCTGCTGATGCAGCACGAGGCGCGGCACCGCCACGATGCGACCACACCGCCCGACAGCCGGCTGGAGATCGCGCTGGCCGAGCCCTCGTGCGACGCTGCGCATCTGCAGCTGCTGCTGCGCGAGCGCCTGGCCCGGCTGCAGCTCGCCGCGCCCACGCTCGAGCTGCAATTGCAGTGCAGCGACATCGTTCACCGTGCCGCGCCGAACAGCGAACTTTTTTCCACCCCGCAAAGCGAGCGCGAAGGCCTGACCCGCTTGATCGAGCGGCTGCAGGCGCGGCTCGGTGGCGAGCAGGTGCAGCGGCTGAGCCGGGTCGAGGACCATCGGCCGGAGCGGGGCAGTGTGTTGCAGACGGTGCAGGCGTCGGGGGAGTCAACGCGTGGGCTGAAGCCCACCCTACAGCCCACCCTGCAGTCATCTCCTTTGCGGCGGCCGGTGTGGTTGCTGCGCGAGCCGCAGCCTTTGCCCGAGCGGCGCTTTCGGCCGCTGCTCGATGGCCGGCCCTTGCAACTGCTGTGCGGCCCCGAGCGCATCGAAGCCGGCTGGTGGGACGCGGCGCTGGCCGAGCGCGATTACTTCATCGCGCAGGACGGCGACGGCGCACTGGTGTGGATTTACCGCGCCCGCTTGCCCTTGTCGGCGTCGGCGCAGGGCTGGTTCCTGCAGGGGCGCTTCGGTTGACAGGCCCTACAAGGCCCGCTGCCGGGCGAGCGGCGGGTTCTTCGCGAAATAGCGCTTGATGCCCGCGGTCAATGCGTCGACCAACTGCGCCTGATAGGCCGGGTCGCGCAGCCGCGACTCCTCCTCGGGATTCGAGATGAACGCGGTCTCGACCAGGATCGACGGAATGTCGGGCGCCTTCAGCACCGCGAAGCCGGCCTGCTCGACGCTGCCCCGGTGCAGGCGGCCGACCTTGCCGATCTGCCCGAGCACTTCGCCGCCGAGCTTGAGGCTGTCCTTGATCTGCGCCGTCGTGCTCATGTCGATCAGCGCGCGCATCACGTGCGCGTCCTGCGTCTTGAGGTTGACGCCGCCGACCAGGTCGGCAGCGTTCTCGCGCTCGGCCATCCAGCGCGCGGCCGAGCTGCTGGCGCCGTTCGCGCTCAGCGCGAACACCGAGGCGCCGCGCGCTTCGGGCGTGAGGAACGCGTCGGCGTGGATCGAGACGAACAGGTCGGCTTGCACGCGCCGCGCCTTGCGCACCCGGTCGTGCAGCGGTACGAAAAAGTCGGCGTCGCGCGTCAGCATCGCGCGCATGCCGGGCACGGCATTGATGCGGTCGCGCAGCTGCAGTGCCACCTGCAGCACCACGTCCTTCTCGCGCAGGCCGCTCGGACCGACCGCGCCCGGGTCTTCGCCGCCATGGCCCGCATCGAGCGCGACGATGATCAGCCGCTCCATCTTGCCGCCCGGGGTCGGCGCCGGTGCGAGCGGCGCCGATGCGGCGCCCAGCGGCGGCACCGCGGCGATCGGTGCCGACGCGCCGGGTGGCGGCGGCAACACCGGCTTGTCGAGCTTGCCGATGAACTCGCCGAGCGCGTCCTGTACCGCCTTCGCGGCTTGCTGGTCGGCGCTGTCCTTCTCGCGGATCAGCGCCAGCAGCGGGTCACGTTCCTGCGTGGGACGCAGGTCGAACACCAGCCGGTGCTGGTAGGCCGCCACCGGCAGCAGCGTGAACACCTGCGGCGCGGTCGCCTGCTTCAGGTCGATGACCAGGCGCACGACGCGCGGCTGGTTCTGGCCGACGCGCACGCCGGCGATGTACGGGTCGTCGTACCGCACCTTGCCGACCAGGTCGCGCAGCGCCGGGCTCAGCTCCAGCCCGTCGACGTCGATGACGAGGCGCGCCGGGTTGTCCGCCATGAAGTGCTTGGCCGACAGCGCGGCGTCGGACTCGATCGTCACCCGCGTGTAGTCGTCGGCAGGCCAGACCCGCACCGCGACGATGCTCGCGCCGAAGACCAGTTCGCGCGGCCCGAGCAGCAGCGCGAGCGCGCCCATCGCGCGCAGCGCGGCGCGGCGCGAGAGGGGATTCGACGTCATGCGAGCAACTCCCGCCCGAGCGCCGTGCAGGCCGCGAGCTCCACGCGGCGTCCATGCTCGCCGACGATGGCGATGTCCACCCGCAGGTCGGGCCGCGGCAGCAGGCCTTCGGCCTTCTCCGGCCATTCGACGAGCTTGAGGCCGGGTGCGGCGAACACGTCGCGAAAGCCCGCGTCCTCCCATTCCTGCGGGTCGTCGAAGCGGTAGAAATCGAGGTGCCAGGCGTTCAGGCCCGGCAGTTCGTACGGCTCCATCACCGCATAGGTCGGGCTCTTGACGCGACCGCGCACGCCCAGCGCATGCAGCAGGTGGCGAACGAAGGTGGTCTTGCCGGCGCCGAGGGTGCCGTGCAGCTCGATGAAGGCCTCGCGCACCGCGGGTTTCGATGCAATCGCCGCCGCGCTCGCGGCACAAGCGGCCTCGTCCGCCCAGACGAGGCTGCGAGTTTCTAGAATCGACGAATGACCGCTGTTCAAGGCTTGGACGAAACCACGTTGTTGGCGCGCCTGCGGGAGTGGGCGAGCGCGCTGGGATTTTCCCAGATCGGCGTGGCCGACGTCGATCTGTCCAGCGCCGAGCCCGGCTTGCGCGAATGGCTGCACAACGGTTTTCATGGCTCGATGGACTACATGGCCGTGCATGGCATCAAGCGTGCCCGCCCGGCCGAGCTCGTGCCGGGCACGGTGCGCGTCATCACGGCGCGCATGGATTACCTGCCGCAGCACACCCCCGAAGGCTGGCAGGCGATCGAATGGCAGCGCATCGGCGAGGCCTCGCAAGCCAGCGTGTCGATCTACGCGCGCGGTCGCGACTATCACAAGGTGTTGCGCTCGCGGCTGCAGAAGCTTGCCGACCAGCTTGCCGACGCGGTGGGTCCGTTCGGCCACCGCGTGTTCACCGATTCGGCGCCGGTGCTCGAGGTCGAACTGGCGTCGCGCAGCGGCATCGGCTGGCGCGGCAAGCACACGCTGGCGCTGCACCGCGACGCCGGCTCGATGTTCTTTCTCGGCGAGATCTACGTCGACCTGCCGCTGCCGCTGACACCCGCGGTCGACAACCACTGCGGCAGTTGCAGCGCCTGCATCGACGTGTGCCCGACGCGCGCCATCGTTGCCCCCTACCGGCTCGACGCGCGGCGCTGCATCGCCTACCTGACGATCGAGCACGACGGAGCGATCCCGGTCGAACTGCGCCCGTTGATCGGCAACCGCATCTACGGCTGCGACGACTGCCAGCTGGTGTGCCCGTGGAACAAGTACGCCAAGCGCAGTGGCTTGCCCGACTTCGACCCGCGCGAAGGGCTGGACGATGCGACGCTCACGCAGCTGTGGCAGTGGAGCGAAGACGATTTTCTGCGCCACACCGAAGGCAGCGCGATCCGGCGCATCGGCTACGAGCGCTGGCAGCGCAACCTGGCGGTGGGCCTGGGCAACGCGCTGCGCGCTCGCTTCGACCCGAGCATCGCGAACGCGTTGCGCGAGCGCCTCGCGCAGGCGAGCCCGTTGGTGCGCGAGCACATCGTGTGGGCGCTGGAGGGCGCGCCGGTGTCGCGAGCGGCGGGCTCTTCGTAGTTCCCACAATCGCGCGTTGTCGGCCGGATGGGCACCATCCGCGTTCCAGTCAGGCAGCCAGGAGAACTCTATGCAACGCAGACCGATCCTCATCGCGGCGATGGCCGCCGCTTCGCTCGCCGCCGCCGGTGGCGCGTGGGCGCAAGCCTATCCGACCAAGCCGGTGCGCCTGGTGGTGCCTTTCGCGCCCGGTGGAACCACCGACATCGTGGCGCGGGTGGTGTCCGACAAGGTCGGCCAGGCCCTGGGTCAGACAATGATCGTCGAGAACAAGGCAGGAGGCGGCGGCTCGATCGGCGCCAACGAAATCGCCAAGTCCGCGCCCGACGGCTATTCGCTCGGCATGGCCACGGTCTCCACCACCGCCGCCAATCCGGCGATCAACCCGAAGCTGCCCTACAACCCGATCACCGATTTCACCCCGATCATCAACATCGCCGCGACGCCGAATGTCATCGCCGTGCATCCCTCGTTCCCGGCCAAGGACTACAAGGGCTTCCTCGCCGAGCTGAAGGCCCATCCGGGCAAGTACAGCTACGGCAGCTCCGGCACCGGCGGCATCGGCCACCTGCAGATGGAGCTGTTCAAGAACCTGTCGGGTACCTTCGTCACCCACATCCCCTATCGCGGCGCCGGTCCCGCGCTGAACGACGCGGTGGCCGGCCAGGTGCCGATCATCTTCGACAACCTGCCCTCGGCGCTGCCCTTCATCAAGGACGGCCGGCTGATCCCGATCGTTGTCGCCGCGCCGAACCGCCTGGCGCAATTGCCCAACGTGCCCACGCTCAAGGAAGTCGGCCTCGAGCCGGTCAACCGCATGGCCTACTACGGCGTGCTCGGACCCAAGGGTTTGCCGAAGGAGATCGTCGACAAGATCTACTCGGCGGTGAAGAAGACGCTGGACGATCCGAACGTGAAGAAGCGCATCGAAGACACCGGCTCGCTGATCGTGGCCAACACGCCGGAGCAATTCGCCAACCAGATCAAGGCCGAATACGAGGTCTACAAGCAGGTCGTCGAGAAGCAGAAGCTCAAACTGGACTGAGCCCGTCGAAGGACGAGAATTGGAGGGAGCCTTCGCGGCTCCCTTTTTTATGCCTCCACCGCCTTCGTTTCAAGCCAGCCAGGACGCGATCGACCGCTTCATCGACGCGTTGTGGATCGAGGACGGCCTCGCGGCCAACACGCTGGCGGCCTACCGGCGCGATCTGACGCTGTACAGCCAATGGCTCGCGCAGGCACATGCCCGCTCGCTCAACGACAGCGCCGAATCCGACCTGCTCGCCTACGGCGTGGCGCGCCATGCCGGCAGCAAGGCGGCCAGCAGCAACCGCCGTCTCACGGTGTTCAAGCGCTACTTCCGCTGGGCTTTGCGCGAGCGGCTGCTCGGCGCCGACCCGACGCTGAAGCTGCTGAGCGCGAAGCAGCCGCCGCGCCTGCCCAAGACGCTGAGCGAAGCGCAGGTCGAGGCGCTGCTCGCCGCCCCCGATGTCGAATCGCCGCTCGGGCTGCGCGACCGCGCGATGCTTGAGCTGATGTACGCGAGCGGGCTGCGCGTTAGCGAGCTCGTCGGCATGAAGACGGTGCACCTGAGCCTGGCCGAAGGCGCGCTGCGCGTCACCGGCAAGGGGGCGAAGGAGCGGCTCGTGCCCTTCGGCGAAGAGGCGCATGGTTGGCTGCGGCGCTACCTGGCCGAGGCGCGCGCGACCATCCTGCACGGCCAGGCGAGCGATGCGCTATTCGTCACCGCGCGCGGCGGCGCGATGTCGCGCCAGATGTTCTGGAAGCTGATCAAGCAGCACGCAGTGCGAGCGGGCGTGGCGGTGCCGCTGTCGCCGCACACCTTGCGCCATGCGTTCGCGACCCACTTGCTCAACCATGGGGCGGATTTGCGTGCGGTGCAGATGCTGCT
>DASXQQ010000428.1:0-3683 GCA_036507085.1 Piscinibacter sp. | reverse complement strand
GTCGGTGGCCATCCTCGGTGTCTCCGGAACCGGCAAGTCCACCTTGCTCAACATCCTGAGCGGCATCGACCCGGCCGACAAAGGCCAGGTGTCGATCGAAGGGCTGGACATCGCGACACTGGACGCGGCGGGTCTCGCCCGCTATCGGCGCGAGAAGGTCGGCTTCATCTTTCAGTTCTACAACCTGATCCCCACGCTGACAGCGGCCGAGAACGTGATGACCGGGTGGGAAGCTGCCGGCAAGCCCGCGAAGGAAGGCGAGAAGGCGTCGCGCGAGATCCTCGCTGCGCTGGGCCTGAGCGACAAGGCCGACCGTTTCCCCGAGCAACTGTCCGGCGGCGAACAGCAGCGCGTGGCGATCGCCCGGGCGCTGGTCAAGCGGCCCGCGCTGGTGCTCGCGGACGAGCCCACCGGCAACCTCGATCCGAAGACCGCAGCGAGCACCACCCAGTTGCTGCTCGACCAGGCCAAGCAGTTCGCCAGCGCGCTGATCATCGTCACGCACAACCCGTCCATCGGCGAGCACACCGACCGCACCTTGGTGCTGCGCAACGGCCGCCTCGAAGAGCACCAGCCCGTGCCCATCACCTCGGTTCGAGGGCTCGCAGCATGATGGCCCGCCAACTCTTCGCGGCCATGCGCCGCGCCGCCTGGAAGATGAAGGGGCGACTCTTCGCTGCCGGGCTGATCATGGGCAGTGCGCTGGCCATGTTCGTCGGCGTCTACAGCGCGATCGACAGCCTGTTCGACTCGCGCGCCGAGTGGTACCGGGAACTCAACGTCGCGGACCTCGAGCTTCGCATCGTTCCCGAGGACACGGTCAACATCCCGAAGCTGGCGGGCATCGCCGGTGTGGCGTCGGTGGAGCGGCGGCTGGTGCTGCCCGGCAACATCGACGTCAAGTCGGGATCGAAGTTGTACGCGGTGATGATGGCCACCGAGAACGCGCCCACCGTCAACCGGCTGCGCATCGAGGAAGGCCAGAACGTCGATCCGGCGCATCCGACCGAGGTGGTGATCGAGCGCTCGATGGCAGCGCACCACGGCTACAAGGTGGGCGACACCTTCCGCCTCAACATCGGCAAGGATCACTACGACCTGTCGGTGCGTGGGATCGCGATGTCGCCGGAGTTCCTGATCGACAGCGCCAACCCGAACTTCTTCCTGCCGAGCAAGGGCTCTCTGGGCGTCGTCTTCGTGCCGTACTCGCTGGTGCAGCCGCGCCTCGGCTATCAACTGGTCAACAGCCTGCTGGTCGACATCCAGGACGGCGCCGATCACCGTGCGGTGGAGCAAGCGACGCTGAAGGCCCTGGGCAAGAAGGTCACCGTCGACGAGAGCCTGCCGCTGAAGCGCCAGTTCGGCCACCTCTACCTCGAGCTGGACCTCGGGGCCTTCAAGATCTTCGTGCCGGCCATCGTGCTGATCTTCGTCATCACGGCGCTGGTCATCACCGTGTTCCTGATGGTCCAGTGGATCACCGAGAAGAAGGCCGAGATCGGCGTGATGATGTCCCTCGGCTACCGCACCCGCGACATCGTGCTGTCGTTCGCGGTGCCGGCGCTGCTGATCGCGGTGATCGCGCTCATCTCCGGGACCTTGCTCAGCTTCGTGATGCTCTACGGGTTCGGCACCGACTACGCGCACGCGCTGGGTTTGCCGCCGCCGACCTTGTCGCTGCGGGCGGGACCGGTCATCCAGGGCTACGTCGGCCTGCTGCTCATCCTGACCGTCGCAACGCTGATCCCGCTGCGCGGCATCCTGCGCATGACGCCGCGCGAGGCGGTGCGAGGCAATACCGAGGATGCGGGCACGGTCACGGCCCAGGTGAGCCGCCGACTGGGCCGGCTCAGCCAGTCCGTGGCGTGGCGCTACGCGGTGCGCAACCTGCAGCGCGGCAAGGGGCTGGCGCTGATGTCGGTGGCGGCGGTCGCGCTGTCGCTCGGCGCGTCGCTGTCCTACTTCGTCTCGCTCACCTCGTTCGAGCAGAGCATCGTCAAGCGCTTCTCCGCGGACGACTGGGACGTGGCGGTCGACTTCCTGGCCCCCGTCTGGACCGACGAGCTGGCCGACCTCAAGGCGACTGCGGGCGTCTCCCGCACCGACCCGTATCTGCGCGGGGCGATCAAGGTCCAGCATGGCGGCAAGGTCGAGCCCTCGTTCCTGCTCGGCATCGAGCCTGCCAGCCGGGTGCGCGAGCTGCGCATGGTCGCCGGCCGGGCGCTTCGCTCGGGCGACCGCAACGCCATCGTGCTGGAGCGCAAGACGGCAACGACGCTGGGCCTGAACGTCGGCGACGATGTTTCGGTCGAGGCCCGCGACAAGGTCTGGCAGGCCCGGCTGGTCGGGGTTTTCTCCGGCGTGCTGCCCGGCGAATCGTATGCGCCGCTGGCCGACGCGCAGGAATGGTTCGACATGGCCGACCAGGTCACCGGCGCGTTCCTGAAGACCCAGGCCCAGCTCGCGCCCGACACGCTCTACCGGATGGACCGCGTCGGCCGGGTCACGTCGAAGAACCACCTGGTCAAGGAGTTCGTCGACCACCTGCAGGAGATCGCCGGGATCGTGTACCTGGCCTTTGGCTTCAGCCTGGTGGTCGCCGTGCTGTTCCTGTTTTCCACCACGGCCTACGGCGTGCTGCGCCGGCTGGCCGAGTATTCGACGCTGCGCACGATCGGCTTTGCCGACCGCACGGTGCTGAAGATGATCATGCTCGAGGTGGCTGTCATCGGCGCCGTCGGCACGGTGGTCGCGGTCGGTGCCGGCATCTTCATTTCGCATACGCTCAACGGCGTGCTCAGCCAGGCTTGGTTCCAGGTGGACACCACGGTGACCGCGCGCGACCTGCTCGTCGTGCTGCTGCCGGCGTTGCTGTTTTTCCCGCTCACGGCCATCCCGCCGTTCAGAGCAATCGTGCGCGCCGGCATGGTGCCGACGCTGCGCAGGAGGGCATTCGGATGAAGTTCAAGGCAATTTTCGCGGCCGCGCTGTTCGCGACGATGGCGGCCGCATCGCCGGCGCTGATGGCGGCCGACGGCACCAGCGTGATCAAGGAATCGGAGCGGCGCATCAAGAGCAGCACCGAGAAGACGCTCTACAAGATGGACCTGCTCGACGCCGGCGGTCGGGTCACGCAGTCGCGCGACATCGAGCTGTACTACAAGAAGGCCGACGGCTCCGAGTCGACGCTGTTCAAGTTCACGGCGCCGCCGGTCGTCCAGGGCACCGGACTCTTGATCGTCGACGCGGGCAAACCGGTCAACGACATCTGGATGTACCTGCCGGCCACCCGCCGCATCCGGCGCATCGCCGGCGCGGAGAAGTCCAACTGGTTCATGGGAACGGAGTTCACCCACGAGGACTTCGAGGACTACAAGACGAGCGCCTACACCTTCCAGCTCGACAAGGAAGATGAGCCCTGCGGCGAACAGCAGCGCTGCTTCGTCGTCTCGGCGGTGGCGAGCGATGCCGCGGAGAAGGACGCTTCGGGCTACGGCAAAAAGATCTACTGGATCGAGAAGCAGTCGATGTACCCTGTTCGCGTGGACTACCTCGACAAGTCGGGCGCCCCCGCCAAGCGGCTCGACGTGCGCAAGCTCGCGCACGTGGGCAACTACTGGCGGCCGCAGATGTACGAGATGCGCAACCTGGCCAACGGCCGCACGACGCGCCTGACGGCGCTC
>DASXQQ010000427.1:0-12094 GCA_036507085.1 Piscinibacter sp. | reverse complement strand
GCAGCGCGTCGGCGAAGCGCTCCTCCCACAGCGCGCGCTGCTCGGGCGGCTCGACCTGCGCCAAGGCGCGGGCGACGCGGCGATGCACCGCCTCGATCGAACGCTCGCCATCCTTGGCGTACTTTTCCAGCAGCACCTCTTCGCTGATCGCTTGGGCGGGCAGGGTGGCGGCGCTGCGTGCCGCGGGTTTGTCGACGCCTTGCATCGGCACATCCTCGATACCGATTGAGAGGATGCAGCTTACGCCGCGAGCGAACAGGCGTGCTGGCGGTGGGGAGGATCAATGCCGGCGCCGGGGTCAACCGGCGAGCAAGGGCGCCGGCAAGTCGAACCAAAACCTGCTACCGACTCCCGACTCGCTTTCGACGTGGATGTCGCCGCCCATCAGGCGCACCAGCTGTCGGCTGATCGGCAGGCCGAGCCCGGTTCCGCTCGCGCACCGCTGCCGCGATCCAGCTTGTTCGAAGGCATGAAAGATCGCCTCCAGCTGATCCGCCGCGACACCGATGCCACTGTCGACGACCTCCCATCGCAAGCTCGCATGCGTCGTGCTGCGCGCGAGCGGCGTGACCTTGAGAACGACCCGGCCTTGGTCGGTGAACTTGACGGCGTTGCTCAGCAGATTGAGCAGAACCTGGCGCAACCGCATCCCGTCGGCATGTACCGCGTGCGGCAAGGCGGCCGCGTATACGCAGCAGAACTCGAGCCCCTTCTCGTCGGCTTTCACGCGAATCGCTTCCTCGACGAAGCGCAACAGGTCGGCAAGCGCGACCGGTCCGGGGTGCAGCTCGAATTTGCCGGCTTCGATCTTGGCCAGGTCGAGGAGGTCGTTGACCAGGGCCAGCAGGTGTTCACCGCTGTGCTGAATGTGGTTCAGGCCGCGCTGCTGGAGCTCGTTCAAGCCGGGTTCGCGCTGGAGAAGCTGCGCATAGCCGAGCACGGCATTCAGTGGCGTGCGCAGCTCGTGGCTCATGTTGGCGAGACAGCGGCTCTTGGCCCGGTTGGCCGCATCGGCCTGTTCCTTGGCAGCCTGCAGTTCAGCGGTGCGCCGCGCCACCGTCTCTTCGAGACGATCACGATGGGCCCGTAATTCGGCCTCGACCGCCTGGCGGCGGGACACCTCGGCACCCAGGCGCCGGTTCACCTCGTTGAACGCTGTCGCCATGTCGGCACACGCGGTGGCCGCAAGGCCGCGGTCGCACATCATGAGGCTCGCTACTACGCGATCCATGAAGTGAAACCGCATTCGGCCCGCTTGCCCATGTCGGGTCTCAGTGCACCCCGCCCAGGTAAGCCGCCTTGACGGCGGGATCGTTGCGCAACTTCTGTGCAGGGCCTTCAACGGCGATGCGACCGTTCTCCAGCACGTAGCCGTAGTCCGCCACCTCGAGCGCCGCTGCCGCGAACTGCTCGACCAGCAGCATCGTGACTCCCTCGTGCTTCAGGCGAGCGATGATCTTGAAGACCTCGTCGACCAGGATCGGCGCCAGCCCCATCGAGGGCTCGTCGAGCAGGATCACCTCGGGGTTCAGCATGGTCGCCCTGGCCATGGCCAGCATCTGCTGCTCGCCACCCGACAAGGTGCCCGCGAGCTGGCTGCGACGCTCCTTGAGCCGCGGGAACAACTCCATCGCTCGTTCGAGATCGCTCGCGACGTTGCCCCGGGGCCGGGCCCGGGTCATGCGGGGGAAGGCCCCGAGCAACAGGTTGTCGTGCACCGTCATCGTGGCGAACACCCGCCGGCCTTCGGGCGAATGCGCCAGGCCGAGCTTGGCGATGCGATACGACTCGAGGCCGGCGATGCGCTTGCCGTTCAAGGTGATGTCACCCGCGGTTGTTGGAATCATCCCCGACACGGCACGCATCGTCGTCGTCTTGCCGGCGCCATTCGATCCGATCAAGGTCACCACCTTGCCCTTGGGCACCGCGATCGTGATGCCGTGCAGGACTTCGACCTTGCCATAGCCGGCAGAGAGTCTTTCGATCTTCAGCATTGCTTCCCCCGTTGACTCAAGCGGCCTTTCCGCCGAGATAGGCTTCGACGACCTTCTCGTCGCGCTGCACCGCGGCAGGCCGCCCCTCGGCGATCTTCTGGCCGAAGTCGAGCACCGAGACGGTGTCGCACATGCTCATGACGACGTCCATGTGATGCTCGATCAGGATCACCGTCACGCCGTGGTCGCGGATCTTTCGGATGATGCTCACCAGCTCCTTGATGTCCGGCGCTGTCAGGCCGGCCGCGGGTTCGTCCAGCAGCAGCAGCTTGGGGTCCAGGGCCATCGCCCGGGCGATCTCCAGCAGGCGCTGCTTGCCGTAGGGCAGGTTGCGCGCCTCTTCGTGGGCCAGGTCGGCAAGCCCCACGAACCGGAGCAGGCCCAGTGCGCGAGCCACCCCATGGGCGTCTTCGCGCCTGTAGCGCGGCGTGTGAAACGCCACATCGAGCAGATGACTGCCAAAACTGTGGTGCAGGCCGACCATCACGTTTTGCAGCGCCGTCATCTCGCCGAACAACTGCACGTTCTGGAAGGTTCTCGCAATGCCGGCCAGAGCGATCTCCGACGGTGTGCAGCCGGTGATGACCCCGCCGTCGAAAGACACCGCTCCGGCGGTCGGCACATAGATGCCGGTCAGCACGTTCATCATCGTGCTCTTGCCCGATCCGTTGGGGCCGATCAGGCCGTGGATCGTGTAGCGCTTGATCTCGAGGTCGACCTCGTTCAAGGCCTTCAGGCCGCCGAACTGCATCAGCACGCCTTCAGCCTTGAGCATGTCGCCGAACCCTCGTTCAGCGGTTGTGAGTGCGTCTTTGACCACGGGCAGCGGCCGCCCTTCGGGGACCTCGTCTTCGGCATGCCGTGCCTGCAGGCCGAATGCGTTGCGGACGAATCCGACCACGCCGTCCTGCAGGTAGTAGACGACGAACAGCGTGATCACACCGAAGATCGACAAGCGCCAGTCGGTCATCGTCGAGAGCGTGAACGACAGGCCGGACAGCGCCGCGCTGCCGATGACGGGCACCGTCGCCGAGCGCAGCGTCGCCTTGCCGCGCCGAATCATCAGCGCGGCACCGATCGCCACGGCCAGCGCGACGAAGACCGACACCTGCCTGAAGAGCTCGATGTCGTCGAGCAGCTTGGGCAGCAGCACGATGATGGCCGCGCCCAGCAGCGCGCCGGAACGAGTCTTGCGCCCGCCCATGATGATGGCCAGCAGGAACAACACGGTCAGCTCGAAGTTGTAGGTGTTGGGCGAGATGTACTGTTCGGAGTACGCGTACAGGCCGCCCGCCAGGCCGGCGAGGCCGGCGCTGATCACGAACGCGTAGACCTTGTAGCGGTATACCGAGACGCCCATGCAGTCGGACGCGATGGGGCTGCCCCGCAGGGCCTCGAAGGCGCGGCCGAGGTGCGAGCGCAGCACCCGGTGCACGAACACCAGCGACACCACCAGCACCGCGAGGACCAGCCAGTAGAAGCCGCGCTCGTCGAGCTGCAGGCCGAACAGCGCCGGCTTCGCGAGCTTGATGCCGAGCGGGCCTTCGGTGAGGAACGTCATCTCGTTGATGAGGATCTGGATGATGGTTCCGAACGCCAATGTCACCATCGCCAGGTACGGCCCCATCACGCGCAATGCCGGCAGTGCCAGCAGCGCGCCGAACCCGGCCGTGACCGCCACCGCCGCAGGCAGCGTGACCCACAGCGGCGCGGCCAGCTTGAACACCAGCACGCCGGCGGCGTAGGCGCCGATGCCGAACAGGCCGGCGTGTCCGAGCGACACCTGGCCGGTGTAGCCGACCACGATGTCGAGACCGAACAGCACGATCGCATAGATCATGATGGTCTCGACCAGGTGGATGTAGTACGGGTTGTGCAGCGCGACGGGGAACAAGGCCACTGCGGCGACGGCCGACACGGCCAGGAGAAGATGAGAGCGTTTCATGCTCAGACTTTCTTGATGGCGGTCTTGCCGAACAGGCCGGCCGGGCGCAGCGCCAAGACGATCAGCAGCAGCACCAGGCCGGGCACATCCTTGTAGCCGGTCGACAGGTAGTAGCCGGTCGTCGTTTCGGCGACGCCGAGGATCAGCCCGCCGACGACGATGCCCATGCCGCTGGTGAGCCCGCCGATGATCGCGACGGCGAAGGCCTTCAGGCCGAGCACCGCGCCCATCGTCGCGCCGGTCAGCGTCAGCGGCGCGATCAGCACGCCCGCGAACGACGCCGTCATCGACGACAGCGCATACGAGAACGTGATCACCACCCCGGTGTTGATGCCCACCAGCTTGGCGGCATCGCGGTCGTTGAAGGTGGCGACCACCGCCTTGCCGTAGATCGATCGGCGATTGAAGAGCTCCACCGCGAACATCATCAGCAGCGCCCCGGCCACGACCAGGATCTCCATCGGCAGCACGTTCGCGCCCAGCAGGTGCAGCGGCGACTCGGGCAGCGGCGAGGGGAACTTGAGATCGTCGCGGCCCCAGACGTTTTCGGCCACGTTCTTGAAGATGATCCCGAGCGCAATCGTCGACATGATCCAGCCGAATTCCGACTTGATCTTGATCGCCGGACGCACGCCGATGCGCTCGACCAGCGCGCCCTGGAGCGCGCCGAAGCCGCAGACGATGGGAACCATCAGCCAGTAGTTGACGCCCAGCCCCACCAGCGTCAGACCGACCAGCGCGCCCAGCGCCAGTGCCTCGCCCTGTCCGAAATTGAGCGTGTCGGAGGTCGCGAAGGTGAGCTGGTAGCCGAACGCGATCACCGCGTAGATCATGCCCAGCGCGATGCCGCTGAACGCCAGTTGGGTCAGGACTTGCATGGCATCACTTCGTGGCTTCGGCCTTGGCGCTGACGTTCTTCAGCCGCACTTCGGCAGCCCTCTTGAAGTCGGCTTCGTAGGCGTAGACGACACGCTGCCCCTTCACCTCGCCCATCACCGGCATGTTGGCGGTGATCGCGTCGTGGTCGGTCTTGCTGAAGGGCTTGGTGTAGGTGGTGACCACGCCTTCGACGGGCGCCTTCAGGTCCTCGAGCGCGGCGCGGACCTTGGGCCCCTCGGTCGAATTGGCCTGCTTGAGCGCCGCGGCCAGCAGGTAGATGGAGTCGTAGCCTTGCGCGGCGGACACCGGCGAATCGATGCGGCTGTTCTTCGGCTTGAAGCTGCGCAGGTAGTTGACGATGAACGACTGGCGCTTGGGCGTCGTCGGTTCCTGGATGAAGGTCTGCGGCATGCGCGCGCCCTCGCCGCCGGGGCCGGCGTTGTCGATGTAGTTCGCCATCGACAGCGTCCAGCTGCCGATCATCGGCACCTTCCAGCCGAGCTTGGTCATGCCGTTGGCGATCTGCGCCAGCTCGGGCCCGATGCCGTAGGTGAGCACGGCTTCGGCGCCGGCTTCCTTGGCCTTCAGCAACTGGGCCGTCATGTCGACGTCCTTGATGTTGAACTTCTCGACCGCAACGGGCTTCAGGCCCTTGAGCGCGAGAGCCTTCTCGAGATCCTCGCGGCCGAGCTGGCCGTAGTTGGTGGAGTCGGCGAGGATCGCGAGCTTCCTGAAGCCGCGACGGGCCACCGCTTCTTCCACGATCATCGGCGCCTGGATGCGGTCGTGTGCCGAGTTGCGGAAGATGTAGTTCTCGCTCTGATCATCGAACTGGTGCGTGATCACCGAACCGGTGGCGACGTTGTTGATGACCGGGATCTTGGCGTCCTGGTAGAAGCGCTGCGAGGCCAGCGCCACGCCGGTGTTGATGTAGCCGACGGTGGCGACGACACGGTCCTTGTTGATCATCTCCTGGGCGATCTGCACGCCGCGCTCGTTCTTCGCCTCATCGTCGCGCTCGACGAGCACGAGCTGACGGCCCAGCACGCCGCCCGCCTTGTTGATTTCTTCGGCGGCCAGGCGCACGCCGTCGCGCATGCTGACGCCCATCGACGACGAACCACCCGTGAAGGGACCGGCCACGCCGATCTTGATGGGCTCGGCCGCGCCTGCGAAAGCGGCGGCGGCGACGAGAGCGACGGTGCTGAGGGTCTTGACGAATCGGGGCATCTTTTCTCCATGTGCCGGTGCGGCGGAAGTGGGGGCCGTGCATGGGCTCGGCCAGGGCGGACGAATGATCGGCGCGGCACGCCGCGGCGTGAATTCGCATCACTGCGTGCCGCCTCTGCGTAGTTGTGCATGGGGGTAAACACGAGCCGTGACTCGCAGTCGGAGAGGGCGGCCGCGGACCGCGTATTTCTGCGTACGGGAAGTCGGGCTTTCGCCCGTCTGGCACGAGCGCAACGATCCGGGTGAGACAAGCATGAATCTCAAGTCCAAAGTCGTCCTCCTCGCGCTTGCACCGTTGCTGCTGGCCTTGCTGGCCATCGGCGCGCTGTTGGTGATGGAGACGCAGCGGCTCGAGAAACAGCAGGACCAGGCTCTTGAAGAGATCCTGCTGAGCGGCAAGCGTGAAGAGCTGAAGAACTACGTCGCGCTCGCGCTCACCTCGATCGAACATCTGTACGGCGCGGGCCGCGACGATGCCGCCGCAAAGGAGGAAGCCAAGGCGATCCTCGACGGCATGAACTTCGGCAAGGACGGCTACTTCTTTCTGTACGACACGAAGGGACGCAACCTGGTTCATCCGCGGCAGCGCGAGCTGGTGGGGCAGGACCTGTGGAACCTGCGCGACGAGGCCGGCGTCTATGTCATCCGCGAGCTCATTGCGCGCGCATCCGAAGGGGGTGGCTTCCAGCGCTACATCTGGGTCAAGCCCTCGACCGCGAAGACGACGCCGAAGCTCGGCTATGCGGTGATGCTGCCGCGCTGGGGCTGGATGCTGGGCACCGGCATCTACCTTGACGACGTGGACGCGGCGGCCGCGCGCATGCGCGGCAACCTGGTCGACAGCGTGCGGCAAACGCTTCTCGGGCTGGCCGCGGTCGCCGTGCTCGCGCTGATCGTCGTCTTCAGCGGCGGCCTGGCACTGAACATCACGGAACAGCGGCTGGCCGACCGCAAGCTCAAGGCCCTGGCCCACCGCGTCGTCAGCTCCCAGGAGGAAGAGCGCGCGCGCGTGTCGCGCGAACTGCACGATCACGTGTGCCAGTTGCTCGTTTCGATCAAGTACCAGTTCGAGGTGGCGGCCCACCGCCTGGCGCACCCGGCGGGCCAACCGGTGACCAGCATCGACAAGGAGATCGCCGCGCTGTCGCAGGCCATCACGGAGGTGCGGCAGATCTCGCACAAGCTGCGTCCGGCGCTGCTGGACGATCTGGGGCTGCCGTCGGCACTCGAGCAGATCGGCAACGAGCTGGCCGCGCGAACCGGCCTGAAGGTCAACGTCGTGGCGCACGCGGTCGATGAACCGCTGCCCGAGCCGCAGTCGGTGGACCTGTTCCGCGTCACCCAGGAGGCTTTGCGCAACGTCGCCCAGCATGCGCAGGCGAGGCGGATCGACATCCACCTCGAAAGGAAGAGCGATCAGATCGCCTTGCGCATCACCGACGACGGCTGCGGCTTCGATGTGCAGCGCTTCGAGCTGAGCAAGGACCGCGGCATCGGGCTGTCGAACATGCGCGAACGTGTCGAGCGCAACGGCGGTGTGTTTCGCATCCGCTCGGAGCCGGGCTGTACCTGCGTGACGGCGGTGTTTCCCTTGACGGTCCAGGAATGGCGGAGGACTTATGGATGAACGTGACGCCCGCGTGCGGCTGGCCATCGTCGACGACCACCCGCTGGTCCGCGAAGGGCTGCGAACCCGCTTGTCGATGGTGCCCTACCTGCATGTCGTCGGCGAAGCCGCCAGTGGTGCCGAAGCCCTGGCGCTGGCGGGCGCCGACGCGCTGGACCTGATGCTGGTCGACGTGGGAATGCGGGAGATGAACGGGATCCAGCTCGCCGCGGCCTTGCGCGAGCGGCATCCATCGATCAAGGTCTTGATGCTCAGCATGTACGACAACAAGGAGTACGTCCTGAGCGCCATCCGCGCGGGCGCGCGCGGCTATGTGCTGAAGGAGTCTCCGACCGCAGAGATCGTCGCGGCCATCGATGCGGTCTGGGCGGGTGGCAGCTACTTCACCGGGCAACTCGCGAGCATGGCCGTTCTCGGCAGCGGCAGCGGCCCGCAGCTGACCACCCGCGAGCATGAGATCCTGCTGCTGCTTGCGCACGGCCGAAGCAACAAGCTGGTCGCGCGCCAGCTCGGCATCAGCGTGCGCACGGTGGAGACGCACCGCCTGAGCCTGCGCCGCAAGCTCGGCGTGGATTCGGCCAGCGCGCTGCTGAAGATTGCCGTGACGAACGGCTGGACGAGCCTTTAGAGCGTCGCACCGATCTCACACGTCCTGCTTGCGCCGGATGTAGCTGGCGCGCTTGGCGTCTTCGGGGTAGTAGTACTCGATCTGCCCCTCCCTCCAGACGCCGAGGAACAGCATGTTCGGGCTGAAGGCCTCGTGGTCGGTGTTGCTGAACGGCTGGTTGTAGGTGGTGATCACGCCCTGATAGGGCCGCTCGAAGTTCTCGAGTGCGTGCTTCAGCGCATCGGCCGAGGTGTTGCCCTTGGTCACGAACAGCGCCCGAAGCATGATGTGAACCGCGTCGTACGACTGCGCCGCCGCCATCAGCGAGCCGATGCGCTTTTCGCCGGCGTGTTTGTAGTAGCGCGCGAGGAACGATGCGCGGCGCTCGTTGAGCGTGTCGTGAACGATGGTCTGCACCATCATCGTCCCTTCGAGTGCCGAAGGTCCGGCGTTCTCCAGCACGCTTCGGAACGATAGCGGCCAGGGTGCGAAGAACGGCGCCGAGACGCCCGCCTCGACCCGGCTCTTGACGGCGGCAGCCTGCTCCGGGCCGACCGTGTAGGCGACGATCGCCTCGACACGCGCTTGCTTGGCGGTCCGCATCTGCTCGGTGAGGCTCGCGATGCCGAGCGGAAAGCGTGCCACGTAGGCGGGCGTCAAGCCGCGCTTGGCAAGCTCGGCGCTCAGGTCTTTCAGGCCACCCTCGCCGTAGCCCGTCTGGTCGGCAAAGATCGCGACGCGGGCGAGCTTGCGCCGGTCGATGATCTCGGCGATCAGGAACTTCGCGTTGCTCACGTCCGGCGGCGCGACGCGAAAGATGTAGCTTTGCTGCGGCGGGTATTGGGTGGTCAGGGCCGTGCCCTGCGAGCAAGGCACCATCAGCAGGTGCTTGTTCTTCTGGAACACGTCGAGCGCCTTCATCGCGACGCCGGTATTGCAGAACCCGATCGTGAAGTTCACCTTCTCGTCGAGCACGAGCTCTTGCGCAGCCTTCAGGCCGACATCGGGGTTGGCCTTGTCGTCGCGCACGACCAGCTCGAACGGGCGGCTCATGTAGCCGCCGACCTCGTTGATCTCCTTGACCGCCAGCTCGGCGCCGAAGCGCGCGCTGTTGCCGAAATCGCCCGAGCCGCCCGAGAACGGACCGATCAGGCCGATGCGGATCGGCTGCGCGAATGCCCCGCCTGCAAGCAGCACCACGGATGCAATGGCCGGCAATGCAATCGTCTTGAACGGGTTCATGGGTGTCTCCGAGAGAAATAGGTCGATGCATCTGCGATCCCGTGGCCCCATTCTTCTTCGCTGGTGCGGAAGACCGAGATCGTCGTCACCAGCCGATGGCTCTGCTCTTTCAGCGCCCTGGCCGTGGCGCTCGCTTCCTGCACCATCGACGCGTTCTGCTGGGTCGTTCGGTCCATCTCTGCCACCGCGAGGTTGATCTGCTGGATGCCGGCGGCCTGCTCTGCGCTCGCGTTCGAGATCTCCTTGACGACCACCGACACCCGCTCGATGGATTCGACGATGCGCCGCATCGAGCCGCCTGCGGTGCGCACCTTGTCGGCGCCGCTGTGGATCTGCGACACCGAGCTGCCGATCAGGTCGCCGATCTCCCTGGCCGCCGTGGCGCTGCGCTGGGCCAGCGTGCGGACCTCGCCGGCGACCACTGCGAACCCGCGGCCGAGCTCGCCGGCACGGGCGGCTTCGACGGCGGCGTTCAGCGCGAGGATGTCGGTCTGGAACGCGATGCCGTCGATGACGCCGACGATCTCGCTGATGCGCTTGGACTGGGTGCTGATCTCTTCCATGCTTTGCACCGCATCGCCGACGACGGAACCGCCGTCGCGGGCGAAGCTGGCGGCCTGCTTGGCGAGGCTGTCGGCTTCCTTGGCATTGCCGGCACTGAGCTGCACCGACGCGGTCAATTGTTCGAGCGACGCGGCCGTCTGGGCGAGTGCCGAACTGGCCTGCTCGGTTCGTACCGAGAGGTTCCTGTTGCCGCTGGCTATCTCTTCGGAGACGGCGTCGATGTCGCCTGCCGCTGCCTTGATGTCCTTGAGGATGTGGTTCAACGACGCCGTCACCTCGCACAGCGCCGACAGCACCTTGCCGGTCTCGTCGCGCGCGATTGCCATGCGGGGCGTTTGCAGGTCGCCCTTGGCGACCCGCGACGCGATTTCGGACGCCCGAACCAGCGGGCCGACGATCAGCCGCCAGCACCACCATGTGGCCGCGCTCGACAGCGCGATGGCGACCAGCACGGCGATCGCCGTGATCACCTGGTTGCGCGCGGCGCCGGCCTCGGCGTCGGTGACCACCGCTCGGGTCAGACTCTGCTGGCCCTTGACCAACTCGTCGATCAGGCGGTGCAGCTGGCGATAGCTCGACTCGCCGCGCGTGATGAAACCCGACGCGGCGCCCAGGCCGGTCGACTTGATGTCCAGCGTGTCGCCGGCGGCCGATCGGAACTTCGCGAACTCCGCCGCGATGCGCTCGAGCGTGGTCTTGTCGGCGTCGGTCCAGGCGGGGTTGGCCTGCTGCGCATCAATGAAGGCCGCGAGCTCCTTGAAGTCGGCGGCGATCTGCTTGTCCAGCGCCGCGATCGTCGCGGCCTTGACCCCCGCGCCTTCCCAGACCAGGCTCTGGTTGACGCCGCCGTTGATGGCCGCGATGCGCCGTTCCATGTCGGCCGCGAGGGCGAGGCCCGGAATGCGCGACTGGTTGATTTCGTTGAGCGATCGCGTCCCGCTCAGGCTGCCCCACAGGCCGACCGCGGCGACGACGACCAGGCACACGATGGCGAACACCGGTGCCAGCGCGACCTTGGTTCCGATACTGGCATTCCTGAGCAGCTGCATTGCAAGCCTCGATTCCGACGCGCCGCCCGATCTCGGCCGAGTCGTGTTTCAGCGGTAGATACCGACTCCGACCCAGCCTTCGTAGTTCTGGAGCTTGCGAACGTAGGTCGACTTGTCTTCCAGCTTCTTGGTCTGCGGATGCGGCCACGAATAGTCGACCCAGCCCTGGCCCTTGTTCGTCGCCACCTTCGTCAGCTCGGCGACCACCATGACGCCGTTCGGGTCCTTGAGATCGGACAGGTTGCGGCCGATCAGCTTCTCGTTGGCGCCGTGAGCGACGCAGACACCCTTGTTGTCATAAGCCATGACATAGAGGTCCTTCTTCTTCCAGGCCGCATCGGTACTGAAGTCCTTGAAGGCCTTCTCGGGTCCGACTTTCTTCACATGCTCGACGGCGGCATCGACCATCACCTTGGCTTCGTCCTTCGTGCCGGTCTCCTGGGCGAAGACCGACGCCATCAGGCCGATGCTCGCAACAGCGGCCAGGATCAAACGCATCACTTTCATGTCGATCTCCTTGATTGTCGAAACCACAAGACGAAGGCTCGGGGGCCTTGTCGCCGCGTCTTCGTGAAGTGTCAGCAAAAGGCGTCCGATGCGACACCGTCACGACTACGCAGCCCGGCTGCGCATCAGCACGTACTCGTTTGCCCTAGTCTTGGTCATCGGCGGAGACCCCACGCTGGACCATTTCCGATTCGATCGCGTAACGCGTCTTGCGACCTACGCGCCGCACTCGGTGATCCGCCGTCAGCAGCAGGCCATGTCCCTCACGGGTCTGCAGGCGAAACGCGCTGAAGCGCCGACCGATCAAGTCGCCGACCTGTTGCGCGCCGTCCGTCGTCATGACCCAGGTGTCGGCGGTGACGCAAGGATTCGTGCTCGCAATCGTCTCGCAGTACGCGAGGTTGTTGTCGCGGTTGATCGGGTCGAGGAACAGCACGCCCGGCTCGGCGT
>DASXQQ010000426.1:0-27915 GCA_036507085.1 Piscinibacter sp. | reverse complement strand
ACGCCGAGCCGGGCGTGCTGTTCCTCGACCCGATCAACCGCGACAACAACCTCGCGTACTGCGAGACGATTGCGAGCACGAATCCTTGCGTCACCGCCGACACCTGGGTCATGACGACGGACGGCGCGCAACAGGTCGGCGCCCTGATCGGTCGGCGCTTCAGCGCGGTGGTCGATGGGCGGGCCTACGCTTGCGAGTCAGACGGATTTTTCGCGACCGGCCGCAAGCCGGTCTTTCGCCTGCAGACCCGTGAGGGACATGGCCTGCGGTTGACGGCGGATCACCGCGTGCGGCGCGTACGTCGCAAGACGCGTTACGCGCTCGAATCCGAATGGGTGCCCGCCCGCGAGCTGGCGCCCGGCGATGAACTGGTGCTGAACAACCACCGAGCCTTGCTTGGATGGGACGGACCGCACACCGAGGCCCAGGGCTATCTGATCGGCCTGTTGATCGGCGACGGCACGCTGAAAGCCGACAAGGCGGTGCTGTCGGTGTGGGCGCCCGAGCTCAAGCTGGTGGCCAATGCCACCGCAGGTGTGGGAACGGTCTGGCCGGCGGTGCACAGCGCCTCGGGCATCATGCGCGCTGCCGAGCAGGCGGCCGCCACACTGTCTCATCGCGCCGACTTTCGCGGCTGGCAGCGCCCGATCGACGGGCGCGGCGAGGTGCGCATGGTCTCCGGTGCCCTGCGCCAGCTCGCGCTGGAGCTGGGCATGGCGCCAGGACACAAGACCCTCACCGAGGCGATGGAGCGCGCGTCTTCGGCCTTCTGCGCCGGCCTGTTGCGCGGCTTGTTCGACGCCGATGGTTCGGTGCAGGGAACCCAAGGCAAAGGCGTCAGCGTGCGCCTGACCCAGGCCGACGCGACGGTGTTGCAGGCCAGCCAGCGCTTGCTGCTGCGCTTGGGCATCGCCTCGACGATCTACCGAAACCGAAAGGTGGGCGGGCTCAAAGCCATGCCCGACGGCAAGGGCGGCCAGAAAGACTACGCGACGCGGCCGCTTCAGGAACTTGTCATCAGCGGCGACAGCATCGCTGTGTTCGCCGATGTCGTCGGCTTCAACGACACCGCCAAGGCGCAACGCCTGGTCGAAGCGCTTGCGGCCTACCGGCGCGAACTCAACCGCGAGCGCTTCACCGCGACGCTGGAGTCAATCACCTCCGACGGCGAGGAAGACGTGTACGACGTCACCGTCGAGGGCGTGCACGCGTTCGATGCGAATGGCTTGCTCGTCCACAACTGCGGCGAGCAGCCCTTGCCTTCCTACGGCTGCTGCTGCCTCGGCTCGATCGACCTGACGCGCTTCGTCATCCACCCCTTCGCAGACGACGCCCGCTTCGATGAGGCGGCTTTCGCGAACGTCGCGCGGGTGGCCGTGCGCATGCTCGACAACGTGCTCGACGTGACGGTGTGGCCGCTGCCGCAGCAGCAGGAGGAGGCTCGCCGCAAGCGCCGCGTCGGCCTCGGCTTCACCGGCCTGGGCGATGCGCTGATCATGCTCAACCTGCGCTACGACACGCCCGAGGCGCGCGCAATGGCGCGCCGCGTCGCCGAGCTGATGCGCGACGCCGCCTACGACGCGTCGATCGAACTCGCGCGCGAGCGTGGGGCATTCCCGCTGTTCAGCGCCGACCTCTACCTGAGCGGCAGCAACTTCGCGTCACGCCTGCCGCAGCCGCTGCGCGAGCGCATCCGCGCCCACGGCCTGCGCAACTCGCACCTGCTGTCGATCGCGCCCACCGGCACGATCAGCCTCGCCTTCGCCGACAACGCGAGCAACGGCATCGAGCCGGCGTTCAGCTGGACCTACACCCGCAAGAAGCGCCTGCCCGACGGCGATTTCAAGGAGTACGCCGTCGAAGACCATGCGTGGCGCCTGTACCGACATCTGTTGGGCGAGGACGCGCCGCTCACGCCGGCCTTCGTCACCGCGCTGGAGATGAGCGCGGAATCGCACGCGGCGATGGTCGCGGCGGTGGCGCCGTGCATCGACACCTCGATCTCGAAGACGGTGAACGTGCCGGCCGACTACCCCTATGCAGACTTCCAGCACCTGTACCTGCAGGCCTGGCAGACGGGGCTGAAGGGCCTGGCGACCTACCGGCCGAACGCGGTGCTCGGCTCGGTGCTGAGCGTGACGCGCACGCAGGCGGCGCCACTGCAGATCGACGACGCGAACCGCCGGCTCGCGCTCGAACGCCTGCCGGCGCCGGTGCTGTCGTCGCTGCGCTGGCCGGGCCGGCCCGAGCTGCCCGGTGGCAACCCGGCGTGGACCTTCATGGTCCATCACCCGTTCGGCGACTTCGCGCTGTTCGTCGGCGAGCTCGCGCGCGAAGACGGTGGCCCGCCGCAGCCGTTCGAGCTCTGGGTCAACGGCGCCGAGCAACCGCGCGGCCTCGGCGCGCTCGCGAAGACCTTGTCAATGGACCTGCGCGCCAACGACCCGGCCTGGTTGCAACTCAAGCTCGACGCGCTGGCCACGGTGGCCGAGGAGCGCGCGTTCGAGATGCCGTTCCCGCCCGATGGCGAGCACCGCTTGTTCCCCGGCGTCGTGGCCGCCACCGCCGCGGTCGTTCGCTGGCGCTGCGAGCAGTTGAAGGCGCTGCCGCGCCCCGGCCAGCGCGCGCCGACGCCGGTGATCGACGCGATGTTCAGCCGCGACGAGCCGCATACCGGCCCGTCGGGCACGCTCGCCTGGGCGGTCGACGTCGACAACCCGGCGAGCGGCGAAGCCTTCACGCTGACGCTGAAGGAGGTGACCCTGCCGGGACCCGACGGCGTGGCGGTCACGCGGCCCTGCGCGCTCGGCTTCTCCGGCAACTACCCGCGCGCGCTCGACGGCCTGGCGCGGCTGCTGTCGCTCGACATGCGCGTCATCGACCCGGCCTGGATCGGCATGAAGCTGCGCAAGCTGCTCAACTACGCCGAGCCGCTCGGCCACTTCATGGCTTTCGTGCCGGGGCTGCCGCACGGTGAGCGCCGGCAGCAGACCTGGCCGTCGACGGTGGCGTATCTTGCACAGCTGATCATCCACCGCTACGCGATGCTCGGCGTGCTCGACGAGCAGGGCTATCCGCTGCGCGAGATGGGCGTGCTCGACGCGCCGCGCGACACCGCCGCCGCGCGGCCCATGGCGGGCCGGCCCTGTCCCGAGTGCGGCAATGCGACGCTGATCCACAGGGACGGTTGCGACTTCTGCACCGCCTGCGGCTACGTCGGGCAGTGCGGGTGAGTCGACGCGATCAGCGGCTCCAGGGCGGCGCGGCGTCGCTCGCGAGGCCGTAGCGGTTCACCGCTTCGGCGAGCAACTGGCGCTCGCAGCGCCCGTCGCGCACCAGCGCCTGCAGCGCCGCGAGCACGATGTGGTGGCGCTCCACTTCGAAGAAGCGGCGCAGCGCGCTGCGCGTGTCGCTGCGGCCGAAGCCATCGGTGCCCAGCGTCACATAGCGGGCGTCGATGTATTCGGCGATCAGTTGCGGCCAGGCGCGCACATGGTCGGTCGCGGCGACCACCGGCGCGTCGCCGGCAAGCAGCCGCTCGACCTGGCTGACCCGGTCGATCGCCCCGGGCTGCAGGCGGTTGCTGCGCTCGACCTCGCGCGCATCGCGGGCCAGTTCGCTGAAGCTCGTCACGCTGAACACCTCGCTCGCGACGCGCCAGTCGCTGGCCAACAGCTCGGCGGCGGCCATCACTTCGCGCAGGATCGTGCCCGAGCCGAGCAGGCGAACGCTGCCCTGCGGCGCATCGACGGGATGCTGCGAGAGCCGGTACATCCCGCGCAGCAGATCGGCATGCGCTTCGGGTGCGAGCGAGGGCTGCTCGTAGTTCTCGTTCATCAGCGTGAGGTAGTGGAACTCGTCGCGCTGTTCCTCGAGCATGCGGCGCATCGCGTGGTCCATGATCACCGCCACCTCGCAGGCGAATGCCGGGTCCCAGGCGCGGCAGTTCGGCACCAGCGCCGCCATCACGAGGCTGCTGCCGTCCTGGTGCTGCAGCCCTTCGCCGCCGAGCGTGGTGCGCCCGGCGGTGGCGCCGAACAGGAAGCCGCGCACCCGCTGGTCGGCGGCAGCCCAGATCAGGTCGCCGACGCGCTGGAAGCCGAACATCGAGTAGTAGATGTACATCGGCAGCATCGGCAGGCCGTGCACGCTGTACGACGTGCCGGCGGCGATCCACGACGAGACGGCGCCCGCCTCGGTGATGCCCTCCTCGAGCAGCTGGCCGTCGCGTGCTTCGCGGTACGACAGCATCGAGCTCGCGTCCTCCGGTTCGTAGAGCTGGCCGAGCGGCGAGTAGATGCCGATCTGGCGGAACAGGCTCGCCATGCCGAAGGTGCGCGCCTCGTCGGCGACGATGGGCACGATGCGCGGCCCGAGCGCCGCGTCCTTCAGCAGCGCGCTGACCATGCGCACGGCGGCCATCGTGGTCGACATTTCCTTGCCCTGCGCGTTCAGCGCGAAGCCGCCCCATGCGCCCAGCGGCGGCACCGGCAGCACCGGCGCGCCGCCCTTGCGCGCCGGCAGCGCGCCGCCGAGCGCGGCGCGGCGCTCGTGCAGGTAGCGCATCTCCAGGCTGTCGGGCTCGGGCTTGTAGAAGCGCAGGTTCGCGACGTCGTCGTCCGACAGCGGCAGCGCGAAGCGGTCGCGAAACGCCTTCAGCCCGTCGAGGTCGAGCTTCTTCGCCTGGTGCGCCGTCATCCGCGATTCGCCCGCGCCGCCCATGCCGAAGCCCTTCTTCGTCTTGGCGAGGATGACGGTGGGCCGGCCCTGGTGCGCGCGCGCGGCGGCGAAGGCGGCGTGCAGCTTGCGGAAGTCGTGGCCGCCGCGCTTCAGCGCGTCGACCTCGCGCTCGCTCATGTGCGCGACCAGCTTCTGCACCGCCGGGTCCTGGCGGAAGAAGTGCTCGATGTTGTAGGCGCCGTCCTTGGCGCCGAGCGTCTGGTACTGGCCGTCCACCGTCGACGCGAGGCAGCGCAGCAGTACATGGTTCTCGTCGCGCGCGAACAGCGCGTCCCAGTCCGAGCCCCACAGCACCTTGATGACGTTCCAGCCCGCGCCGGTGAACAGCGACTCGAGCTCCTGCACGATCTGGCCGTTGCCGCGCACCGGGCCGTCCAGCCGCTGCAGGTTGCAGTTGATGATGAAGGTGAGGTTGTCGAGCCGCTCGCGCGCCGCCAGCGTCAGCCCGGCGATCGATTCGGGCTCGTCCATCTCGCCGTCGCCGAACACGCCCCAGACGTGGCGGTGCTCGGTCTTCGCGAGCCCGCGGTGTTCGAGGTAACGCATGAAGCGCGCCTGGTACACCGCGCTCAGCGGGCCCAGCCCCATCGAGCCGGTGGGGACCTGCCAGAAGTCGGGCATCAGCCAGGGGTGCGGATACGAGCTCAGGCCCGGGCCGCTGAGCTCCTGCCGGTAGTGGGCGAGTTGCTCTTCGCTCAAGCGCCCTTCGAGAAAGGCGCGCGAGTACACGCCGGGCGCCGAGTGCGGCTGGAAGTACACCAGGTCGGCGTCGCGGCCGTCGCCGTCGCCGCGAAAGAAATGGTTGAAGCCGACCTCGAAGATTTCCGCCGCCGACGCATAGCTCGCGATGTGGCCGCCGAGTTCGCCGTAGGCCTGGTTGGCGCGCGCCACCATCGCGAGCGCGTTCCAGCGCATGATGGCCGTGAGCCGCTCCTCGATCTCCAGGTCGCCGGGGTAGCGGCCCTGCTGTTCGACCGGAATCGTGTTGCGGTAGGCCGAATACGGCTGCACATGCGGCACGATGCCCAGCTGCTGCGCCTGTTCCTCCAGTCGTTCGAGCAGGAACAGCCCGCGCTCGGCGCCGCCGTCGCGCACCGACGCCTGCAGCGCGTCGAGCCATTCCTTGGTCTCCTGCGGATCGCTGTCGCGCGCCGCGGCGATGAACTGGTCGAGCAAGGTGGTGGGTTCACGTCCGGCCATGGTGGCGCTCCTGAACTTCGCTGAGGCGGTTCCGACTGTAGATCGGTTGGCGTCGCGTCACACCGGTACCTGCGTCGTCGACAGCACCTGCTTGAGCACCATGAAACTGCGGATCTGCCGCACACCGGGCAAGCGCAGCAACTGCCGGGCATGAAGCTCGTTGAAGCTGTCGAGATCGCGGGTTCGCACCATCAGGAAATAGTCGAACTCGCCGGTGACGACATGGCACTCCAGGCAGCCTTCGATGGTTTGCGCCGCGGTCTCGAAGGCTGCGAACGACTCCGGCGTCGAGCGGTCCAGCACAACGCCGATGACGACCAGCGAGCCCAAGCCCATCGCCTTCGGGTCGAGCAGTGCGACCACCTTGCGGATCAGGCCGTCGCGCTTGAGCCGCTCGACGCGGCGCAGGCACGCCGCTGGGCTCAGATGCACCTTCTTCGCCAGGGCGACGTTCGAGATCGACGCGTCGCGCTGTAGCAGGCGAAGAATGGCGCGGTCGGTGCGGTCCAGCTCGGCGGTTTTTCGGTCACTCATGGCGAGCAATTTTATTGCGCATGGGGTCGATATCACGCCGAAGAATCGCGCCATCTCTGGCAGATTCGTTTGCCGGTTTGGTGAATGGCCATCAATACGCAACCCTGAATCTCAGTGATCTTCCTATGCTGAAGGCTCCCTTTTGACAGGAGTCCGCCATGAACCTGGACCGCTTTCCCCGCCATCCGCTGACCTTCGGCCCCACGCCGATCGAACCCCTGAAGCGACTGTCCGACCACCTCGGCGGACGCGTCGAGATCTATGCCAAGCGCGAGGACTGCAACAGCGGCCTCGCCTTCGGTGGCAACAAGGTCCGCAAGCTCGAATACCTGATCCCCGAGGCGCTGGCCCAGGGCTGCGACACGCTGGTCACGATCGGCGGCGTGCAGTCCAACCACACGCGCCAGGTCGCCGCCGTCGCGGCGCGGCTGGGGATGAAGTGCGTGCTGGTGCAGGAGGACTGGGTGAACTGGTACGACGGGGCGTACGACCGCGTCGGCAACATCCTGCTGTCACGCATCCTCGGTGCCGACGTTCGCCTGGTCCACGAGGGCTTCGGCATCGAGTTCAAGAAGAGTTGGGAGCAAGCCCTGGACGACGTGAAGCGCGCCGGCGGCCGGCCCTATGCGATCCCCGCCGGCGCGTCCGACCACCCCTTGGGTGGACTCGGCTTCGTCGGGTTCGCCGACGAGGTGCGCTCGCAGGAGCAGCAACTGGGCTTCCGCTTCGACGCCATCGTCGTCTGCTCGGTGACCGGCAGCACCCAGGCCGGTATGGTGGTGGGCTTCGCGGCCGACGGCCGGTCGCGGCAGGTGATCGGCATCGACGCCTCGGCCAAGCCGCAACAAACGCGCGCGCAGATCCTGCGCATCGCGCAGCACACCGCCGAGATGGTGGAGCTGGGCCGCGCGATCAGCGACGAGGACATCGTTCTCGACACGCGCTATGCCTATCCCGAGTACGGGATTCCGTCGGTCGAGACGCTGGACGCGATCCGCACCTGCGCCCGCTGCGAGGGCATGCTCACCGACCCGGTTTACGAAGGCAAGTCCATGCAGGGGATGATGGATCTCATCCGGCGCGAAGAGATTCCGCCCGGCGCGCGCGTCCTCTACGCGCACCTCGGCGGCGTGCCGGCGATCAACGGCTACAGCTACCTCTTTCGCAACGGCTGAGCGCCTACAATCCCAAAGTTTTGCCGACGGCGTGGTGCCCCGGCTCCAAAGAGGACTTTCCAAGTGTTCATCTCCGAAGCTTTTGCGCAGGCCGCGCCGGCCGCGACCGGTGGCGGCGACTCGCCGTTCGGCAGCATCGGCGGCATGCTCCCCATCCTGCTGATGTTCGTGGTGCTTTATTTCGTGATGATCCGGCCCCAGATGAAGCGCCAGAAGGAGACGAAGGCCATGATCGACGCGTTGGCCAAGGGTGACGAAGTGGTCATCGCGGGCGGCGTCATCGGCAAGATCGCCAAGATGGGCGACAGCTACCTGTACGTCGAGGTGGCCAACGGCGTCGAGCTCCAGGTGCAGCGCGCCGCGGTGGTCCAGGTGTTGCCCAAGGGCACCTTCAAGTAATTTTCATGAACCGCTATCCCCTGTGGAAATACGCGATCCTCGTGATCGCGATGCTGGTCGGGCTGATCTACACCCTGCCGAATTTCTTCGGCGAGGCGCCGGCGGTGCAGGTGAGCAGCGCCAAGGCCACGCTGAAGATCGACAGCGGCTTGGCCGCGCGCGTCGAGCAGGTGCTCGCCAAAGCCGGGCTGAAGGCCGACTTCGTGCAATTCGAAGGCAATTCGGTGAAGGCGCGCTTCCTCGACGTCGACACCCAGGGCAAGGCGAAGGACGCGATCAGCGCGGCGCTGAACCCCGACCCGAACGATCCGAGCTACATCGTCGCGCTGAACCTGCTGTCGCGTTCGCCGCACTGGCTGACCGTGATGCGCGCGCTGCCGATGTACCTGGGGCTGGACCTGCGCGGCGGTGTGCACTTCCTGATGCAGGTCGACATGAAGTCGGCGCTGACGAAGAAAGCCGAGGCGCTGACCGGGGACATCCGCACCCTGCTGCGCGACAAGAACCTGCGCCACGCGGGGATCACACGCGACGGCAACAACGTCGAGCTGCGCTTTCGCGAGCGGGAGACGGCGACGGCGGCGCTGGCGCTGCTGGCTGATCAACTGCCCGACCTGCAGTGGACCGAGAGCGCCGACGGCAGCGACGTCAAGCTGGCGGGTTCGCTGAAGCCGGAGGCAGCGCGCCGCGTCCAAGAAACGGCGATCAAGCAAAACATCACGACGCTGCACAACCGCGTCAACGAACTCGGCGTCGCCGAGCCGGTGATCCAGCAGCAGGGGCTCGACCGGGTGGTCGTGCAACTGCCCGGCGTGCAGGACACGGCGAAGGCGAAGGACATCATCGGGCGCACCGCGACGCTCGAGTTGCGCATGGTCGACGACAGCGCCGAGGCCGCTGCGGCCGCGGCCGGCAGCGGGCCGGTGCCCTTCGGCACCGAGCGCTACGTCGAGCGCGGCGGCGCGCCGCTGATCGTCAAGCGCCAGGTCGTGCTCACCGGCGACAGCCTGACCGACGCCCAGCCCGGCTTCGACAGCCAGACCCAGGAGCCCAAGGTCGACCTGACGGTGGACGCCAAGGGCGCGCGCATCATGCGCGACGTCTCGCGCGAGAACGTCGGCAAGCGCATGGCGATCCTGCTGTTCGAAAAAGGCAAGGGCGAGGTCGTGACGGCGCCGGTGATCCGCGGCGAACTCGGCTCGCGCTTCCAGATTTCGGGTCGCATGACCACCGTCGAAGCCACCGACACTGCGCTGCTGCTGCGCTCGGGGTCGCTGGCCGCGCCGATGGAAATCATCGAGGAACGCACCATCGGCCCGAGCCTCGGTGCCGAGAACATCGCCAAGGGCTTCGACAGCGTGATCTATGGCTTTTGCGCGATCGCCGTGTTCATGAGCCTGTACTACCTGCTGTTCGGCATGATCTCGACCCTCGCACTGGCGCTGAACCTGCTGCTGCTGGTGGCCGTGCTGTCGATGCTGCAGGCGACGCTCACCCTGCCCGGCATGGCGGCGATTGCGCTGGTGCTCGGCATGGCCATCGACGCCAACGTGCTGATCAACGAACGGGTGCGCGAGGAGCTGCGCGGCGGCGCGTCGCCGCAGGCGGCGATCAACGCCGGCTACGAGCGCGCCTTCGCGACGATTCTCGACTCCAACGTCACCACCCTGATCGCCGGCCTCGCGCTGCTCACCTTCGGCTCCGGGCCGGTGCGCGGTTTCGCCGTGGTGCACTGCCTGGGCATTCTCACCTCGATGTTCTCGGCGGTGATGTTCTCGCGCGGCCTGGTGAACCTCTGGTACGGCCGCCAGAAGAAGCTCAAGGGCGTGTCGATCGGCCAGGTGTGGAAGCCGCAGGCCGACACCCCGGCGAAGACCTGAACACTGCGAACTCGAACAGGAACCTCAAATGGAGTTCTTCCGAATCAGGCGCGACATTCCGTTCATGCGGCACGCGCTGGTGTTCAACATCATTTCGCTGCTGACCTTTCTCGCGGCGGTGTTCTTCCTCATTACGCGAGGCCTGCATCTGTCGATCGAATTCACCGGCGGCACGGTGATCGAAGCGGCCTACGCGCACTCCGTCGATGTCGGCAAGGTGCGCGCCACGCTCGAGGGCCTGAAGTTCGGTGACGTGCAGGTGCAGAACTTCGGCAGCTCGCGCGCGGTGCTGATCCGCCTGCCCCTGCGCGGCGAGGTGAAGCAAGCCGATGTGGTCACGCGCGTCTTCGGCGAACTGTGCAAGGCCGAAGGCGGTGCCGTCACGGTCAAGCAGATCACCACCGACAAGGGCGAAACGCTGAGCAAGCCGCTGTGCGAGGCCAACGCGACCGAGCCGGTGAAGCTGCAGCGCAGCGAATTCGTCGGCCCGCAGGTCGGGCGCGAACTGGCCGAAGACGGCGCCAAGGCGCTCGTCTTCGTGATCGCCGGCATCATGCTCTACCTCGCCTTCCGCTTCGAGTGGAAGTTCTCGGTGGCGGCGATCGTCGCCAACCTGCACGACGTGGTGATCATCCTCGGCTTCTTCGCCTTCTTCCAGTGGGAGTTCTCGCTGACGGTGCTGGCGGCGGTGCTCGCGGTGCTGGGCTACTCGGTCAACGAATCGGTGGTCATCTTCGACCGGATCCGCGAAGCGTTCCGGCGCTTCCGCAAGATGAACACCCACGAGATCATCGACCACGCGATCACCAGCACGATGAGCCGCACCATCATCACCCACGGCTGCACGCAGATGATGGTGTTGTCGATGCTGATCTTCGGCGGGCCCACGCTGCACTACTTCGCGGTGGCGCTGACCATCGGCATCCTGTTCGGCATCTACTCGTCGGTGTTCGTCGCCGCGGCCATCGCAATGTGGCTGGGGGTCAAGCGCGAAGACCTGGTGAAAGCGGGCGGCAAGGAAATCGATCCCAACGATCCCAACGCCGGGGCGGTGGTGTAGAGTTCAAGGAACATCTCCAAGCGCGAGTTCCCTCACTCCACACCCATGGCGACCGACGCCAACTCGATGGCACTGGCCGCAAAGGCGCGACGTTCCTACGTCGAAGGGCTGCTCAACGGGTTGCCCATCGTGGTGCAGGCGGTCGATCAGGGGGCTCGGGTGCTGTTGAGCCAGGTGGCCGAGCCGGCCATCGCAGCGCGCCGGCGCGAGGCGGTCGAAGGCCTGCGCAAGACCTCGGCGTTCTGGCTCAGCCATGCCACATCGCTGCTAAGGGGTGCGTCGGTGAGCGGCGTCGTGTCGGCGTCGCGGCCGGGCGACCTGCCGATGCCGTCGGGTCGCGGCGCGAACTTCAGCCTGGTCGACAACGACACCATCGAAAGCGAGATCCTGAGCTCGCGCCTGGCGCTGGCGATGATGGACCGCGCCTCGTGGGAGTTCACCGACCTGCGCGCGCGCATGACCTCGCTCGAACGCCGCGAGGAGCTCGACACCAACGACGTGCTGCGCCCGCATGTGCTCGCGCGCATCGTCACCACCGCCTGGCGCTCGGCGGGGCTCAGCAACGACACCTGGGGCACCCTGCAGACGGTGCTGCACGACGAGTTCGCGCATTTCGCCGAGGAGGCCTACCACGAGACCAACCGCTGGCTGATCCAGCAGCGCGTGCTGCCCGAGATCGATTTGCGCCCGCTGATCCGCCGTGCGCGCAACTCGGCCTTCATCTCGACCAGTAGCAGCACCGGCTTCGCCCATTCGGGCTCACCGGCGCCGGAGGCGGCGCGCTCCAACGTGCACGACGAGACCCGGCTGATGACGCGTGCCGGCGGCCTGGCGCGCGGCGCCGACCACGCCGAGCAGGTGCTCGGCCGCCTGAACCGCTTGATCGGGCGCCAACTGCCCGAGTTCGCCAACACCCAGCAGGCGCGGCCAACCTCTCCGGGGCTGAGGGCGGCGATCTCGGACGCGCAGGAAGGCATCGCGCGACGGCTGTCCGCCGTCAGCGTTCCGGGGCGCCTGGCCGCCGGCGGGCCGGTGATCAGCACGCCGATGCTGCTGGAGGAGCTGCACCAGCGCAAGCAGGCGCTGAAGCAGGCGGCCGCCACGCCGGTGGAGCGCGCGACGATCGAGATCGTCGCGCTGCTGTTCCAAAGCATCCTCACCGAAGAGCGCATTCCGGCGACGGTGCGCGTCTGGTTCGCGCGGCTGCAGATGCCGGTGTTGCGCGTCGCGGTGGGCGAGCCCGATTTCTTCGCCACCATCGACCATCCGGCGCGCCGCTTGATCGACCGAATGGGCGCCTGCGTGATGGGCTTCGACGCCGCGATGCGCAACGCCGGCGACGTGCTCGAAAAGGAAATCAAGCGGGTGGTGCAGGTGGTCGAGGCCTACCCCGACACCGGTCGCCGCGTGTTCCAGACCGTGCTCACCGAGTTCGAGAAGTTCCTCGAGCACTACTTCAAGAACGAGAACGAAGCCTCGCGCAAGGGCGTGTCGCTGGCGCAGCAGGTCGAGCAGCGCGAGACGCTGGCGATCCAGTACACGATCGAGCTGCGCAAGATGCTCAACGAGGTGCCGGTGCAGGACGGTGTGCGCGACTTCCTGTTCCACGTCTGGGCCGACGTGCTCGCGATGACGGCGGTGAAGTTCGGTCTGCAAAGCGAGGACACCAAGGTGATGAAGCGCGCCGCCGCTGACCTGATCTGGTCGGCGAGCGCCAAGGTCTCGCGCGAGGAGCGCGCCGAGGTGATCCGCCGGCTGCCGCCGCTGCTGAAGATCCTGCGCGACGGCATGCAGAACGCCGGCGTGTCGACGCCCAAGCAGGACGAGCAGATCCAGCGCCTGAACAACTCGCTCGCTGCCGCGTTCACCGCCAAGACCGCCGCGATTCCGCGCGAGCGGCTGGAAGACCTGATGGCGCGGCTGGAGACGCTGGAAGAGCTGCTGCCCGACGCCGAGGACGTGGAGATCGACGAGTCGCTGGTGCTCGACCTGTCGGGCCACGAAAGCTCCGAGCTCGAGGTGGTGGGCGAGGGCGGCTCGATGCCGACGCCGGCGATGCTGGCGTGGGCGCGCGAACTGCAGGTCGGCGGCTGGTACATGCTCGACTACCGCGGCCGCAACGAAGCGGTGCAGCTCGCCTGGCAAGGCCTGCGCAAGCAGCTGACCTTGTTCGTGTCGCCGCAGGGCCGCGGCATCCTGTTCCAGCAGCATCGGCTCGCGGCCTTCCTGCAGGCGGGCCTGCTGGTTCCAGCGCAGGACGAGTCGCTGACGGTGCGCGCCACGCGCAGCGCGCTGGCCAAGCTGGATGTCGATCCGACTCGACTGTTGAGTTGAGCGCGCCGAGCGGCGGCGACTCAGTGGATCAGCCGATCTTCCTCGTCGACGAACAATTCGTCGAGGATCAGCGCATCGGGCTCTTCGCCCAGGCTCCAGAACACCATCAGCACGATGATCTTCAGGTCTTCGAGATCGAGCGGGCCACCGGAAATGGCGTTGGCGCGGTCGATCACCATTTCGCGCATCGGCGGGGGTAGCACGCCGGCCGATTCGAGAAAGCTGATGAAACCGATGGACTCTTCGCCCAGGTGTTCCTGCTCGGCGACGGAATAGACGCGCAGGCTGTGCTCGCCCTGCTCGCCGACATACGACTCGGCGGCACCCGCCAGACCGTCCAGCCACGACAGTGCTTCCTGGATCTCGTCCGACTCGAACCCAACGGCCGACAGCTTGCGTTTCAGCTGCGCGTGGTCGGGACAGGCGTCGGGTCGCCAGTAATTTTCGTACAGGTACACGAGCACGTCGAACATGAATCCACTATACCGCAGAGCGCAAATCCGGCCCGGCATGAAAGACACCGATTCCGCCACATCCTTGGCGCGTGCGGCGCTCGGCTCAGCCGTGGGCGATTCGCTGGAACAGCTGGCCCGGCAGACGCGCCACCTGGCCGTCGAGTTCGAAGTCGAGCAGGCGGGTGTTGAGCTCGGCGGCCGACCAGCCGGTGCGCGCCACCAGCGCCTCGAGTGAGACGGGGTCGAAGCCCAACGCCTGCAGCAGGGGATCGGCCGGGGCCGGCGGCGGCGCAGCCGCACCGGGAGCGGCGGAATCGCCGAACCTGAGGTCCTCGAGGATGTCCTGTGCGCTGTCGACCAGCTTCGCGCCCTGTTTGATCAGCGCGTGGCAGCCGCGCGACTGTGGCGAGTGGATCGAGCCGGGGATCGCGAAGACATCGCGCCCGGACTCGGCGGCCAGCCGCGCGGTGATCAGCGAGCCCGATTGCAGGGCCGCTTCGACGACCAGTGTGCCGCGTGCCAGGCCGGCGATGATGCGGTTGCGCAGCGGAAAGTTGGCCGGCAACGGCGGCGTGCCCAGTGCGTACTCGCTGACAATCAAACCGGCGCGAGCGATGCGGTGGGCGAGCTCGAGATGGCGGCGCGGATAGACCCGGTCGAGCCCGGTGCCGACGACGGCCACGGTGCTGCTCGGGCCGTCGAGCGCGCCTTGGTGCGCCGCGCCGTCCACGCCGAGCGCCATGCCCGAGACGACGACCAGACCGGCCCGGCTCAGGTGGGCGGCAAAGGCGCGCGCACTGGCCAGGCCTTGGGGCGTCGGGTTGCGGCTGCCGACGATCGCCACCGAGGGCTGGCACAGCAACTCGGCGCGGCCCTGCGCGTACAGCAGCAGCGGCGGGTCCGCGGTTTCGAGCAGGGCCGGCGGGTACAGCGCGTCACCGAGCGTGATGACGGTGCGGGCCTCGGGTGTGTCGGCGGCGAGCCAGTCGGTGGTCGCCGCGGTCAGTGCATCGAGCGTGTCGGGCGGCGAGGCGAGTGCGACGGCCGGACCGGAGCCAGCCACTTCCTGGCGGGCGCGGGTGGAAGCGTCGATGACCGCCTGCGGCGAGCCGAACGCGGCGAGCAGCTTGCGCGCGGACTCGCGGCCGACCTGCGGTGTCTCGAGCAGCCGCAACCAGGCGGCGAGCTCATCGCGCTCGATCACGGGAGCGAAGCGGGTTCAGGGCTGGGTGAAGCGGTCGCCCGGCTTGACCGGGTCTTTCACCGACAGGATCAGCGCATACGACATGCGATCGAACACGCGGAACACGAACAGCATGCCGTGCCGCTCGTCGGGCAGCTTCATCAGCGGCCGCGTCGGGTCGGTCGTGTCGACCACGTGCGCCCCGTCGCGCCAGAGCGCGAGCACATGGCCGCGCTCGATGCCGTCGCGCGCCCCGCGGTTCAGCGCGACGATCTGGTTCTGGCCGGCGGTCAACGCGTCGCCGTACAGCGACGCGATCTGGCCAGCGATCGGCGAGGCCGGCGCATGCGGTGCGTAGTTGCTGAACTCGCGCTGCGGAACCGGCGCGAGCCGGTCGCCGACGTTGGCTTCCTGGCGAATGCTGGTGACGGTGAAGGTCGCGGGAACGATTTCGGCCTTGCCGGTGGCGCCGGTTCGGGTCTCGCCCGGGCGCACCGATTCGGCGGCACCGACGTAGGCGGCCTCGTAGCCCAGCAGCTCGGCGGTGGTCGGGTCCTTCAGCGCCTTGGGCTCGCGGAAGATGCGAAACGCGGTGTTGCTGCCCGTTTCGCCGCGTACGTAAGCGGTGTCGCCGCGCGACAGCAGCACGCGGCCTTCCTGGGTGGCGACGATGCGCGGCGCGGTGTCGAGCTCACGGCCTTCGAAGATCACCGCCTCGTTGAGGAAGGGCTCGATCAAATGGAAGGGGATCGCCGCAATCGCCCCGGCATCCACCGGTGTGCTGCGAACCCGTGGCGCGAGCTTGACGGTGCTGCCGGGCATGCCCACACCCTCGGCGACCCGCAGGCGTGCGCGCCCGCCGGTTTTCTCGAGCACCAGCACCTGCCCCGGGTAAATCAGGTGCGGGTTGCGGATCTGGTCCATGTTCATGCCCCACAGCTCGGGCCAGCGCCACGGGCTCTGCAGGAACAGCTTCGAGATGTCCCACAGCGTGTCGCCGGTTTTCACCGTGTACGAGTCGGGGGCATTGGGCGCCAGTTCGGACAGCGGCACCCCGGCTTCGGCGACCTTTTGCGCGGTCTCGCGCTGCTGCCCGGTGATCGGATAATTGCCCGCCGCGGCGAAGGCGCCGGTGCTGAGCGTGGCACCCAACGCGACGCCGAGGCAGGCCAGCGAGGTGGCGAGGCGTTGTGGGAGTGCGGAACAGGTGCGACGCGTCATCAACTTGGGTCTCCGGGCGCGGGAGCTGGGACACCTGCGCGGTGGGTTGTGCTGCTGTGGGGTTGTTCCGCCAGCCGCGCCAAACGGGGCGGCAATTCGGCGAAAATTCCTCATTCAGTTTCACAGATTCTGCCTCTAAACCCTTGATATCGCAACGAAACTGACCCGGCCGCGCGCCCGGTGTGAGGCCTGTCACACCGCATGGCGTTGCGCTGCGTCCACAATGCTCGCCGCGTGCAGCCAGCGCAGAAACCTTCTCTTACCAATGGCCCAGCTTCACATCCTTCGCTATCCTGATCCTCGACTGCACACCATCGCCAAGCCGGTTGCGCAGGTCGATGCGCGCATCCGCCAACTGGTCGACGACATGCTGGAGACGATGTACGCCGCCGAAGGTGTGGGCCTGGCGGCGACCCAGGTCGACGTGCATGAGCGGTTGCTGGTGATCGACACCTCGGACACGCGCAACGACCCGCGGGTGCTGATCAATCCCGAGCTGATCGCGCAGAGCGAGGAAATGAGCTTCAGCGACGAAGGTTGCCTGTCGGTGCCGACGATCTACGACAAGGTGCCGCGCCATGCGCGCGTCACCGTGCGCGCGCTCAACCGCGCCGGCGAGAGCTACGAGTTCGACGCCGACGGGCTGCTCGCGATCTGCGTGCAGCATGAGATGGACCACCTGCTCGGCAAGGTGTTCGTCGAGTACCTGAGCCCGCTCAAGCGCGATCGCATCAAGAACAAGATGCTGAAGAAGGCACGCGAAGAAATGCGTGCGTGAAATGAACCACCCCCGAAGCGCCTTCGGCGCTCCCCCTCGAGGGGGCGACACCAGCGGACCGGCGGAGCCGGATCCGCGGTGTCCGCTTGATAGGGCGGTTCATGCGTCGCGGGTGGCGCTCTCTTGCCATGGAGAACTGGCCCACACGTCGCTTCACTCCGCCCTTCGACCAGGCTCAGGACAGGCTTGGGGCGGCCCGGCGCCGGCTGAGTCCCGATGAGAGTCACCTTCGCCGGCACGCCGGAGTTTGCCCAGGTCGCGCTCGCCCGGCTGCACGCCGCCGGCCACGAGATCCCGCTGGTGCTGACGCAGCCCGACCGGCCGGCCGGCCGCGGCATGAAGCTGCAGGCTTCGCCGGTCAAGCAGTTCGCGCTGCAGCATGGACTGCGCGTCGTCCAGCCGCGCAGCCTGCGGCTCGATGGCAAACACGCGGACGACGCACGCGGCGCCCATGACGCGCTCGTCGAGGCGCGGCCCGAGGTGATGGTGGTCGCGGCCTACGGCCTGATCCTGCCGCAGTGGGTGCTCGACCTGCCGGCGCGCGGCTGCATCAACATCCACGCCTCCCTGCTGCCACGCTGGCGCGGCGCAGCGCCGATCCACCGCGCGATCGAAGCGGGCGACGCGCGCAGCGGCATCACCATCATGCAGATGGACGCCGGGCTCGACACCGGCGACATGCTGCGCGTCGAATCGATTCCGATCGCGCCCGACGAGACCACCGCGACGCTGCACGACCGCCTGGCTGCCTTGGGCGGGCGCCTGATCGTCGAGGCGCTCGACCGCCTCGCGACCGGCGGCCTGGCGCGCACGCCGCAACCGGACGAGGGCGTGAGCTACGCGCGCAAGATCGAGAAGGCCGAGGCCCCCATCGACTGGCGCGAACCGGCGCCCGTGATCGAGCGGCGCATCCGCGCCTTCGTCCCCTTCCCCGGCACCAGCACCACGCTCGCCGGCGAGCCTGTCAAGCTGTGGCGCGCAAGCGTGAGTGACGCCAGCGGCGCGCCTGGCACGGTGCTCGATTCGAGCGATGATGCGATCACCATCGCCTGTGGCGTCGGCGCGTTGCGCGTCAGCGAACTGCAACGCGCCGGCGGCAAGCGCCTCTCGCCCCAAGCGTTCGCCCAGGGCGCAGGTCCCTTGATCGGCAAGGTTTTTGGCGACTCCGGCGATTGAACTGTCGCTGCCCGCCCGCATCTCACCGGTTCGAACCGGAATCTGAGAGGCCCGCATGTTCAATCTGATGAAGACAGCCATCCTGATGGCGGCGATCACTGCCTTGTTCATGGCGATCGGATCGCTGATCGGCGGCCGTTCCGGAATGATGTTCGCGCTGGTCATCGCGGTAGTGATGAACTTCTTCAGCTACTGGTTTTCCGACAAGCTGGTCCTGCGCATGTACAACGCGCAGGAAGTCGACGAAACCTCGGCGCCGCAGTTCTACCGCCTCGTGCGCGACCTCGCGCAGCGTGCCGGCCTGCCGATGCCGCGGGTCTACCTGATCAATGAAGAGGCGCCCAACGCCTTCGCCACCGGCCGCAACCCCGAGCACGCCGCGGTGGCGGCCACCACCGGCATCCTGCGCGTACTCAGCGAGGCCGAACTGCGCGGCGTGATGGCACACGAGCTGTCGCATGTTCGGCACCGCGACATCCTGATCAGCACGATCAGCGCGACGATGGCCGGCGCGATCTCGATGCTCGCCAACTTCGCGATGTTCTTCGGCGGCCGCAACGACGAAGGCCGCCCGGCCAATCCGATCGTCAGCCTGCTGGTGATGCTGCTGGCGCCGATCGCCGCCAGCCTGATCCAGATGGCGATCAGCCGCGCCCGCGAGTTCGAGGCCGACCGCGGCGGCGCCGAGCTGTCGGGCGACCCGCGCGCACTCGCGTCGGCGCTGCAGAAGATCCATCGCTATGCGCAGGGCATCCCGCTCGAAACCGCCGAGCGCCACCCCGAGACGGCGCAGATGATGATCATGAACCCGCTCTCCGGCGGCGGCCTGCGCGCGCTGTTCTCGACCCACCCGCCGACCGAGGAGCGCGTCGAGCGGCTGCTCGCGATGGTGCGCTGAGCGTCTTACGCTCGCTCTCAAGTCGTGGCGCGCCGGGCCGATAACCGGTGCATGCCACGCCTTGCCCTCATTGCCACTTTGCTTGCCGCCGCGCTGCTCGCTGGCTGCGAGATGCTGGGCATGGAGTCGCCGGAGAAGCTCGCGGCCGCGCGCGAAGCCGAGGGCCGCGCCGTCGGCGCCGCCTGCCGGCACGCGGCGCGCGCGATCGAGGACTGCTACATCCTCAACAAGCGAATCGACAAGGCTGCGATCTTCGCCGGCTGGCGCGACATGAACGACTACATGCGCGAGAACAAGATCGACGCGGTCGCCCCGCAGCTGCTCGTCCAGATGGCGATGGCCAAGGCGGCCGAGGCGAAGGCCGCCGAAGCGAAAGCGGCCGAGGCGAAGCCGGCCGACGCGAAGGCGTCCGAGGTCAAGCCCAAGGACGCCAAGGCTCGCGCGTCCTGAGCGGCGTCGGCTCGCGCCATCCGCACGCAGCGAAGCGCTGCAGTCGGATATGACATACGGCGCCGGCAGGATTGGCCATGGCACGAGACAATCCCCGCCATGACACCGTTCCGTGCCGCGCTGCGCCACCCCCAATTTCGCGCCGGCGTGACCGAAATGTCCGGCGTCAGCCTGGGCATCGCCGCCTGGGGCCTGGTGACCGGCGTGGCGATGGTCAAGGGCGGCCTGTCGGTGCCGCTCGCGCTGCTGATGAGCCTGACGGTGTTCGCCGGCAGCGCCCAGCTCGCTGCCCTGCCGCTGATGGTGGTGGGCGCGCCGGTCTGGGTGATCTGGGCCACGGCCCTGTGCGTCAACCTGCGCTTCATCATCTTCAGCGCCCAATGGCGGCCGTTCTTCATGCGCTTCCCGCTGCGCCAGCGGCTCGCGCTCGGCTATTTTTCGGCCGACCTGACCTACGTGTTGTTCATGAAGCGCTACCGCGAGCCGCGTGACGATGAGGGACAAATCGAGTACTTCCTCGGCGCGACCACAGCCAACTGGCTGTCGTGGCAAGTGCCTTCGGTGGCGGGCATCGTGCTCGCCAATGTCATCCCGACCGAATGGGGCCTCGGCTTCGCCGGCGTGCTGGCGCTGCTCGGCCTGAGCTGCTCGCTGTTGTCGGACCGCGCGACAGCGCTGGCCGCGCTGGTCGCCGGCGCGGCGGCGGTGGCCGCGTTCGCCTTGCCGTTTCGGCTCCACATCGTCGTCGCGATCGCCGCGGCGGTGTGCGTCGGGCTGATGATCGATGGCGGCGGCGACGCCGGCCGGCGCCTGCGCGATGCGCTGCTGGGCGAGTCGCGGCGGCGAACGGGTGCGGTGGCGTCATGACCGGTTGGGACGCTTTCATCACCATCGCCGGCCTGGCGGCAATCACCGTCTTCACGCGCGCGTTCTTCCTGCTGTCCGAGCGTGAACTGGTGTTGCCGGACTGGGTGAAGCGCGGCCTGCGCTATGCGCCGCTGGCGGCGCTGGCAGCGGTGCTGGTGCCCGAAATCGTGATGACCCGCGGACAGCTGATCACAACCTGGCAGGATGCGCGCCTCTACGCCGCCGTGGCGGCGATGGCCTACTTCTTCTGGCGGCGCGGCATGCTCGGCACCATCCTCACCGGCATGCTGGTGCTGGTCCCGCTCAAGCTCGGACTGGGCTGGTAGGGCACGCGCAGTCTTTAGAATCGGCGGGTTGCATCTTTCTCGATGGCCCACCCCATGAATGTTCTCCGATTCGAAGACCTGGTCGCGCAAGGCCAGGTCGCCGGCAAGCGCGTGTTCATCCGCGCCGACCTCAACGTGCCGCTCGACGACGCCGGCCACATCACCGAAGACACCCGCATCCGCGCCTCGATCCCCTGCATCGAACTGGCGCTGAAGGCCGGCGCGGCGGTGATGGTCACCTCGCACCTCGGTCGTCCGACCGAAGGCACTCTCAAGCCCGAGGACTCGCTCGCGCCGGTGGCCCGACGCATGGGTGAACTGATGGGCCGCGAGATTGCGGTGGTCGCGAACTGGGTCGACGGCGTGAGCGTCGCGCCGGGTCAGCTCGTGATGCTGGAGAACTGCCGGGTCAACCCGGGCGAAAAGAAGAACAGCGAAGACCTCGCAAAGAAGATGGCCGCGCTCACCGACATCTTCGTCCACGACGCCTTCGGCACCGCGCACCGCGCCGAGGCCTCGACCTACGGCATCGCGCAGTTCGCCAAAGTTGCCTGCGCCGGCCCGCTGCTCGCCGCCGAGATCGACGCAATCACCAAAGCGCTCGCCAACCCGAAGCGCCCGCTGGTCGCGATCGTCGCCGGCAGCAAGGTCAGTACCAAGCTGACGATCCTGCAGTCGCTGGCGAAGAACGTCGACCAGTTGATCGTTGGCGGCGGCATCGCCAACACCTTCATGCTCGCGGCCGGGCTGCCGATCGGCAAGTCGCTCGCCGAGGCCGATCTGGTGGATCAGGCGAAGGCGGTGATCGAGGCGATGAAGGCGCGCGGCGCGGCGGTGCCGATTCCGGTCGATGTGGTGACCGCCAAGACCTTCGCCGCCGACGCGCCGGCGAGCGTCAAGGCGGCAAACGACGTGGCCGCCGACGACTTGATTCTCGACATCGGCCCGAAGACCGCGGCGCAGCTCGCCGAGCAGTTGAAGGCCGCCGGCACCATTGTCTGGAACGGCCCGGTCGGCGTGTTCGAGTTCGATGCGTTCGCCCACGGCACCGAGACGATCGCGCGCGCCATCGCGGCGTCGCCGGCGTTCAGCATTGCCGGCGGCGGCGACACGCTGGCGGCGATCGCCAAGTACGGCATCGAGCGCGACATCGGCTACATCTCCACCGGCGGCGGCGCCTTCCTCGAAGTGCTCGAGGGCAAGACGCTGCCGGCCTTCGAAATCCTCCAGCGCCGCGCCGTAACCGGCTGAAACCCCCGGCGCCGATAATCTCGGGCTCGAACCCCAGGAGACTCCATGGCCCGCGCCACCAAGATCGTTGCCACCCTCGGCCCCGCGTCCAGCTCGCCCGAGGTGCTCGCGCGGATGATCCGCGCCGGGGTCGACGTGGTGCGGCTGAACTTCTCGCACGGCAAGGCGCAGGACCACATCGACCGCGCCGCGCTGGTGCGACAAGTAGCGCGCGAGGCCGGCAAGGAAGTGGCCATCATGGCCGACTTGCAGGGCCCGAAGATCCGCGTCGGCAAGTTCGAAGGCGGCAAGATCATGCTCGAGCCGGGGCGCAAGTTCGTGCTCGACGGGGCGAGCAGCGCGCTCGGCACGGACGAGCGCGTCGGGCTCGACTACAAGGAGCTGCCGCGCGACGTGAAGCCCGGTGATACGCTGCTGCTCAACGACGGCCTGCTCAAGCTGACGGTCGACGAGGTGCGCGGCGAACAGGTGCACACGACGGTGGTGGTCGGCGGCGAGCTGTCCAACAACAAGGGCATCAACAAGGCCGGCGGCGGACTCACCGCGCCGGCGCTGACCGCCAAGGACATGGAAGACATCAAGACCGCGATGAGCTTCCAGTGCGAGTACCTCGCGGTCAGCTTTCCGAAGAACGCGACCGACATGGAAATGGCGCGCCAGCTGGCCAACGTGGCCGGCGAGCCGTGGCGCCACAAGCCGGGGATGATCGCGAAGATCGAGCGCAGCGAAGCGATCCCGGTGCTCGAGGCGATCCTGCGCGCGAGCGACGGCATCATGGTCGCGCGCGGCGACCTCGCGGTGGAGGTCGGCAACGCGGCGGTGCCGGCGCTGCAAAAACGCATGATCAAGATGGCGCGCGAGATGGACAAGGTCGTCATCACCGCGACGCAGATGATGGAGTCGATGATCGTCAACCCGGTGCCCACCCGCGCCGAGGTGAGCGACGTGGCCAACGCGGTGCTCGACGGCACCGACGCGGTGATGCTCAGCGCCGAGACCGCAGCTGGCAAGTACCCGGTCGAGACCATCGAGCAGATGGCCGCGATCGCCTACGAGGCCGAGCTCGCCGAAGATGCGAGCATCGACACCGACTTCACCAACAAGCGCTTCGGCCGCATCGACCAGTCGATCGCGATGGGTGCGCTGTTCACCGCCCACCACCTGGGCTGCAAGGCGATCCTCGCGCTGACCGAGTCGGGTTCGACCGCGCTGTGGATGAGCCGGCACAACATCAAGGTGCCGATCTACGGCCTGACCGCGCAACCGATGAGCCAGCGCAAGATGATGCTGTACCGCAACGTCAGCCCGCTGCTGACCCCCGCCTACAGCGACCGCGACGAGGCGCTGGCGCATGCCGAGGCCTTGCTGGTTGAACTCGGCGTGTTGAAGCCCGGCGACACCTACGCGATCACCTGCGGCGAGCCGATGGGCTATCCCGGCGGCACCAACATGCTGAAGGTCTGCCGCGTCGCGTGAACGGCACGTTCGCGTGGACAATGGCGCGATGACACTGACCGCCGCCGACATCCACGCCGCCGCCGCGCTATTGCACGGCCACATTCTCGACACGCCCTGCCTGCCGTCGCGCACGCTGTCGGCGATCGCCGGCTGCGAGGTGTTCCTCAAGTTCGAGAACCTGCAGTTCACCGCGTCGTTCAAGGAGCGCGGCGCGCTCAACAAGATCGCGCAGTTGAGCGAGGCCGAGCGCGCCCGCGGCGTGCTGGCGGTGTCGGCCGGCAACCACGCGCAGGGCGTCGCCTACCACGCGCAACGCCTTGCGATCCCGGCCACCATCGTGATGCCGCGCTTCGCCCCGGCGGTCAAGGTCGAGAACACGCGCCGCTTCGGCGCGACGGTGGTGATCGAAGGCGACACCTTCGACGATGCGCGGTCGCACGGCTTGCAACTGGCGCAGGAGCGCGGGCTCACGGTGGTGCATCCGTACGACGACCTGGCGGTGGCGGCGGGGCAGGGCACGATCGGGCTCGAGATGCTGGCGCAGCAGCCGCAGATCGACACCTTGCTGATCGCGATCGGCGGCGGTGGGTTGATCAGCGGCGTGGCCACCGCGGCGCGTTCGATCAAGCCGGGCATCGAAGTCGTCGGCGTGCAGACCGAGCGCTTCCCAGCGGTGTGGAACGCGCTGCACGGCGAGCAGCGCGAATCCGCGCAGGCGACGATCGCCGACGGCATAGCCGTCAAGCTGCCGGGTGCGCTGACGCTGCCGCTCATTCGCGAGCGCGTCAACGATGTGCTGCTGGTCAGCGAAGACGACATCGAGCAGGCGATCCTGATGCTGCTGGAGATCGAGAAGACGGTCGTCGAAGGCGCCGGCGCGGTCGGCCTGGCGGCGCTGCTGAAGCACCGCGCCCGCTTCGCCGGCCGCAAGGTCGGCCTGGTATTGAGCGGCGGCAACATCGAGCCGCTGGTGCTGGCCGAGATCATCCAGCGCGGCATGGTGAAGTCGGGGCGCTTGGCGCGGTTGCGCATCGACGTGCGTGACGTGCCCGGCGCGCTGGCCGGCGTCGCCGCACTGCTTGGCCAGCTCGGCGCCAACATCGACGAAGTGCAGCATCAGCGCGCGTTCACCACGCTGTCGGTCGAGCGCGCGCAGATCGAGGTGGTGGTGCACACGCGCGGCGCGGCGCACATCGAGGAAATCCTGGCCGCGATGCGCAGCCACGGCTATCACGCCGAGCGCGTGGGCTGAGCCGCTGCGTTTATGCGGCGGCGCCGCTGCGCACGCTGGCGATCATCGCCGCGACCGCCGGCGACATGTTGATCGGCACCAGTTCGGCGGGGCTGTCGGCGAGCACGCGAAAGAGCTCGTCGGCGAAGCCGTGACCAATCTGCGCGACGCCGTTGAAGTCGATCTCGGCGCGGCGGAACTGGTGCAGGCGCGAGGCCACGCGGCGCGCCTGCGCGCGCGACTCCAGGCCGGCGAGCGTCGAGGTGATCAGCCGCAGCGGAACGATGGTGCGCTCGAAACCGAAGCCCGCGCCGTCGACGCTGTAGGCATGGAGCACCGACTCCAGCGTGCGCGTCGTGTTCAGCGCGATCGCGGCGTAGACGGAGGTGCCGCGGTGCTTCATCGCGCGGCCAGGCAACCATCCGTTGGCGTCCCACTCGCGGCGCTGGAACGCCACGTCATTGGCGTGCAGGTCGAATACGTCCGCCAGCTTCGAGGTGAAGAACAGGCCGCGCCCGGTGTGCCGCTGCGGCTGGCTGGTGAGCTTGCCCTTGCTGAGCTCCAGCATCGCCAGCGTCGGGTCGGCAAGCGCAAACGCCTCGTGGATCTTGTCGAACACGCCGCGCCCGTCGTCGGACACCAGCAATTGCGCATGGGCCGGGGTCTGGCGCAGCGACACCGTGACGCTCGTGCCGTCGCTGTGGTCGATGGCGTTGTTGAGCAGCTCGCAAAAGCTGTGCTGCACCATCCGCTGCACCGGCGCCGGCAACGCAAAGTAGGGCGCGAAATCGCGCGACCACGGGATGTCTTCCTCCAGGCCGGCGAGCGCGTAGCTGCGCACCACCTGGCGCAGCAGGCCGGCGCGAAAGCTCGGTCGGCGCGGCGTTCCCTCGCGCGCCAGCCAGTTCAGTTCCACGAGCCGAGCCAACGCCTTGTTGGCGCTGCGCCGGCTGATGCCGCTGCGCTCGGCCACATGATCGGCGAGATCGTGCGGATGCTGGGCGGCAGCCGCCGTGATCCACAGCGTCAGGGTGTTGATGTCGAGTCGGGCCACGGCAGCGCCTCATCCAAGCGAGGCTTCCAGTGTCGGCAATCGCGGCGGGAACTGGCGCCGGAAAAGCAGGCCTTTGTCCGCCTTGTTCCGATGTCGGGCCGGTAAAATCGCCCGGTTACCGCGCGGTTACCCAACGGAGGCCACGCGCGATTCGCCGATTTCCAACTCTCAGGACATCACCATGCCTCTCGTTTCCATGCGCCAGCTGCTGGACCACGCCGCTGACAACGGCTACGGTATTCCCGCCTTCAACGTCAACAACCTCGAGCAGGTGCAAGCAGTGATGTCCGCTGCCGACGAGGTCGGCGCGCCGGTCATCCTGCAGGCGAGCGCGGGGGCGCGCAAGTACGCCGGCGAAGCCTTCATCAAGCACCTGATCCAGGCGGCGATCGAGAGCTACCCGCACATTCCGCTGGTGATGCACCAGGACCACGGGCAGAACCCCGAGGTCTGCCAGGGCGCGATCGACCTCGGCTTCAGCTCGGTGATGATGGACGGCTCGCTGCAGGCCGACGGCAAGACGATCGCGAGCTACGACTACAACGTCGACGTGACGAAGAAGGTCGTCGACATGGCGCACAAGCTCGGCGTCACCGTCGAGGGCGAGCTCGGCTGCCTCGGGTCGCTGGAGACGATGCGCGGCGACAAGGAAGACGGCCACGGCACCGACGCGACGATGACGGTGGAGCAGCTGCTCACCGACCCGGAGCAGGCCGCCGACTTCGTCAAGCGCACCCAGCTCGACGCGCTGGCGATCGCCATCGGCACCAGCCACGGCGCCTACAAGTTCAGCCGCAAGCCTACCGGCGACATCCTCGCGATCGGGCGCATCAAGGAAATCCACGCGCGCATTCCGAACACCCACCTGGTGATGCACGGCTCGAGCAGCGTGCCGCAGGAGCTGCTGGCCGAGATTCGCGAATACGGCGGCAACATGAAAGAAACCTACGGTGTGCCGGTCTCGGAGATCCAGGAAGCCATCAAGTACGGCGTTCGCAAGATCAACATCGACACCGACATCCGCCTCGCGATGACCGGCGCGATCCGCAAGTTCCTCACGCTGAACCCGGAGAAGTTCGACCCGCGCGACTACCTCAAGCCGGCGCGCGAGGCCGCCAAGTCGATCTGCAAGCAGCGCTACCTGCAATTCGGCTGCGAAGGCCAGGCGGCGAAAATTCAGGTGCAGCCGCTGACGGCGGTCGCGGCACGCTACGCCAAGGGCGAGCTCGCGCAAGTGGCGCGCTGAGCGTTCGGCCTGCCGCGCAACGGGCGCCGCGAGGCGCCCGTTGTCTTTCACCCGCTGCCTGTTTCTGATAGCATCCTGTCATACACATCGGATGTGTATAGAGGCGCTCGTGACGGAAACTCGAACCAACATCGTGCTCGATGATGAGCTGGTTGCCAAGGCGATGGCGAAGGCCGGTGTCAACACCAAGAAGGCTGCCATCGAGCAGGCCTTGCGTGCCTACATCCGCGAGCCCGACTGGAAGGGCTTGCTCGCTCTCGAGGGCTCACGCGCAGTGGCAGACGACTACGACCCGGCTGAGTTGTTCAAGGACGACCCCGATCTGAAGCTGGTGGCCGAACCGCGCGCGCACTACAAGGCCGGCCGCGACGCGGCAGCGAAGTCGACGATCAAGCGCGTCGTCAAGCGCCGCGGCAAGTGATCGCGGACACGTCCGCCTGGATCGAGTACCTGCGAGCCACCGGCTCGCGAACCCACCTTCGGATCCATGCCGCGCTGGTCCGCAAGGAGTTGATCTGGGTACCCGACGTCGTGTTGCAGGAGCTGCTGCAAGGTGCGCGCAATGCGGCCCATTTCGTCCGGCTGGAACTGCAACTGGAACGTTTGCCCGCACTCGGCGGCCTGTCGTCGCGAGACCTGGCGCGCGACGCTGCACTGTTGTACGCGCGTTGCCGCTGGCGGGGCCTCACCATCCGCAGCCCCAACGACTGTCTCGTTGCGGCCTGCGCGATTGCCAGCGACATGCCCTTGCTGGCTCATGACCGAGACTTTTCCGCGATCGCACGCGTGGAGCCGAGGCTGCAGTTGCTCTGAGTCGGGGCGTGCGCACGTTTACTACAATGTCGCTCGCGATTCACATCCGTTGGGACACGCCGCCACCTCAGCGCCGATCGAAAGACACATGACCGCCGCCTTGCTGAATTCATCGATCACTTCGCTGCCGCTGCTGGCCCGCGGCAAGGTGCGCGACAACTACGCGGTCGGTGACGACCGCATCCT
>DASXQQ010000425.1:0-3406 GCA_036507085.1 Piscinibacter sp. | reverse complement strand
GTGCCCGCGACGATCGCGCATGGCTTCCGCTTCCGCCCGGCGGTGACCGACGGCTGGGTGATGACCTTCACCGAGGACGTGGCGGAGGCGATGGGCGATCGTCGCGGCGAAGCGCTCGCGCGGCTCAAGGCGCTCGCGGCCGAGCCGGTCGTGCCGCTCGGCGAAGCCGACCACGCGCGGCTGATGAAGCGCGCGGAGGAGCTGCACGAGGAGCGCTTCCTCGCTCGCGCCGGTTTCCGGATCGCGATGCGCGGACTGCTGGCGCTGATCGCGGTCGAGGTGGCTCGTCTCGCCGCCGGCCGCGCCCGCGCCGGCATCGAGGCGGTTCCGCTCGAGCCGACCGGCGCGACCGTCGAGGCGTTGCGCAAGCTCGTCGAGGAGCACTTCCACAAGGAACGGCAGCTCGCCTTCTACGCCGACAAGCTGGCGATGACGGTCGACCGCCTCAACGACCATGTCAGGCGAGCGACCGGCGTCACCGCCGGACACCTGATCCGCCAGCGCGTGCTCACCGAAGCCAAGCGCCAGCTCGTCTTCACCAGCCAGCCGATCCACGAGATCGCCTACGACCTCGCCTTCTCCGATCCGTCCCACTTCGCCCGCTTCTTCCGCAAGCAGACCGGCACCACCCCGCATGAATTCCGCGCGGCGAGGGGAGGGTAGCCGCCGCGCCATCCCGGTCCAATCAGGATGCGGCCTAGCCTAACTTCGCGGATTCGGGAGGTGTGAAGGTGCTAAGCGCTTGATATCGCTTGGTTGGCCCCCGAAGGTCTTCACTACAAGATGGTTTGCGCGCGGGTTGGCTGGGCGGTGATTTTCGGCGGCGGCTGGGCCGGCAATTCGAGCCTGAGCTTGTCGAGCAACAGCTTCAATTCCGCTTGCGGCTCGGTGTAGCGGGCGAGCACGAGCTCGCGACCGTCACTGGTGGGGATGTGCACGTCGATCATCTGGATGGCGGCGAACTTCTCGAGCACGCTGCGTGGGGTGAGTCCGGGCGCCAGGGCATGCAAGCGCCGGCCGAGAGTGACGTGCAGGCAGTAGGCCAGGAAGGCGATGAAGATGTGCGCCTCGACGCGATCCTGGTGTTGATGGAAGATCGGGCGGACGGCGAGATCGCCTTTGAGGTTTTTGAAGGCTTCTTCCACCGCGACCAGTTGGAGATAGTAGCTCCACAGCTGCGCGGGATCGTTCTCGGTGAGATTGGTGCGCAGGAGATATCGGCCCTCGCGCCGTCGCACCTGTCGCAGCTTGTCGCGGTCGAGCCGATAGCTGAACGTCGAACCACTCTTGGGCACGGCAACTGGGATCAGCCGCCAAGCCGTGGGGGCCTGGCTGCGGGCAGCGCCGAGCTTCATCAGTAGCTCCTCGCGCGTGAGCTTCATGGCCGCGATTTGTGCGAGTCGTCGCCACAACCACTTGAGCTGCCGTCGTCGCATCGCCCGCTCCTTGGCGACGCGATCGCGGCTCTGGGCGAAGACGTAGAGCTCGCCGTCCTGCGGCAATAGCTTGACCTGCACGCCCGGCCGCGCCTGCTGCCACGGCTTGCCCAGCAGTTCCTGCTCCAGGCGGCTCAATCGCCCCTTCGGGGTGCCCACCAAATAATGCACCGGCGGATCGGCCGCGCGCATCTCGGCGAGAACCTCCTCGGTCGGAACACCGCGGTCCATCAGCCAGATGCGCCGCGCCTTGCCGTACTGACGCTCGATGCGCTGGAGAAAGCCGCGCAAGGTCGTGTTGTCGGCGGTGTTGCCGGGCAGCACCTCGTAGGCCAACGGCAGCCCCTCCGGCGTCACCACCAGCGCGATCACCACCTGCACGCAGTCCGGCCGGTGGTCGCGCGAATATCCGTGCCGGCGCTTGTCGCCTTCCGGGAACGGCGGATCGGCCTCGAAATAGGTGCTGGTCAGATCGTACAGCAGCACGTCGAAGCGGGCGTTGAACAAGTCGCGCCAGCGCGCGACCAGATGCTCGAACAGGGCGTCTTTATGCGCCAGCAGCCGATCATGACAGGCATAGAGCTTGTGGATCTCGGCCAGGGCAAAGTCTGCCCCCAGCAAATCCGCCAACGCGCTGCGTTCGAACCACTCCCGGTGCAAGCGCCACTCGCTCCCCGGCGCCAGCAGCCGGTAGGCCGTCAGCACCAACAGAACCGCATCCCAGCGCGTCCCCTTGCGGCTGACCGGAAGCCGAGCCCAGAACCGGTCGAGTTGCAGCTCCTGCCACAGCGTCAAGGCCAGCCAGCACGCTCCCCATTGGCGTGGCCGGCGCAGCCGCGTCTGTGACAGCCGCAAGCGGACGATCGAAGCGTCCGGCAGAAGCCCGTCGCAGCGATCCTCGGGAAACAGCGACAGTGTCCGCGGCCCGGCGGCGCCTTCGTCAAAGACCTCAATCGACTTGCGCCACGCTCGTTCCTGGCTGTCGTTGATCTCGCCGAGATACAGCAAATGGCGCTGCACCACGCGACCATCAGCAACGCGCCTGTTCTCGACAACGCTGAAGTAGCGGTGTTCCTTGCCGTCCTTCTTCCGAATCGTCTGCCGCAAAAACATGCGTCCGAATTAGCCGCAGCCCAACCACCTGAAAATGGGGTAGGTCTTCACTACAGCCGGTTTTGGGCCCCCGCCCGCATCCCGATCCTTGCGCATCAAGGACTTGGCGCACGAAGATTCCCAAAACCCAGCTCGAATCCGCGAAGTGGGGTTAGTTAGCGCGAACGAAATTGTGAACGGGTATGGGAAGTATGATGTCGCCTCCGGCCTCAATGGGCGACGCAGGTGAACGCGCTTACGATTCAAGTCAGGGGCAAGCTTTTCCGGGCACATGCGCGCCGCCTAATCCCGCCGGAACACCACCGATGCAAACCAGCCGGTGACGATCGCCATCAGCGACGTGGCGAGGCCGTAAAGCAGGCCGTGGTCGCGCGCCGCGTTCGTGACGATCTGCTCGAAACCGGACTTGTAGACTTCGAACGGAGCGGGGGTGCGCGCGATCTGTGCGCCGTCGGCGAACAGCCTCACGTCAACCTCGTAGGTCCCGACCGGCACCTCGGCCGGCAGCGGGATCGAGGCGCGGAACAGCGCCGGTGCGAGGAAAGTGACCCCGTTCGACGTCTCGCGATAAAGCCCGTGCTCGGTCTTGATCTTGATGAAGGCGAGGCGGAACGGGTCGTCGCTGGCGGAATCCGCGATCTTGACGCTGGCGCGTTGCGGCAGCGGAATGTTGTCGAGGCCGAGCTGCAGGCGGCGCAGCATCTCGGCATTGGTAATGTCGTCGAGCGGCCGATTCGACAGCACCGCCAAGTAGGCGGTCGCGTTGTCGAATTCGCGGGAGTCGGCATTGACCCAGATGCCGAGCACCCTCGCCTTGCGGAAGGTCACCACGGATTGCCGCGGCCCGGCCACGGTCA
>DASXQQ010000424.1:0-4644 GCA_036507085.1 Piscinibacter sp. | reverse complement strand
GTCAGCAAGACCTATCACAGCCCCCGCGGCGACGTTCACGCCCTCGACAAGGTCAGCTTCGACATCGAGCGCGGCGAGTTCTTCGGCCTGCTCGGCCCCAACGGCGCCGGCAAGACCACGCTGATCAGCGTGCTCGCCGGGTTGGCGCGCGCCACCGCCGGCGAGGTGCGCGTGCTCGGCCACGACGTGGTGGCTGACTACGCCGCCGCCCGGCGCAGCCTCGGCGTCGTGCCGCAGGAGCTGGTGTTCGACCCCTTCTTCAGCGTGCGCGAAGCGCTGCGAATCCAGAGCGGCTATTTCGGCGTGCGAAACAACGACGACTGGATCGACGAGCTGCTCGCGAACCTGGGGCTGGCCGACAAGGCCAACGCTAACATGCGCCAGCTCTCGGGCGGCATGAAGCGGCGCGTGCTGGTGGCGCAGGCGCTGGTACACCGCCCGCCGGTGATCGTGCTCGACGAGCCCACCGCCGGCGTCGACGTGGAGCTGCGCCAGACGCTGTGGCAGTTCGTCGCGCGGCTCAACAAGGAGGGCCACACGGTGCTGCTGACGACCCACTACCTCGAGGAAGCCGAGGCGTTGTGCAGTCGCATCGCGATGCTCAAGCAGGGCCGCGTCGTCGCGCTGGACCGCACCTCGGCGCTGCTGGCCGGGACCGCGAGCACGATGATGCGCTTCAAGCTCGACAGCGCACTGCCGACCCAGCTGCTCGCGCAGTCGCGGGTGATCGGTCGCATCGTGCAGGTGAAGGCGCACGACGCGCAGGAGGTCGAGCAGGTGCTGGCCACGTTGCGCTCAGCGGGCTGTCAGCCCGAAGACCTCGAAATCGGCCGCGCCGACCTCGAGGACGTGTTCCTCGAGATCATGCAGGGCGAACCGATGAGGGCGGCGGCATGAGGCATCCAGTGTCAACTCATTCTTTACGGGCCGCCGCGCCGAGCCGTCCCAAGCAAGGCCCGACCCTCAAGGGGCCACGAGGGGGCCCCTTCGTGGCCCCTGAGGGTCGATCGCCGTACTCGGCGAGCGGGGTGTTGTCATGAACCCCGCATTCTTCGATGCGTTGTCGGGCACGCGCACGCTGCTCTACAAGGAAGTGCTGCGCTTCTGGAAGGTCAGCTTCCAGACGGTGGCCGCGCCGGTGCTGACGGCGGTGCTGTATCTGCTGATCTTCGGCCACGCGCTCGAGGACCATGTCAAGGTCTACGACAGCGTGCGCTACACCAGCTTCCTCATCCCCGGCCTGGTGATGATGAGCGTGCTGCAGAACGCGTTCGCCAACAGCAGCTCCTCGCTGATTCAGAGCAAGATCACCGGCAACCTCGTCTTCCTGCTGGTCACGCCGCTGTCGCACTGGGCCTGGTTCGTCGCCTATGTCGGCGCGGCCATCGTGCGCGGTCTGGCGGTCGGGGCCGGCGTGCTGCTGGTGACGCTGTGGTTCGCGCCGGTGGGAGCCGCCGAGCCGGGTTGGATCATTGTCTTCGCGCTGCTCGGCGCGGGCATGCTCGGCACGCTGGGCCTGCTGGCCGGGCTGTGGGCGGAGAAGTTCGACCAGATGGCCGCGTTCCAGAACTTCATCATCATGCCGATGACCTTCCTGGCGGGCGTGTTCTATTCGGTGAAATCGCTGCCACCGTTCTGGCAGGGCGCGAGCCACCTGAACCCGTTCTTCTACATGATCGACGGTTTTCGCTGCGGCTTCTTCGGCGTGAGCGACGTGTCGCCCTGGGTCAGCCTGGGCGTGGTGGGACTGAGCTTCCTCGTCGTCGCGGCGATCGCGCTGCGCCTGCTGGCCACCGGCTACAAGCTGCGCAGCTGAGCGCTCGGGCGGCGCTGCGCCAATGCCGGCGGCAGCGGCGTGTCGAGCAGCCAGCAGGCCATCTGCAGCGCATCGCACACACGGGGGTCGTCGAGCCTTGCCGACGGCATGGCTTCGACCCAGGCACAAACCAGTTGCGGGCGTTGCATGGCCGACAGCCGGCGCAGCTGCAGCGCCGCCGCCGCGCTGGCGGCCGAGGGCGGGGGCGAAGCGGCGTCGCTGCGCAGCGCGCGCAACGCAGATGTTTGCCAGCCCGCGGTGTCCTGTGGGCCGAGGCGCATCGCGAGCGCGAGGCACGCGGTGGCCGCCACGACCTGCGGCCACAGCGCGGCCAGGCTGTCCGCAGGCTCCGGCGTCGGCAGGCGCGCGGGCAACGCTCGCAGCAGCCGGCGCAGCGCGAGCCAACGCAGGCGACTCGAAGCACCGGCACGCTGCGCGCGCGCAGCGCGCAGCAGCGCAAGCAGCTCGGCGGTGGGTGCGGCGGCGCTGCGCCGAGCCAGCGTCTCGAAAACCTGCATCCGCGATGGCGGGCCGAGCGCGTCGATCTCGCCGCGCACGCTGTCGGCCAATGGAAGGTGCGCCGTCGAACGCGACCACGCGGTCCACCCCGCCGTGTCGCCGGGCTCGACCAGCAAGGCCAGCAGCGCGGCGTAACGCTCGCCGGGGCCGTGCCAGCGCGCGATGCGATCCAGCGCTTCGGCCTCGCGCGCGGCCCGACCGTGCCAAGCGGGGATCTGCGTCGCATCGTGACGCTCGGCTTCTGGCGCGGCGTCGGGAACGCTCGACGCCGGCATGCGTGGCGCGAGAGCCATCAAAGGCTCGTCGACGCTCGGCGCCGGCAACACCTTGGCCGCCAACGGCTCGACGTCGCGGCCGTAGAGGCGGTGCAAGCGCTCGGCCAGCGGCGGGTGCGTGGACCACAGGTGCGATCCGCCCGGCACGCTGAACACCAGGTGCGACAGGCTCGCGGCGTGTACGGTTTGCAAGCGATCCATGCGCCGCTGCGCCTGATCGGCGATCTTGCGCAGCGCGCCGCCCAGGCCGGCCACCAGCCGCGTGTACTCCACCGCCGACGCGTCGGCCAGGAATTCGCGCTGCCGCGAGACCGCCGCCTGCAGCAGGCGCCCCGCGGCCCAGCCGAGTGCGCCGACGGCCATCAGCGCAAAGCCGAACAACATGCCCGCGGGGCGGCGCCCGTTCTCGTCGGGCTGGGCGAGCGTGAGGCCGAAGCCAAACACCATCTGCAATCCCCACACCAGCCCGATCAGCCGCATGTTGAGCCGCGTGTCGCCATGCGCGATGTGGCTGAACTCGTGTGCCACGACGCCTTGCAACTCCTCGCGGGTCAGACGTTCGAGCGCGCCGCGTGTCACGGCGATGACGGCGTCCTCGGGTGCCCAGCCGGCCGCGAAGGCGTTGATGGCGTCGTCGCGCGGCAGCACCCAGGCGGCGGGCGCCTGGATGCGGCTCGCCAGCGCCAACTCCTGCACGATGTTGGCGAAGCGCCGCTCGAGCCGGTTCGATGCACTGTGGCCCGACACCTGCACCGGCCTGCCGCCCGCCAGGCGCGCCACATGGGCGCCGCCTTCACGCAGGCGCAGCGTCTCGAACCAGCAGCCGCCGAGCACGAAGAGCAGCACGATGGCCGTGTTGGTCTCGAAGAACAGCGACGGATAGCCGCTGGCGAACGGAAACGTGATGCGGTAGATCAGCGCCAGCGCCGCATTCACCGCCAGCATGAGCCCGAGCAGCACCAGCGAGAACAGCCCGAGCAGGCGGCGCGTCGAATCCTGGGCCGCTTCCTGGTGCCGGCGAAAGCGCATGGTCAGCCGACGCCGAGCCGCCTCAAGGCGGCTGAGCGCCCCAAGGGCCACGAAGGGGCGCCTTCGTGGCCCTTGGGGCAGGAGCGAAGCGACGTGGGGGCCGACATCTCAGAACTTCACCCGCACGCCCTTGCGCTCGACCTCGCTCGTGGTCGCCTGCAGCGGCGCGGCGGTGTGAAAGCCGAACAGCGACGCGACCAGGTTGGCCGGCGCCTGCTGGGCGGTGTTGTTGTAGTCGAGCACGGTGTCGTTGAAGGCCTGGCGTGCGAAGGCGACGCGGTTCTCCGTGTGCGTGAGCTCCTCGCTCAGTTCGCGCAGCGTGGCGTCGGCCTTCAGTTCGGGGTAGCTCTCGACCACCGCCATCAGGCGAGCGAGCGCGCCGCCGAGCGCGGCCTCGGCGCCGGCCAGTGCGCCGATGCGGCCGCTGTCGGTGGGCCGGCCGCGCGCGGCGTCGGCCGCGGCACGCGCGGTATTGCGCGCGGCCGTCACGGCTTCGAGCGTCTCGCGCTCGTGCTGCACGTATTTGCGCGCGGTCTCGACCAGGTTGGGGATCAGGTCGTAGCGGCGCTTGAGCTGCACGTCGATCTGCGCGAAGGCGTTGCCGATCTCGTTGCGCTGGCGCACCAGCCGGTTGTAGGCGGCCAGCGCCCACAGAACGAGTGCCGCGGCGATCAACACGCCAATGATTTGCGTCGTGCCCATGCATTCCCCCATGCCCCAAGGTGTGGCCGGCACTGTATTACATCCGCCGGGCGTGGCCCCCGTACAATCGCACCCATCATGGCCGACCCCACGCCCCAACAGGTCCGCGATTTCATCGCCCGCGGCCTGCGCTGCGAGCACCTCGAAGTCGAGGGCGACGGACGCCATTTCTTTGCGACCATCGTGTCGCCCGAATTCGAGGGCGCGAGCCGCGTGGCGCGCCACCAGCGGGTTTACGAGGCCTTGGGCGATAGAATGCGCGAGCAAATCCACGCCCTGTCGATGAAGACGCTGACCCCGGCC
>DASXQQ010000423.1:0-3987 GCA_036507085.1 Piscinibacter sp. | reverse complement strand
TGTCAGAAACGGTTCGTCCATGCTGTTGATCGTCTCGTCGGTGAAGCTTGTCGCGGAGATTGCGTTGATGGCACTGGCGGGCCAGTTCCTCCTCGGCCTGCTGGCCGGCGCCAAGCGAAATGACAACTTCTTCTATCGCCTGCTGCAAGTGCTGACGAATCCCTTCATCAAGGGCGTGCGGCGGATCACGCCGCGGGTCGTGATCGACCGCCACATTCCGCTGGCCACCTTCTTGTTGATCGCCATGGTGTGGCTGGCGGTCACCATCGTGAAGATCAACCTGTGCTTGCAGATCGGGGTTCAGTCATGTCAGTGAACGGCCGCGGGCTCGATTATTGGTGGTGCAAGCTGCGCGCGATCGTCCTGCTCGTCGTGGGCCGGCGCCACGCCGCCGAGGCGCTGTTCGACGAGATGCTCCAGCGCTGGCCGCTGGACGCCTATGCGCTCGCCAGCCGCGCGATCCTGAGGGCCCAGCTCGGGCGGCGCGAGGCGGCGCTCGAAGACGCGCAGGCGCTGGTCGCCGCGCACCCGCAGCGCAGCGCGGCGGACTGGTTCAACCTCGCCTACCTGTTCGAAGACGCTGCCCGCCTGGGCGAAGCCGAGCGGGCCTTTCGCCAGGCGCTGGAGCTCGACCCCAAGCTGGACCGCGCCTGGTACGGACTGGGCCTGACGCTGATCCGCCTGCGTCGCTTCGACGAGGCCGTCGCCGCGCTGAAGCGCAACACCGAGCTGCAACCGATGAGCCCGTTCGGCTGGTACCAGCTGGCGCGCGTGCACATGGATCGCCACGAGCCCGACCAGACGCGCCGGATCATTCGCCACCTGCAAGGCTTCGAGCCGAAGGTGGCGGCGCAACTCGAGCGCGAGACCGGGTTGGCGCCGTGACAGGGACATCCCGCAAGGCAGGCAGGAGTACACAGACCGGGCAGAGGCGGGTGGAAGGCACCGGGGCGATTCCCGGGGTGAAACGTTGGAGGCAACTGCGATGCAATTGACCAAGCGACACATCGACTACTGGCACAAGAATCTGCGGATCACCGCAATTCTGCTGGCCGTGTGGTTCTTCGTGACCTTCGTGGTGGGCTACTACGCCCGCGATCTCGACTTCAACTTCTTCGGCTGGCCCTTCAGCTTCTGGGTCGCCGGGCAGGGAGCCCTGATCGTCTACGTGATCATCATCTGGTTCTACGCGCGGTACATGAACCGCCTGGACCAGGAACACGGCGTTGCGGAGGACAACTGACATGGCAACTTCAACCCCCACCACCGGCGGCGGCGGCGCGTTCAGCGCAGGCTCGCAAACCGCGTTCAAGTCGCAGCTCAACAAGGTGTACGCGTGGTACACCGGCGGCTTCATCGCCTTCGTCATCGTGCTGGCCATCCTCGAGCAGATCGGACTGCCGAAGGCCTGGATCGGCTACATCTTCCTGTTCGCGACCGTGGGCCTGTATGCCGGCATCGGCATCATGAGCCGCACCACCGATGCGGCCGAGTACTACGTTGCAGGCCGTCGCGTGCCGGCGTTCTACAACGGCATGGCCACCGGCGCCGACTGGATGAGCGCCGCGTCGTTCATCGGCATGGCCGGAACGCTGTACCTCACCGGTTACGGCGGCCTTGCGTTCATCATGGGCTGGACCGGCGGCTACTGCCTGGTGGCGCTGTTCCTCGCGCCCTACCTGCGCAAGTTCGGCCAGTTCACGATTCCCGACTTCCTCGGCGCGCGCTATGAAGGCAACCTGCCGCGCTTCATCGGCATCTTCGCCGCGATCCTGTGTTCGTTCACCTATGTGGTGGCGCAGATCTACGGTGTCGGGCTGATCACCGCGCGGATGTCGGGCCTCGCATTCGAGCTCGGCGTCTTCGTCGGCCTCGGCGGCATTCTGGTGTGCTCGTTCCTCGGCGGCATGCGCGCCGTCACCTGGACGCAGGTCGCGCAGTACGTGATCCTGATCGTGGCCTACCTGATTCCCGTGGTGTGGCTGGCCGTCAAGCAGACCGGCGTGCCGGTGCCGCAGGCGGTCTACGGCTACCAGCTGGAGAAGGTCAGCACGCTCGAGAAGAAGATCGTCGCCGATCCGAAGGAACAGGAAGTCATCGCCGTCTTCAAGAAGCGCGCCGACACCCTGTCCGAGAAGCTGAAGGACATTCCGACCGCGTTGGTGGCAGACCGCGCGGCCGCAACGAAGAAGGTCGAGGACCTCAAGGCCGCGACCGCGCCGACCGCCGAGATCCAGGCGGCCGAAAAGGCGCTGGCGGCGATGCCGAAGACCGAGGCCGAAGCCAAGGAGGCCTGGACCAAGGGCCGAGCGGCCAACCTCGATCGCGCCAAGCCGCTGGCCGGCATGCTGCCGCACGCGCAGGTGTTCTCGGGCGATCCGAAAGGCGACGACAAGGCGCAGAAGGCGTTTGACGTGTCGCGGCGCAACTTCCTCGCGCTGATTTTCTGCCTGATGGTGGGCACGGCCGCGCTGCCGCACATCCTGATGCGCTACTACACGACGCCGTCGGTGAAGGAGGCGCGTGAATCAGTGACCTGGTCGCTGTTCTTCATCTTCCTGCTGTACTTCACGGCGCCGGCACTCGCGGTGCTGGCCAAGTTCGAGGTCTACTCGCTGCTGGTGGGCACACCGTTCGACCACTTGCCGGCCTGGATCAACAACTGGCAGAAGGTCGATCCCACGCTGCTGTCGGTGGTGGACGTCAACGGTGACGGTATCCTGCAGCTCGGCGAGATGAAGATCGGCGGCGACATCATCGTGCTGGCCACGCCGGAAATCGGTGGCCTGCCCTATGTGGTGTCGGGCCTGGTGGCCGCGGGCGGTCTGGCGGCGGCGCTGTCCACCGCCGACGGCTTGCTGCTGACCATCGCCAACGCGCTGAGTCACGACCTGTACTACAAGATGATCGACCCGAACGCGTCCACCGCGCGCCGGGTGACCATCTCGAAGGCGCTGCTGCTGGTGGTGGCCTTGATCGCGGCCCTGGTCGCCGTGCAGAAACCGGCGGACATCCTGTTCCTGGTGTCGGCGGCGTTCTCGTTCGCGGCCGCGGCGTTCTTCCCGGCGCTGGTGCTCGGCATCTTCTGGAAGCGTGCCAATCGCTGGGGTGCGTCGCTGGGCATGATGGCCGGCCTGGGCGTCACGTTCTACTACATGGTCACGACCCAACCCTGGCTGCGCAGCGTCTTCGGCGTGACCCGGCCGATCGAGCTGTGGTGGGACATCCAGCCGATCTCGGCCGGCCTGTTCGGCGTGCCGCTCGGCTTTGCGGTGATCCTGATCGTGAGCCTGCTGACGCCGGCGCCGCGCAAGGAAACGCAGGAGCTGGTCGAGCATGTGCGCTACCCCGATCTGAAGCTGGGCACTGCCTGATGCGGGTTTGATGGAGCACGGCCCCGTCTGCGAGGACGGGGCCGTTTTCCATTGGGCGCATCGAATCCTACAATCGACCTCAAAGCAAAGTTCCCAAGCCCCGGAGGGACCCGATGGCCAATCGCGCGGTGCAAGCGCAGCGGCTGGTGGCGCTGTTCGTGCTGGGCTGCCTGCTGTTCAGCTATCCGCTGCTGTCGCTGTTCAACACCGGTGGCGTGATCTTCGGCATCCCCGTGCTCTACGCCTACTTGTTCGGCGTCTGGGCGGCGCTGATCGCGCTGATGATCCTCGTGGTCGAGCGCTGGAGCTGAAATGAACCACCCCGAAGCGCCTTCGGCGCTCCCCCTCAAGGGGGCGCCGCCAGCGGACCGGCGAAGCCGGATCGGCGGCGGCTGCTTGATGCGTCGGTTCATGCGTCGCGGGTGGCGCGAAGCGCGGTGGAGCAACTAGGATGAAGCACGATCGAGCGGCATCTTTCGGCCCGTTGCGGACTTTCCTTTTCGCTCGCTCGATGACTGGTTCATGCCTGCGTGCCGGGTCCCGCCCCGGCGGGCGGGTAACTTTCATTTGTTGGCCCAAATGAAAGTCACCAAAGCAAAGGGCCCGAATACAA
>DASXQQ010000422.1:0-4125 GCA_036507085.1 Piscinibacter sp. | reverse complement strand
GCGACGACGTCCATCGCGTGCTCGATGCGATGCTGGCCTACGCGGAAACGGTGCGCGACACGGCAGCCAGCGGCATCCGGCACGTCGTCAACATCGGCATCGGCGGCAGCGATCTCGGGCCCCAGATGGTGGTGCCGGCGCTCGATGCATGCGTGCATCCGGGCTTGAGCTTTCACTTCGTCTCCAACGTCGACGGCCACGACATCGCGCCGGTGCTGCGCCAGTTGAATCCCCGCGAGACCCTGTTCGTCATCGCCAGCAAGACCTTCACGACGCAGGAGACGATGGCCAACGCGCAGGCCGCGAAAGCCTGGTTCGAAGCCAACGGCGGCACCGACACCGCCAGGCATTTCGTCGCGACCACCACGAACGTGAAAGCCGCCGCCGAGTTCGGCATCGCCACCACCTTCGGCTTCTGGGACTGGGTGGGCGGGCGCTACTCGCTGTGGTCGGCCATCGGGCTGCCGATCGCGCTGGCCATCGGCGCTGACAACTTCCGCGCGCTGCTCGCCGGCGCGCATGCGATGGACCGGCATTTCGCCGAGGCGCCGGCAGCGAAGAACCTGCCGCTGCTGCTCGGGCTGATCGACGTCTGGTACCGCAACTTCCACGGGTTCGCGAGCCGCAGCGTGGCGCCGTATCACCAGGGGCTCAAGCGTTTGCCGGCGTACCTCCAGCAGCTCGAGATGGAGAGCAACGGCAAGCGTGTCGACGTCGACGGCGAGCCGCTGCCCTTCGGCACCAGCCCGGTGGTGTGGGGCGAGCCGGGAACCAACGGCCAGCATGCCTACTTCCAGATGCTGCACCAGGGCACCGACGTGATCCCGGTCGAGTTCATTCTGGTGAAGACGCCGACGCATTCCCTGCACGATCTGCACACCAAGCTGCTGGCCAACGGCCTGGCTCAATCGCAGGCGCTGATGCGAGGCAAGTCGACCGCCGAGGCCGCAAACGAAAGGGCGCCGACCGCATCGCGTGACCTCGACGCGCCGACGCTGGCGAGGCACCGAAGCTTTCCCGGCAACCGTCCGAGCACCACGCTGATCCTGGATCAGCTCACTCCGCGAAGCCTCGGCGCACTGATCGCCCTCTACGAGCACCGGGTCTTCGCGAGCGGCGCGCTGTGGGGCATCAACAGCTTCGACCAATGGGGCGTGGAACTGGGCAAGGCGCTGTGTGCCGACCTGCTGCCGCGCCTGGCTGCGGGCGGCGACCTCGATGGCCTCGATGCCTCGACGGCCGGCCTCATTCAACGATTGCGAGCCTAGGCGCCATGTCATTCGATCTCGTCTTCATCGGCGGCACCGGCGACCTCGCCTGGCGCAAGCTGATGCCCGCCCTGTTCCAGGCCTTCCGCCACGGAAAGCTGCCGCCCGGTGGACGCATCCTTTCGGTCGCGCGCGAAGACTACGCCGACGACAGCTACCGCAACTGGCTGCAGACGCGCTTTCAGGACGTCGAGTTCGCCCGGCGGCCCGGCGACGAGGAGTTCGCGCGCTTCGCCACGCTGGTGCACTACCTGCGCGTCGATCTGTCGCAGCCCGCGGACTATGTTCGGCTGCGGGAATGGCTGGCTGCAGCGGGCGGCGACAACGCTCGCAGCGACGGTCCGGCGGACACGGTGGTGCTCTATCTCGCCACCAGCCCGCACCTGTTCCCGCAGATCTGCGAGCAGCTCGGCAGCGTCGGCTTGAACGGGCCGCGCGTGCGCGTGGTGCTCGAGAAGCCGCTCGGCCACGATCTGGAAAGCGCGCAGGAAATCAACCGCGTCGTGCGTTCGGTGTTCAGCGAAACGCAGGCCTTTCGCATCGACCACTACCTGGGCAAGTCCGCGGTGCAGAACTTGATGGCGCTGCGCTTCGGCAATGCGCTGTTCGAGCCGCTGTGGCGCCGCGAAAGCATCGCCAACATCCAGATCACGCTGGCCGAGCAACTCGGCGTGGGCACGCGCGGCGACTTCTACGATCGCACCGGCGCCCTGCGCGACATGATCCAGAACCACGCGCTGCAGCTGCTGACGATGATCGCGATGGAGCCGCCCTCGCGCAACGATGCCGACGCGATTCGCGACGAGAAGCTGAAGGTGCTGCAAGCACTCAAGCCGTTTACCGCGGAGAGTGTGCTGCGCGACGTTGTGCGCGGGCAGTATCGCCGCGGCACGGTCGATGGCAAGCCGGCGCCGGGCTACCTCGAAGAAGCCGGGGTGCCGAGCGACAGCCGCACCGAGACCTTCGTCGCGCTGCGCACCGAGGTGCAGAACTGGCGCTGGGCCGGCGTGCCGTTCTACCTGAGAACGGGCAAGCGCCTGGCCGCGTACGAGGCGCAGATCGTCGTGAACTTCCGTCCCACGCCGCACAGCATCTTCCCGGGCTCGAACACGCCGAACAAGCTGGTCATCAAGCTGCAACCCGAGGACGGCCTGGAGTTGCACCTGCTGGCGGCCAAGGGATCGGGCCAGTCGGAAGCGCTGTCGCCGGTGTCCCTCGATCTCGACTTCGACCAGGCCTTTGCCGAGAACCGCGTGGGCGCCTACGAGCGCTTGCTGCTGGAGGCGATTGCCGGACGCCTGAACCTGTTCGTGCGCAGCGACGAGCAGGAACAGGCATGGCGCTGGGTCGAGCCCATCTTGCGAACCTGGGAGCGTGACAACGACATCTCCGCTGGCCCACGCCCCTATCCCGCCGGCACCTGGGGCCCCGCTGCCGCCAGCGCGCTCGTTGCGCGCGATGGCTGCGCATGGCCCGAAGAACAGTGACGGCAACCCGCGACGAAACGAAGGAATCACGATGACGATGACAAACGCCGAAGACCTGAAGCAACGGTTTCCCACCGCGAGCGAGATTCCGCAGGAACACCGCCTGGTGTCGCCGATTCACCAGCGCACCTACCTGGTCGGCGGCGAGTTCAAGACCTGGGACGGAGAATGCAAGACGGTGCTGTCGCCGATCTGTGCGAGACAGCCCGACGGCACGGTGCCGCAGCTGGAAATCGGCAGCTACCCCGTGATGGGCGAGGCGCAGAGCGACGCCGCGCTGGACGCTGCCGTCGCCGCCTACGACAACGGTCGCGGCGCGTGGCCGACGATGCCGGTGGCCGAGCGGATTGCCTGCATGCACGATTTCGTCCGGCAGATGGTCGCGCAGCGCCAGCTGATCGTCAGCCTGATCATGTGGGAAATCGGCAAGAGCTTCGCCGATTCGCAGAAGGAGTTCGATCGCACCGTCGAGTACATCGTGGCGACCATCGCCGCGCTCAAGGAACTCGACAACAGCAGCTCGCGATTCGAGATTGCCGAGGGGACCATCGGCCAGATCCGCCGCACCCCGCTCGGGGTCGTGCTGTGCATGGGCCCGTACAACTACCCGCTCAACGAGACCTTCGCCACCCTCATCCCCGCGCTGCTGATGGGCAACACCGTGGTGTTCAAGCCGCCGCAGTACGGCACCTTGCTGTTCTACCCCTTGCTCGACGCGTTCCGCAGCGCCTTCCCGTCAGGCGTGATCAACACCGTCTACGCACCGGGGGCCGTGGTCGTGCCGCGCATGCTGGCATCGGGCAAGGTCAACGTGCTGGCGCTGATCGGTTCGAGCAAGGTCGCCGACCACCTCAAGAAGCAGCACCCGAAGTCCCACCGCCTGCGCGCGATCCTCGGACTCGACGCCAAGAACGCCGCCATCATCCTGCCCGACGCGGACATCGAATTGACGGTCAAGGAGTGCCTGCTCGGCACGCTGTCGTTCAACGGTCAGCGCTGCACGGCACTGAAGATGCTGATCGTGCACCGCTCGATCGCCGACGAGTTCCTGCGCCGCTTCACCGAGGAACTCGGCAAGCTGAAGGTGGGCATGCCCTGGGAGCCCGGCGTGAGCATCACGCCGCTGCCGGGGCTGCACCGCACCGCGTACATGACCGAGGCCATCGAGGATGCCCGAGCCTTGGGGGCGGGCGTCATCAACGAGGGTGGCGGAGCGTTCTGCCAGACCCTGTTCTACCCGGCGGTGGTCTACCCGGTGCAAGAGGGCATGAAGCTGTACCGCGAAGAGCAGTTCGGCCCGATCATCCCGGTGATGCCTTTCGACGAGCTCGAAACCGCGCTGCAGTACGTCATCACCTCCGACCACGGGC
>DASXQQ010000421.1:0-14537 GCA_036507085.1 Piscinibacter sp. | reverse complement strand
TGTCTACTTCCCGCGCGAGCTGTGCCCGCACTGCGGCCACGGCGAGCTGGCCCTGGTGCCGCCCAAGGGCACCGGCACGGTGTACGCGGTGACCACGGTGCGCCGCAAGCCCGAGGCCGGCGGCGACTACAACGTGTCGCTCATCGACCTGGACGAAGGCGTGCGGCTGATGAGCCGCGTGGAAGGCCTGCCGAGCGCCGAGGTGCGCATCGGCCAGCGCGTGAAGGCGCGGGTGGTGGAGCAAGGCGGCCAGGGGCTGGTGGTGTTCGACCCCGTGGCATCGGAAGGAGCGCGCGCATGAGCGACCTCAAATCCCTGCGCGGCAGCGCCGCCATTGCCGGCGTGGCCACCTTCGGCTGCGGCGAGGCGCCCGGCTACACCGACATGGAGTTGCTGGCCAACGCCGCACGCGCCGCGGTGGCCGATGCGGGCCTGAAGATGAGCGACATCGACGGCCTGTGCACGGCCAGCGGCGGCGCCACAATGTGGGCCATGCCGGTGGTCGAATACCTCGGCATCCGCCCGAGCACCATCGACAGCACGATGATCGGCGGCTCCAGCTTCATTGCCCACCTGTTGCCGGCCATGCAGGCGCTGCAGTCGGGCCAGTGCAATGCGGTGCTGGTGTGCTACGGCAGCGCGCAGCGCACAGCCACCTTTGGCCGGCGCGAGGTGGTGGCCAGCCGCCGCTTCCTCGACCCGCAGCCTTACGAGGTGCCGTACGAGCCGATGCAGCCGCTGTCGGCCTATGCGCTGGCGGCCTCACGGCACATGCATGAGTTCGGCACCACGCGGCGCCAGTTGGCCGAGGTGGCGGTGGCCGCACGCGCCTGGGCGCAGCGCAACCCCGAGGCCTTCATGCGCGAACCGCTGACCATCGACGATGTACTGGGCGCACGCATGGTGAGCGACCCGCTGACCGTGCGCGACAGCTGCCTGGTCACCGATGGTGGCGGCGCCTATGTGCTGGTGCGTGCCGAGCGGGCACGCGACCTGCCGCGCACGCCCGTCTACGTGCTGGGCAACGGCACCGCGGTGTGGAACCGGCAGATCTCTTCGATGCACGACCTCACGGTCACGGCGGCACGCGACTCGGGCCGCGCTGCGTTTGCGATGGCGGGCTTGAGCCCAAAGGACATTGACGTGGTGCAGCTCTACGACGCCTTCACGATCAACGTGCTGCTGTTTCTCGAAGACCTGGGCTTTTGCGCCAAGGGCGAAGGCGGCGCGTTTGTCGAAGGCGGCGCCATCGGCCCCGGCGGGCGGCTGCCGGTCAACACCAACGGCGGTGGGCTGTCTTGTGTGCACCCGGGCATGTACGGCATCTTTGCGCTCATCGAGGCGGTGCGGCAGTTGCGGGGCGAAGGGGGTGAGTGCCAAGTGGCCGGCGTGAAGACCGCGCTGGCGCACGGCAATGGCGGCACGCTGTCGAGCCAGTCGACGGCGGTGCTGGGGTTGGGCGAGGTGCTGTGATGCGCCTTGAAGATCCGGCCGGCAGCGCCTTGTCGTCGGCGGTCGCCCCCTCACCCCAACCCTCTCCCCCTTCGGGGGAGTGGGAGCTGCTCCCTCTCCCGCTGGCGGGAGAGGGCTGGGGTGAGGGTCTCATGCGTCGCGGGTCGCGCGAAGCGCGGTGGAGCAACTGAGATGGCAGACAGCACCTACACCGACTGGATCGGCCGCAGCGAAACGCAGCACGACACCGCCACGCTCGCACCCATTGCCGCGATGTCGGCCACGCTGGACCGCGACGACGCGCCCCCGCGCGAGGGCGATGCCCTGCCGCCGCTGTGGCATTGGCTCTACTTCCTGCCGCAGCACCGCCACAGCGAGCTCGGCCCCGATGGCCACGCGAAGCTGGGCGGCTTCTTGCCGCCGGTGCCGCTGCCGCGGCGCATGTGGGCGGGCGGGCGGCTGCGTTTTCACCAGCCCTTGTGCGCGGGTGAGGCGATCGAGCGCGTCTCGCGCATCGCCAACATCAGCAACAAGCAAGGCCAGTCGGGCGAGTTGGTGTTCGTGACGGTGCAACACGAAGTCCGCAACGCGAACGGCGTGGCCATCGAGGAAGAGCACGACATCGTCTACCGCGAGGCCCCCGCGCCCGGCGCGCCCACGCCGCCGCCACAGGCCGCACCGGGCGGCGGCGCCTTCTCGCGCACCATCGTGCCCGACCCGGTGCTGCTGTTCCGCTACTCGGCGCTCACCTTCAACGGCCACCGCATCCACTACGACCGCGCTTATGTCACCGAGGTCGAGGGCTACCCCGGCCTCATCGTGCACGGCCCGCTGATCGCCACGCTGCTGCTGGACCTGCTGCGCCGCGAGCGGCCTCAAGCCCGCGTAACCCGCTTCGCCTTCAAGGCGGTGCGGCCGATCTTCGATCTGCATGCCTTTTCCGTGCACGGCCAGCCTGAGGGCGAACACGGCGTGCAGCTGTGGGCGCGCGATCACGAAGGTTTCCTCGCCATGACGGCCACGGCCGAACTGGCCTGACGAACAAACGAACACACCCGACCATGAAGCACGCTCAAGACGCCTACCAGGACATCCGCGACGCGGTGCGCGCGCTGTGCGCCGAGTTCCCCGACGAATACCACCGCAAGGTGGACGAGGAGCGCGCCTACCCCGAGGCTTTTGTCAACGCGCTCACCAAGGCCGGCTGGCTGGCGGCGCTGATTCCGCAGGAATACGGCGGCTCGGGCCTGGGCTTGGCCGAAGCCTCGGTGATCATGGAAGAGATCAACCATGCCGGCGGCAACTCGGGCGCCTGCCATGGCCAGATGTACAACATGGGCACGCTGCTGCGCCATGGCTCGGAGAAGCAGAAGGCCCTGTATTTGCCCAAGATCGCCAGTGGCGAATGGCGGCTGCAGTCGATGGGCGTGACCGAGCCCAGCACCGGCACCGACACCACCCGCATCAAAACCACCGCGTTGAAGAAAGGCGACCGCTACGTCGTCAACGGCCAGAAGGTGTGGATCTCGCGGGTACAGCACTCCGACTTCATGATCCTGCTGGCGCGCACCACGCCGCTGGCGGATGTAAAGAAGAAATCCGAGGGCATGTCGATCTTCATGGTCGATCTGAAGCAGGCCATCGCCAAGGGCATGGAAGTGCGGCCCATCCGCAACATGGTCAACCACGAGACCAACGAGCTGTTCTTCGAGAACCTGGAGATCCCGGCCGAGAACCTGATCGGCGAGGAAGGCCAGGGCTTCAAGTACATCCTCGACGGGCTCAATGCCGAGCGCACGCTGATCGCGGCCGAATGCATCGGCGACGGCCACTGGTTCATCGACCGCGTGAGCGGCTATGTGAAAGACCGCGTGGTGTTCGGCCGGCCCATCGGGCAGAACCAGGGCGTGCAGTTCCCCATTGCCGAGGCCCACATCGAGATCGAGGCCGCGAGCCTGATGCGCTGGGAAGCCTGCCGCCTGTTCGACGCGCACCAGCCCTGCGGCGCGCAGGCCAACATGGCCAAGTACCTGGCCGCCAAGGCAAGCTGGGAAGCGGCCAACGCGTGCCTGCAGTTCCACGGCGGCTTCGGCTTCGCCTGCGAATACGACGTGGAGCGCAAGTTCCGCGAGACGCGGCTGTACCAGGTGGCGCCAATTTCCACGAACCTCATCCTGTCTTACGTGGCCGAGCACGTGCTCGGGCTGCCACGTTCCTTTTGAAGAGGGATCGATGAAGCCTCAGCAGCACGCACGCCGCCGCCCGGGCTCCTTCTCCCGCCTGCGGGAGAAGGCGGGGGATGAGGGCTGCGTGCGCACCGGCCACCCTCACCCCGGCCCTCTCCCGCCAGCGGGAGAGGGGGCGTGTGGTGCGACTTGGAGCCACTAAGACATGCACAACACACATCCCAGCAAGGCCTTGGCCGAATTTGCCGCCGGCCTGCGCTACGAAGACATCCCCGCGCCGGTGCTGCGCCGCGCCGAAGACCTCTTCCTCGACTGGCTGGCCTCGGTGCTGGCCGGCAAGGGCGCCCGCCCGGTGGAGACCATCGCCGCCTTCGCCCGCGCGATGGGCTCCGCCGACGGTGCCAGCGAGGTGCTGATCTCGCGCACGCGTTCGAGCCCGCTGTTCGCGGCCATGGTCAACGCCGGCGCCTCGCATTTCGCCGAGCAGGACGACGTGCACAACGGCTCGGTGTTCCACCCCGCGGCGGTGGTGTTTCCGCCTGCGCTCGCGGTGGCGCAGGCCATCGGCGCGTCGGGCCGCGAGCTGCTCGCCGCTTCGGTCGCGGGCTACGAGGTGGGCATCCGCGTGGGCGAGTTCCTCGGGCGCTCGCACTACAAGATCTTCCACACCACCGCCACCGCCGGCACGCTGGCTGCGGCCGCTGCAGTCGGCCGCCTGCTGGGGCTGGACGCGGCGCAGATGCTGCACGCCTTCGGCTCGGCCGGCACCCAGGCCGCGGGGCTGTGGGAGTTTTTGCGCGACGCGGCCGACTCCAAGCAACTGCACACCGCCAAGGCCGCGGCCGACGGGCTGATGGCCGCTTACCTCGCGCGCGACGGATTCACCGGCGCGCAGCGCATCCTTGAAGGCCCACAAGGCCTGGCCGCGGGCATGTCGCGCGATGCCGACCCGGCGAAGCTGACCGACGGCTTAAGCCAGCGCTGGGCCCTGGCCGAGACCTCGTTCAAGTTCCACGCCTCGTGCCGCCACACCCACCCCGCCGCCGATGCCTTGCAACAGGTGCTGCGCACGCACGGCCTGAAGGCCGACGACATCGAGCGCGTGACCGCCCACGTGCACCAGGGCGCCATCGACGTCTTGGGCCCGGTGGTGGACCCGCAGACGGTGCACCAGAGCAAGTTCTCGATGGGCACGGTGCTGGGCTTGATCGCGGTGTTCGACCGTGCGGGGCTGGCCGAATTCGACGCCCACTACCGCGACCCGCGCGTGGTGGCGGTGCGCCGCAAGGTGCACATGCAGCTCGACGCCGAGGTAGACAGCGCCTACCCGCAGTGCTGGATCGGCAAGGTGGACGTGCTCACCACCGACGGCCGCACGCTGCACGGCCGCGTGGACGAACCCAAGGGTGACCCGGGCAACACGCTGAGCCGCGACGAGATCGAAGCCAAGGCGCAGCAGCTGGCGGCCTATGGGCACGGGGCCAGCGAGGCCGAGATGCGCGGACTGATCACGCGCGTGTGGCAACTGGCCGAGTGGCCGCGCGTGGAGCGCCTGCTGCCGTGAACAACATGCCGCCGCGCAGCTACCTCTTCGTGCCGGGCCACCGGCCGGAGCGCTTCGACAAGGCGCTGGCCGCGGGCGCCGACGCGGTGATCCTCGACCTGGAAGACGCTGTGCCGGCCGCCGAGAAGGACGCTGCACGCGAAGCCGTGGTTCGATGGCTGCGCGCGCGCGAGGCCGCACCATCGCCGCAAGTTCTCGTTCGCATCAACGCCTGCGGGACACCACAACACGCGGCCGACGTCGAGGCCTGCCGTCACGGCGTGTTCGGCGTGGTGCTGCCCAAGAGCGAACAGGTGGCCGACCTCGCGCGGCTGGCCCAGGCCCTGCCCGGCGTAGCGCTGCTGCCGCTGATCGAAACCGCCGCCGGCATGGCCGCCGCACTGGCCCTCGCCCGCGCGCCGAACGTGCAGCGCCTGGTTTTCGGCAGCATCGACTTCCAGCACGACCTGGGCATAGCCGGCGAAGGCGAAGAGCTGCTCTATTTCCGCTCGCAGCTGGTGCTGCACTCGCGCCTGGCCGGCCTGGCCGCGCCGGTGGACGGCGTGAGCACCGTGCTCGACGACGCGCCCCGCGTGCATGCCGAGGCGCAACGCGCACGCCGCCTGGGCTTTGGCGCCAAGCTGTGCATCCACCCCAAACAGATCGCGCCGGCGCACGACGCGTTTGCGCCCACTGCAGCCCAGCTCGACTGGGCCCACCGCGTGCTCGCCGCCGCAGAAGCCGCCGGCGGCGCGGCCGTGGCACTGGACGGCACGATGGTCGACCGCCCCGTGATCCTGCGCGCCCAGGCCCTGCTGGCTCAGGCCCGCTGAACCACGACACCCAACGCCCAAGGAGACCCCACCATGATCCGCGACCCTGACACCCTCACCGCCTTTCTCGACAGCGTGCGCCGCTTCGTGAAGGAGCGCCTGGTGCCCGCCGAGAACACGGTGGCCGAGACCGACGAGATCCCCGACGACATCGTGGCCGACATGAAGGCCATGGGTCTGTTCGGGCTGACCGTTCCCGAGTCCTACGGCGGCCTGGGGCTCACGATGGAGGAAGAGGCACTGGTGATGTTCGAGATGGGCCGCACCTCGCCGGCCTTCCGCTCGCTGTTCGGCACCACGGTGGGCATCGGCTCGCAGGGCATCCTGATCGACGGCACGCCCGCGCAGAAGGACAAGTATTTGCCGATGCTGGCGAGCGGCGAGCTGATCGCCTCGTTTGCACTCACCGAGCCCGAAGCGGGCTCGGACGCCGCCTCGCTGCGCACCACCGCGCGCCGCGAGGGTGACCACTACATCGTCAACGGCACCAAGCGCTTCATCACCAACGCGCCGCTCGCGGGCCTGTTCACACTGATGGCGCGCACCGACCCCAGCAACAAGGGCGCGGGCGGTGTGTCGGCCTTCATCGTCGAGCGCGGCACGCCGGGCATCACCATCGGCAAGCCCGACAAGAAGATGGGCCAGCGCGGCGCGCACACGGCCGACGTGATCTTCGAGAACTGCCGCGTGCCGGCGGCCAACCTCATCGGCGGCAAGGAAGGCATGGGCTTCAAGACCGCGATGAAGGTGCTGGAGAAGGGCCGCATCCACATCGCCGCCATCTGCGTGGGCGTGGCCGAGCGCATGCTCGAAGATGCGCTGGCCTATGCGATGGAGCGCAAGCAGTTCGGCCAGCCGATCGCCGAGTTCCAGCTCGTGCAGGCCATGCTGGCCGACAGCAAGATGGAGGTGTACGCGGCCCGCTGCATGGCGATCGACGCCGCACGCCGGCGCGACAACGGCGAGAACGTCTCGACCGAAGCCTCGTGCTGCAAGCTGTTTGCTTCCGAGATGTGCGGTCGCGTGGCCGACCGCGCAGTGCAGATCTTCGGCGGCTCCGGCTACGTGGCCGACCACGGCATCGAGCGCTTCTACCGCGACGTGCGCCTGTTCCGCATCTACGAGGGCACCAGCCAGATTCAGCAACTGGTGATTGCACGCAACATGATCCGCGAAGCCGATCACTGAACCGGCAGGCGTCCATACCACTGCCGATGGCGACCCCAGCGGATGTCCGCATGCTCCGAGTCGCCACGAGCGTCGGCTTTCGGGCGTATGGGCGAGCGGCAGGTTTGTTTAGGGTTGTCGGACACCTGCCCGCGCGTGCGACGACGCATCGGTCCGCACCGACCGGAGGGCAGGTGTCGGACAACCCTCAAGGGAGGAAACCGCGGGGCATGCCGCGGTGCTTGGATACCGCGCTGTTATGTCGCTTCGAATTCCGCCACTTCCAGAGACCAGACCGCACGCGCTGCGCCGCAGCTCGCTTGTTGCTACCTGCTTCCCCGCACGCAGATCCATGTGCGCCTGCTGCTGCCGCACATCGGCGACCTGGAGCCGCACCAGGCGCACGACGTCGGGCGGCTGGCCAAGTGGCCAACGGCTAGCAGTACGCCAGCAGGTCCTGCCGCGTCAACTCGGACAGCGCGCCGCGGATCACGCAGCCGGCAGGAAGTCGATCGGATACGTGATCGTGATGGGAGGCACGCCCTGCTTGGCGCCGAAGTCGAACTTGAGCACGCGTTCGACGACTTCGGCCGAGAGGGCGGGCGAGGCCAGATCCGTCGACTTCACCGCGCACGCGGACACGTGCCCATCGGGCTCGATGGTCAGGCGCAGCACCATCTTGCCCTTCAGGCTCGGGTCGTTGCGCAGCTCGCGGTTGTAGATGCGGTACAGCGCGGCCTTGTAGCGGTCGAAGACGATCTGGATCTCCTCGTCGGTGCGCGAAGGCGCCGCGCCATTGCTCAGCGGGCGGGCGTCCGCCGTCGCTGCACCTGTGCTGCTTTGCACCTTGGCAACCTTCACGCCGCCACCGCCGCCCGCGATGCTGCTGCCGCCACCTCCGAGGCCGCTGCCTCCAAAGCCGTTGCCTCCACCTCCGCCGCCGGTGCCGGTGCCTGCGCCGCCCGCGCCGCCGCCGCCGTTGCCGTTGCGGCTGATCGCGGCCACATTGATGCCGCCGCTGCCGACGCCCACCTGGGAGACGATCAGCGAGCGCGTCGTCGCCGTTCCGGCGGCGATCTGCCCGGTGTTGGAAACGACGCCTTCGGCGCCCACCTTGACCGGCCCGGAGCTGTCGATCAGCCCGGCGAATTCGTTCTGGTGCGCCAGCACGCCCTTGGTCTGCGCCGATGCGCGCGCCACCTGTTGCGCATCGGGCGTGCCCGCCGGGTTGTCGGTCAGCGGACCCGGAGAGCGCGACGGCGAGTCGTTGTCAGCCACCGAGGTCTGGCGCGTGGGATTCGGGGTCGCCGACTTGGGCGCAGTCGTGCGGTCGAGCGACTTGTCGTCCTGCGGCTTGCGCTCAGGCTTCTTCGGCTCTTCCTTCTTCTTGACGATGAGCTCGGCGACGTGCTCCGGGATGAACGCCTCCTGCCGCGTTTCATGGCCCGGCTTGAAGAGGAAGACGATCGAACCCAGGGACAGCGAGACAAGAAGACTCGCCAGGAAAACCTTGCGGTAGCGCCGGTCGTCTTCGCCGTTGCGCGACCACGGCATGACCAGCGGCCGGTACGGGATCTCGGAGGGATCGCGAAAGACCTGGAACTCGTGGCGGAGGGCCTCGGCCTCCTCTTCGAGGGCGACCAGCTCGCCGTTGAGGCGACGCAGGTTGTCGGTCTCGACGTCGATCTCGGACTGGATCTGGTCACGCCGGATCTCGATGTCGGCAACCTTGTCTTCGAACGCGGCGACGTGCTCTTGCGCCTTCCGCAGTTGCTTGTCCGGTGAATAGCTGGTGATCTCGCGGTTCCAGAACAGATCCGCGGCCCCGGCCACGTCGAGCTCGTCCAGCGAGTCGAGGATCGTGCCGAGCAGGTGATATTTGCGTCGCTCGCTCGAACAGGCGTCAAGCTCGGCATCGAGGTCGGACCTGCGCTGCTCGAGTTCATCGAGGATGCGGCTGACCTTCGCGATGCCGAGCGTTTGCTCTTGCAGTGACAGGGTTGTTGTACTCACAGCGGGCGATCCCCGTTTGTCTTCACTTCTGATTCACGGCGAAGGAGATCTTTCCGTAGCCGGCGTTGCTGCTGGACAGCATGACCTTCTTGAGCACCTTGAATGGCACGAACTGGTCGGCCACGATCGTGACCTCGGTGTGCATCCCGATCTGATCCTGGCGCTGCTCGGCCTCGGCCTTGATGTGCTCGATGGCCTGACGGATCGGCGTGATCTCGAGCTCGTCGCTGGCCACCACTTCGGCCATCGAGACGACGGGTTGGCCCTGGACGCGCACATCGCGGTCCGACAGCGCGATCACGACGGACTGCCGCGGCGCGGTGTCGACGCCGGAGGTTGGAAGCACCACGTGTTCCGGGGGGTCGAGCTCGACGCCGGTGCCTTGATTGACCAGCAGGTAGAGCACGAGCACGATGAAGATGTCCATCAAGGACGTCAGCATCATGCTGGCGGAATCGCCCTTGTTCTCGCTGCGCGCTCGCCTGCGCTTGCCTATGCCAATGCTCATGGCGGCCTCCCGGCCCGCACAGGGCGAGTTGACACCGGATGCTTCATGGCGCGTCCCCCACGGTCACGTTGGGAAACAGCGTGATGCGGAGCCGCTGAGACCCTTCCCGAGGCCCGCGGATCTCCACGAACTTCAACGCGTCCATCACGGCGATCATGGTGGAGTAGCCGATGTCAGGCTCCACGAGCAGGATCGCATCGCGCTTGCCGGGGTTCTGGTCCTTCAGGCGCTTGAGCGTCTGCGACAGCGCGGCGGTGTCGTACTTGTCGTCCACCTTCGGCAGGCGGTCCGTGACCTCTTTGCCGTTGCCGATCTCCAGCCCGTCCTTGCGCAGCATCACCTCGATCACGACCGGAAGAGCGTCCTTGCGCGCCTCGGCCGGACCGCTAGCTTGCGGCGGCATGTTGAGTTCCTGGATGGTGATCTTCGAAAAGACCGCCGACAGCAGAAGGAAGGAGACCAGCACGACCATGATGTTCAACAGGGTCGTGAGCTCCAACTCCTCCGACTCAGGATGCTTTCTTTTCAACATAGTCTTGGAAGTGTGAGATGCGGGCGGTCGCGCCGGCGCGCACGATCATGTTGACCGTCTTGAGCGCGGCGATCTCGAGGCCGGCGACGATGCGGCTGGCCTTGGTGTTGAGCAGCAGGCTGAAGGTCAGCATCGGCATCGCGGTCAGCAGGCCGGTGGCCGTGCAGCTCATCGCCTCTGAGATCGAGAGCGACAGCAGCGCGGACTTCTCGGAGGGGGCTGCCGTCGCCACGGCGGCGAACGCGCCGATCAGGCCCACGATCGTGCCGAACAGGCCGAGCAGGGTGGCCAGGTTGGCGAACAGCGCGAGGTACGAGATGCGGTTCTCGAACTGCGGCGTGATGGACTGCAGGACCTCTTCCATCGCCAGCTCGATGTCGTTGCGGCGGCGCACCACGCCTTCGTTCTCGAGGCCGGCATTGAGCAGCGTCGCGACGGCGGACTTGTCGTCGCGCGTGATCTCGCGGGCCTTGGCGAACTGGCCCTCGTGCAGCAGCGGCTGGATCTGGTCCCAGGTGCGTCGATTGGCGCGGGTGGCGCGAATGAGGACGAAATAGCGCTCAGCGACGACGCCGAGGCCGACGATGCCCACAACGATGATTGGCATCACCCAGATGCCGCCGGCGGCAATGAACTTGATGGCTCCCGAAAGGTGCTCCATTGTCTAACTCCTTCACTGACGTTAATTGCGATTGCTAAGCTTGTAGAACTCGAGTCCGCGTAGAAACGATGGCTTGTCGATGGGGGCGATCTCCTGACTCAGCAGACTCGATTTGAAGTCGGTGTCCCGTCCGATCTCCGAGCTCTTCCAGGGAACGATGGTCAGCGACTTGGGCGATTCGCTGTTGCCGACGATGGACATGCCCGAGACTTCCTTGGCTTCGCCCGCGTCCGGCTTCTTGGTGGACTTGTCCTGCTTGGCCTTGTCCTGCGCCATGGCCACGCCGACGCAAAGCAGCAGGCCGATCGTGGCGATCGCCTTTGCGGTCATGGGCGCTCCTTCGTGCCGCTGCGCTTGTGCAGATCGGCAATCCAGATCTGCACGCTCTTGTCGTTCGGCGCGCTCAGGGCGTAGGTCTTGTAGTGGTCGATGGCGCATTGGTAGTCCTTCAGATAGAGGTCGCAAAGAACGCCCAGATTCTTGTGAGCGATGGCGAAATACGGGTACGTCGCCAGCGTCTTCTCGTAGGCCGCGCGCGCTTCGGCGAAGCGCCCGGTCTTGCGGTACAGCAGCGCCAGCTCGTTGCCGGCCACGGGGTTGTTCGGCTCGATCGCCAGTGCCTTCTTGAGCTGTGCCTCGGCGAGATCCGGCTTGTCCAGCTTCTCGTGGACGAGCGCCAGATTGATCGCCGGGATGGCGTTGTCCGGGAGCGCGACCGCAAGCTTCTTGAAGGCTTCGGCGGCGGGCTCGTACTGCTCGGCCCTGACGAGGGCGATGGCCGCATCCAGCTCGGCTTGCACTTGCGGCGTGATCGTCGTGGTCGGGGCGCGCTGCGGCGCGGCTGCGGCCGCGGGTCCGGCCGCGGGTCCGGCCTGCGGCGCGGTGGCGCAGCCCTGCAGCAGCATGATGGCCAGCGCCAGCGGCAGTGCCAGAGGCGCCATGTGGTGGGCGGCGCGCCGATCCGCGCCACGGGTGGAGGCTTGCAGGCCTTCGGCTTGCTTCATTTCTTGCGCGCCTCCTGAGGCTCGGCCTGCGCCTGCACCTGCAGCTGCGGCACCGTCGCCGCTGCTGCTGCGGCCACCACCGGCTCGCGCTTTTCGGTGAACTTGTCGAAGGCCACCTGGCGGTTGAAGGTCTCGACGTATCCGCTGCTCTCCTCGAACTTGGCGTAGCGCGCAGGCACCAGCTTGGCGAGCTTGGCGAAGCTCTTGTCGACCCACTTGTTGTAGACGCCGAGCTTGACCAGGTCCGTGTTCTTCTGGTGCACCTCGATCGCCTTCTCCTCGAACGGATAGGCCTGCTCTTCGAGGGCCAGCTCGTACTGCTCCTTCTCCTGGGCGTTGAGGTCGCGCGGGCGCTGCGATTCCACCAGCGAACGGTTGAAGTCGTAATACATCTCTGCGAGGTAGTAGCTGGCGGCCGCGGTGGTCTCGCCGATCTCGTAGCGCAGGATGGCTTCGAAGCCGTCCTTCACCTGCTTGAGGGCGGCCTTCTTCTTCGCGAGGTTCTTGTCGAAGGGCTGCACCAGCTTGATCTGCGCGTACTGCTCGAACACCGGCTCGGTCAGCACCACCAACGACGAGGCCGCGAGGTAGCGGGTACGGTCGGTGCGATCCTTGCCGCCGGCGGCATCGGCACCGACGATGGCCTTGAGCTCGGCCTGATAGGAAGCCGTGTCGTTGCGCGACTTCAGCAGGCCCGCGATCTTGAAGCGCGCCTCGATGGCCACGTCCAGCGGCTTCGGAAAGCTGGAGATGTAGCGCCGATAGACCGCCACAGCCTTGTCCGTCTCGTTGGCCTGGGTATACAGGTCGCCGGCGAGCTGCAGCGCCGCGGTTCGCACCTCGACATCCTTCGACTCGGACTCGGTGCGCTCGTACTCTGCGGCCGCCAGTGCGAGCTTGCCCGCCTCGCGGTAGACGTAGGCCACCTTCCTCGTCACTTCAGGCTGCAGCTTGTGGCCCGGGTAGTTGCTGCGGAAGGCCGTCAGCACCTTGGCCGCGCCATCCCAGTTCTTGAGCTGGATGAGCGCCGCGGCGCCGTCGTAGTCGGCGTTGGGCCGGATGGTCGACGTCGGGGCGGCCTGCGCCACGCGCAGGAAGTGCTGCGCGGCAGTCTTGTGGTCGCCTTGCTTGCCTGCTTCTTCACCTTGCTTGTAGATGGAAGCGGCCAGGTTCTCGACCAGGTTGGCACGCGCCTTGTCGCTCTCTGCGACGAGCGGCAGCGACTGCACGTAGGCTTCTTCGGCGTCCAAGAACCGCCCGAGCTCGAACGACGAGTGGGCCAGCGTGACCCATGCCGTGCGGCGCAGCGGCTGCTCGGCATTCGGGAACATGGCGATGAACTTGCGACTGCTCGCAACCGCCTGCGCGTGGTTCTTCGTCTCGAAGATGTCGTCGATGGCCGCGCTCATCACCAGCGCGGCCTTTTCATGCTTGGGGAAGGTCTCCGCGAACTTCAACGAGCTGCGGATCGTTTCGTGAACGGCCTTCTGCTTGTGGTCGGCAGCGACCGTGGCGAGGCCCTTGCGATGCGCGTAGACGGCGGCGTAGCCGGCCTCGGAGGACTTGTCGTGCGCAGGGTAGTCGTAGGCCGTGCGCTCGAACTCGACCGCGGCCTCGGCGAACGAGGCGTTCTCGATCAGCAGTTCGGCGAGCTGGTGGTTGATGGCCGGGGACTCGGGCTCCTTCGGGAAGGAGGCCAGGTAGTCGCGATACCAGTGCATCGCCTCGCCGAAGTTCTCGGGCTTGTCCTTCTCAAACTTCTTTTCCTGGTACAGCGCGTGATAGTGGTTGGCCAACTCCTTGAGGCTCGCCTTCACGTAGCCCACCACCTCGGGCGAGCCCTTGACGTCGAAGTGATTCCAGTAAGGCGACTTGAGCCCGTAGCTGACGACGAACTCCTTGTTGGCATCGATCACGAGCTTGGGGAAGCCGCCGCGCTTGTAGATGTCGATGACGCGCGTGGCGTAGCGTGGAGCGACCTTGTGATAGGGCTCGCGCTTCACGAAGGCCTTGTAGGCGACGGCGGCGTCGTTGTAGCGAAGCTTGTCGAGGTAATACTCGGCGAGGTTGCCGTAGACGTTGACCTCGTAGCTGCGCTTGCCCAGCTTGTCGAAGTACGCGTTTGCCGCCTCCGATCCGCCCAGGTTGGAGAACGAGAGGCTGATGACGCGATAGGTGTCGTCGATGCGCTGCTGCTCCAGGTGGTCCTTCGGCTTGTCGAAGTCGTAGCCGGTCTTGATCTTGTGGTCGAGCAGGGCCGTGAAGCGGCGCAGCGCGTCCTCGTACAGGTCCTGCTTGTAGAAGGTCCAGCCGAGCTTGTAGAGCGCGAGCTCGTGGAACGACGAGGCGGGGCCCATGTCGGCGATGGACATGTAGGCCTTCTCGGCGTCGAGCCACTTCCTGCGGGTGAAGTAGTACTCGCCGATGCGGAACTGCACCTCGTCGAAGTAGCGCGACTTCGGATAGTCCTTGACGATGCGGCGCATCACACCCATCGCCTGGTCGGTCATGCCGAGCTCGTCGTACGCGTGCGAGAGCTGGTAGAGCACCTGGTCGTTGCGCTCGTAGTGCGGGTGCTCCGCGAGCAGCTTCTGGTACAGCGCGATCGCCTCGCCCGCTTCGCCTTGCATCTCGACGG
>DASXQQ010000420.1:0-10619 GCA_036507085.1 Piscinibacter sp. | reverse complement strand
CATGATCGGGCCGCACCTGCTCGAGCGCGGCGACCCGTCCAGGCTGTTCTACAGCTTCACGCTCTACGAGCGCGGCGAGGACGGCAACCGCCTGCGCGTGCAGGCCGACAACCTCGACCAGCCCTTCGACATCAACGCCGGTGCGAAGCTGGAGCTCGGCTCGACGGCGAAACTGCGCACGCTCGCGACCTACCTCGAGATCGTCGCGGTGCTGCACCAGCGCTACGCCGGCCTCGCCCCGGCCGAGCTGCGCAAGGTCGAGCTCGATCGCCACGACCACCTCGCCCGCTGGGCGATCGACCACCTGCTGAACGCGAGCGACAAGCACCTGCCGGCGATGCTCGACGCGGCGATGGAGCGCCGTTATTCCGCCAGCCCCGGCGAGACCTTCTTCACCGGCGGCGGGGCCCACACCTTCGAGAACTTCGAGCCCGCGGACAACCACCGCAGCCCGACGGTGCGCGAAGCGCTGCAGGACTCGGTCAACCTCGCGTTCATCCGCCTGATGCGCGACGTGGTCTATCACGTGATGTACAGCGGACCCGATTCGGCCGGGCCGATCCTCGCCGAAGCGAACCATGCGAAGCGCGCGGCCCTGCTGGCGCGCTTTGCCGACCGCGAAGGCAGCGTCTTCGTGCGCCACTTCTACCGCAAGTACCGCGGCAAGAGCCCGGCCGAGATGCTGGCGCTGCTGGCCGACAGCGGCCGCCACACGCCCGACGCTCTGGCCGCGATCTTCAGCTCGATCGAGCCCGACGCCGAGGCGACCGCGTTCGGCGAATTCCTGCTCGAGCACTCGGCCAAGGGCGCGCCGGCGCGCACGGCCAGCGCGCTGCTCGAGCGCCACGCCCCGGGCCGCTATTCGCTGGCCGACCGCGGGTACCTGGCGCATCTGCATCCGCTGGAGCTGTGGGTCGCGTCACAGTTGCGCCAGCACCCCGACGCCACGCTCGCGCAGGTGCTCGACGGCAGCCGCGCGCAACGCCAGTCGGTCTACGGCTGGCTGTTCCAGTCGCGCTCGCGCGCGGCGCAGGACCGGCGCATCGCGTCGCTGCTCGAAGCCGACGCGTTCGCGAAGATTCACCGCAGCTGGCAGCGCCTGGGCTACCCCTTCGAGTACCTGGTGCCGTCGTACGCCACCGCGATCGGCAGCTCGGGCGACCGGCCGTCGGCGCTGGCCGAGCTGGCGGGCATCATCGTCAATGACGGGCTGCGCGCACCGACGGTGCGCATCGAAGAGCTGCACTTCGCCGCCGGCACGCCCTACGAGACGCACTTGCGCCGCCGTCCGTTCCGTGCCGAACGCGTGCTCGCGCCGGAGATCGCCGCGACGCTGAAGCGCGCGCTGGTGCAAGTGGTCGAGAAAGGCACGGCGCGGCGCGCGAACGCGGCGTTCGACCTGCCGGGCAGCGGCCACGTCACCATCGGCGGCAAGACCGGCACCGGCGACAACCGCTCGACCACCGTCGGCGCGCGCGGCCAGGTGATCGAGTCGCGGGTGCTCAGCCGCACCGCGACCTTCGTCTTCTTCATCGGCGCGCGCCACTTCGGCACGGTGACGGCGTACGTTCCGGGCGCCGAGGCCGAGAACTACCGCTTCACCAGCGCGCTGCCGGTGCAGATCCTGAAGTCGCTGGCGCCGATGCTGCAGCCGATCGTGCGGGCGCCGGCGGGCAGCAGCGCCACGTGCGGGCAACCGGGACAAGCAGCGCAGGCGCTGTCCGCCGGCGCGCAGCGTGCGCCCTCTGCCGCCAGCGTGCGCGCGGCGCCGGCGGTGGACGTGTCTCGACCCGCGCCGCGCAGCGTGTTCGAACTGGAGGAACGGATCGAATGGGTGAGCCTGGAGCCGCGTCAGCGCCGCTTGAACGGCGCCCGGTAGAGCCAGACGCGGCGCCCGTCGGCGCAGTCGAGCACCTCCTGCGCCGCAAGCTCGGGCACATGGAACTCCAGGCTCGCGAGCCAGGCGCCCGCTCGCAACTCGCGCTGCGCCTTGGCGGCCGCGTCGGGCATGCTCTCGGGCCGCTGGAACAGGTAGACCATGTCATAGCCCGACCAGTCGGCCGCCCAGATGTCGGCCCGGCGCACGGTGGCGAAGCGCGCACGCCAGGCGCAGGCGACGCGCAGCGGCCAGCTCCATTCGAGGCCGCTGAAGCGGGCGCGCGGGTATTCGCGCCGCAGCTCGCGCAGCCCGTTGCCCAGGCCGCAGCCGGCGTCGACGATGTGCGCGCCGTCGCGCAGCGGCACGAGCCGCGCGAGCCCGTCGAGCGCGCCGGAGGGGGTCGGGAACAGCGGCGCATCGCGCCAGGTGTTGATCGGGTAGACCAACGCCAGCAGCACGAGCGGCATCAGCCAGGCCCAGGCCGGCACACTGCCGGCCAGCCCCGATGCGGCGAGCGACAGCGGGAAGCCCCAGGCAATGAAGATGCGCCGCCACGGCGTGCTGCCCCAGAGGCTGAAGGTCACGCTGAGGGTGGCTGCGAGCAGCACCGCGGTCATCAGCGGCGCCTGCTGCCAGCGCAGGGCGATGAAGATCGCCCACGACGCCGCCCAGGTCAACAGGGCCGGCAGCGGCCAGGCGAGGCGCAGCGGCGCTCGCGCGAACGACAGTCGCATAACGCGGATCAGAAGTGGAAGGCCAGGCGCAAGCCGCCCCAGTGCTTGCCGTTCACCGTGATCGGCGCCGCGGCTTCCTTCATCACGACGAAGTTGCCGCCGCCCATGTCGCGGCGGTAGGTCTGGAGCAGGAACGGGCGCTGGTTGCGCGCCGACGCGAGGCCGGTGCGGTCGTTGAAGATGCGGCGATAGCGGCTGTTGATGGTGTCCCAGGCCACGTCGCCGCGCTGCGGATGCGAGTACTTCTTGTTGTGGGTGGGCACGTAGCCGTTGCGGTCGACCGCGATGCAGAACACCACCTTCGGGCTCAGCGCCAGCATGCGTTCCTGCACCTGAGGGAACAGCCGGTCGGCGAGCTCGATGAAGCGCGTCGTGTGCTGCTGCGGGGTGGTGCGCGGAATCGGCCGGTAGTTGTCGTCGAACAGGTCGGCCATCGAGATCGTCTGGGTGCGCACCGAGTCTTCGAGCAGCTTGGCCATTTGCGCCGCGGCCTCGGTCGCGGCCGTGATGTAGGGCGTGTCCTCGGTCTCGATGCCGCACTCGGCCACCACCTCGATCAGGTGCTCGGACACCTTGAGGAAGGCTTCGCTGCGGCTCATCGCGGCGTCGAGCGCGCGGCCGGTCTGGTGGATCTCGGCTTCGATCGCGACCATCTGGGAGTTCAGCCCGCCGCAGATCGCGCGGCTTTGCTCGGCCGCGGTGGTGATGCTCGCGACGCCGCTTTGCACATCGGCCAGCGCGCGGTGGAAGCCGCCTTGCTTGGCTTGCTGGCCTTCCTGGACGCGGATCTCGCGCGACAGCGCCTCGATGCGCGCATCGAGCTCGCCCACCGTGCTCATGATTTCCTTCGACGAGGACTCGACCTTCGCCGCCAGGTCCTTGACCGCGTCGGCGACCACACCGAAGCCGCGACCGGCCTCGCCGGCGCGCTTGGCCTCGACCGAGGCGTTGAACGCCACCAGGCGGGTCTGCAGCGCGATCTGGGTGATTGTGCCGGCGGCCTGCGACACCTGGCGCAGCGTGGAGACGATGCCGCCCACTTCGCTGCCCACGTCCTCGACCGCCTTGCGCGCGCGCTCGACCGCCGCCAGGCTGGTGTTCGACACCTCGCCGATGGCCGCCTGCGCGCGGGTGATTTCCTGCACCTGGCCGGCCAGCGCCGCCAGCGCCTTGGCCTGCCCGGCCGACAGCTTGTGCGTGTCTTCCATCATGCCGCGCACCTCGGCGGCTTCGCGGCCCATGTTCGAGGCCTGCTTGCCGATCGAGTCGACCGCGGCATGCAACTCGGCGTGGGTGATGCCGGTTTCCGCGGGCACCGGCTCGGCAGCCTGGACGGGCGGCTTGCTCTTCTTGAAGGCACTGAACATTGCTTGTCCTTTCAACCGGCTTCGCGTTGTCTCACCGCGCCGGTCCATCGTTGATTTCGACTCTCAAGGAAACGAAGGGCCGCTCCCGAGTTCCTTGACCCCTCGGGGGGCGGGCTCGGCTTGCCGAGCCCTGGGGGCACTCAATACTCTCGCAGCTTGACCCGCAGACGGGCGATCGACTGGCTGTGAAGCTGGCACACACGCGACTCCGTGACTTTCAGCACGGCCGCGATTTCCTTCAGGTTCATGTCGTGCTCGTAGTACATGCTCATCACGTACTGCTCGCGCTCGGGCAGCGACTTGATCGCATCGACCAGCGCCTCGCGCATGCGGTGGTCCTGCAGTTGCGCGAGCGGATTGAAGCCCTCGTCGGCCACGTGGCGGTCGAGGTAGTCGTTGTCGCCCTCGTCGCCCGACATGTCTTCCAGGTAGACGAGCTGGGTGCCGCGCACCTTGCCCAGCAGATCCTGGTACTCGGTGAGGGTGATGCCCATTTCGCGCGCGATCTCGCTTTCGGCCGGGGCGCGGCCGAGCCGCTGCTCGAGCTTGTGCACGGCCGCCTCGATGCTGCGCTGCTGCTTGCGCGTGCCGCGCGACAGGTAGTCGTTGCCGCGCAGCTCGTCGAGCATCGCGCCGCGAATGCGTTGCGTCGCGAAGGTCTCGAACTGCACGCCCTGCGCCGCATCGAAGCGGCTGAGCGCATCGGTCAGGCCGATCATCCCGACCTGGATCAGGTCGTCGATCTCCACGTTGGCCGGCAGCTTGGCGATCATCTGGTGCGCGAGGCGGCGCACCAGCGGGCTGTACTGCTTGAGCATCGAGTTGATGTCGAGTTGGCCTTTGGCGGTGTACATGTCGGTTCTCATTTTTCAGTTCAACGCGTGAGGTGCATAGGCCGACGCGGCGGCGCCGCCGACGAAGCCGGCCTGCGGCTGCAGCGTCTCGCGCGCCCAGCGGCGCAGCGCCGGCGTCGGCGCCTCGCGCGCGTCGGTCGCGGGGTCGATCTGCACCCAGTCGCGCAGCACCGCACCCAGGAAGTCGTCGGCGCAGGTCGCCAGCTGCATCGCGATGCGCTCGGCGCGCGGCGAGCTCGGCGCGGCGCCGAGCAGCAGGTCGTGCACGACGAGGCCGGCGCGCTGGCTCAACAGCTTCATCGCCGCGTAGGCATGCGTCACGCTCGCGGGCCGATCGTCGGCGAGCAGCAGCGGGCGTGCCTCGCTGCGAACGAACATGCGGCACAGGTCGCTCGCGTTCGCGTGCACCAGCACCACGTCGGCGTGCGGCGCGGCGTCGGATGCGGCTTGCAGGAAGCCCGCGGTGGAGCCGTGGGTGTCGACGAAGCGCAGCGGCAGGCCGCGCGCGCCGAGGTAGGACACCTGCGTCGACAGCGTCTCGATGCACTCGGCGAGCTCCATCAGCGCCATCTCCGAGGGCAGCGGCGCGCGCTCGCCGGCGTCGATCACCAGCGTGTGCTTGCCATGCTCGCCGAAGGCGGCGCACAGGCGCTCAAGCATCACGCCGCCGAAGGCCATGTGCGGGTTCGACACCACCGGCACGAAGCGCACGCGCGCGTGGGCGAACAGGCGGCGCAGGCCGTCGGCCTGATCGAGCGGAGCGGGGCGAGTCATTGGAGCCCCTCGTCCGGCGAGTACGCCGGCCGGTCCCCCGGGGGGACGCGGGCCGGCCCTTCGACCAGGCTCAGGACAGGCTTGGGAGCGGCCCGGCGCTCGGCCCGCTGAAGACAAAGTGCCAAGGAATTTCTCATCGGGGTTCACGCGTGCAGCGCGCCCGGCACCACGCGGGTCTGCGGCGCGGCGAAGATCAGGTTCATGTCGTTCGCGTCGATGCGGTAGGCGTTGCCCGCGGTCGGGCGCAGCGCGCGGTGCACCAGTGCATGCGACGACAGGCGGTGCCAGTCTTCGGGCACGCGCTGGCCGTTGGCGACGCCGACGATGGCGAGCTTGTGGCGGATCAGCGCGTCGAGCGCGGGGCCGAGCTTCACGGCCTCGTCCATCTTCGACAGGATCACGCCCTTGGCGAGCGTGGCGCGGTAGGAGATCAGAACGTCCTCGATCGTCTCGCCCTGCGCCGCGGCGTTGACCACCAGCAGCTTCTGGATCGCCCGATGGCCCAGCATGTCGAGCAGCTCGCGGGTGCGGCTGTCGCGCTGCGCCATGCCCGCGGTGTCGATCAGCACCATCTTCTTGGCCGACAGCAGGTCGAGCAGGTCTTCGAGCGAGGCGCGGTCGTGCGCGGTGTGCACCGGCACGCCGAGGATGCGGCCATAGGTGCGCAGCTGTTCATGCGCGCCGACGCGGTAGGCGTCGAGCGTGACGAGACCGAGGTTGGCCGCGCCGTACTTGGTCGCGAAGGCCGCGGCGAGCTTGGCCGTGCTGGTGGTCTTGCCCACGCCGGTGGAGCCGATCAGCGCGTAGATGCCGCCCTGGTCTTCGAGCGCCGGCTCGTGCTCGGCGGTCAGCAGGTTGCGTTCGAGCACGCTGGCGGCCCAGGCCGACTCGTCGGCCACCTCCGGGCTCAGGCTCTCGGCGAGCTTGCGGATCAACGCCGGCGAGAAGCCGCAATCGAGCAGCTTTTGCGTGAGGCGGGCCTGGCCGGGCTGGCGCTGCAGCTTTTCCATGAAGGCGAGCGCGCCGAAGCGCTCCTCGATCAGGCCCTTCATCGAGCGCAGCTCGTTCATCATGTCCTGCTGGTCGCGCCGCGAACGCGAACCGTCGGCCGGGGCGTCCGCGAGCGACGGTGCGCTCGTGTCGAGCTCCTCGCGCAGCACCGGCGGATCGCGCCGGGCCGGCGTTGCCGGCGAGCTCATGCGCGCGGCGAGCTTCGCCTGCAGCGGGCTCATCTCGGGCTCGGCTGCCTCGGTGCTGGTCGCCTTCGCAGCCGCCTCAGCCCTCATCGCCGCCTCGCGCCGGCGCAGCATGCGGTCGCGCACATAGTCCTGGAACGACAGCGTGCTCATCGCGAGCTGCTCGACGTCTTCCTTCACTTCGGTCACTGGGGCGGCGGCGGGCTTGGCCGCGGCGCGCGTGGCCGGCGTGGTGGCCGACATGCGCTCGATCTGCGCCATGCCTTCGGGTGCCATCGCGAGCACTTCGACGCCTTCTGTACAGGGCTTGGTCGACAGCACGACCGCGTCGTCGCCCAGGGCCTGGCGCAGCAGGTTCAACGCGTCGCGCGACGTGCGCGCAACGAATCGCTTGACGTTCATGCAGTGCCTCCGATACGGTTAATACGTTCCACCGCCGCGCGGTCGGCACTTCGGCCGCATTGCGCTGGTCGATCCCCGTAAACGGGGCCCCTCGCCCTTCGCTTCATGCGGCCCCCCCAATGATCGACCCGATGCGAATCGAATGAGTCTCAGGAATCTCGCTGTGCCCGAGGACACGCAGCCGGGGCGCCGAGCGCTTGAGCAAGCGGGCCATCGGCGCGCGGATCAGGTCGGGCACCAGCAGGCAGGCCGGGTGACCGAGGTCTTCCTGGCGCTTGGCCGAATCGGCCGCGCTGCGGGTCAGCGTTTCGGCCACACCCGGGTCGAGCGCGGCGCCGTGCGGCGAGTTCAGCGCCTGGGTCACCAGCCGCTCGAGGTCGGGTTCGAGCGCGATCACGTCGAGCTCGCGCGTCGGGCCGTAGATCTGCTGCACGATCGACGGCGCGAGGTGGATGCGGATGCGCCGCGCCAGCTCGTTCGGGTCGGTGACAGTGGCGGCGTGCTCCGCCAGGCTCTCGACGATGGAGCGCATGTCGCGGATGTGCACGCCCTCTTCCAGCAGAAGCTGGAGGACTTTTTGCAGTGCGGCGATGCCAACCATCTTGGGGACCACGTCCTCGATCAGTTTCGGGGCCAGCCTCGTCACGTGTTCGACGAGCTGCTGGGTCTCGACGCGGCCGAGCAACTTGGCCGCATGGAGTTGCATCAAGTGTGAAAGATGGGTCGCCACGACGGTCGAGCAATCAACCACCGTAAATCCATTCATTTGGGCTGATTCGCGCTGGCGCTCCTCGATCCAGACCGCCGGCAGCCCGAAGGCCGGGTCGCGGGTGGCCGTGCCGATCAGGTTGGTCGTCGCGCCGCCCGGGTTGATCGCGAGCCACATGCCGGGGAAGGCCTCGCCTTCGCCGACCACCGCGCCGCGCAGGGTCAGGCGGTACATGCTCGGCTTGAGCTCGAGGTTGTCGCGGATGTGCACCGGCGGCGGCAGGAAGCCGACGTCCTGCGCGAACTTCTTGCGCACGCCCTTGATGCGCGCGAGCAGGTCGCCTTCGCGCGCCTTGTCGACAAGGCTGATCAGGCGGTAACCGACTTCGAGGCCGAGCGTGTCGACCGGCTGCAGGTCGTCCCAGCTCGCCTCGGCGTTGGGCTGCGCCGCGGCCGGCGGCGGCGGCGGCGCCGCCTTGGCGCGCTGGTTGCGCTCGTGCATCCAGTACGCGCCGTAGCCGAGGGCGCTGGCGATCAGCACGAACACGATGTGCGGCATGCCGGGGATGACGCCGAGCGCGCCGATCACGCCGGCGGTGATGGCCAGCGAGCGTGGCGAGTTGAACACCTGCTTCGCGATCTGCGTGCCGACGTCGTTTTCCTTGCCGACGCGCGACACCACCATCGCCGCGGCCACCGAGATCAGCAGCGCCGGGATCTGCGCCACCAGCGCGTCGCCGACCGCCAGCAGGATGTAGCTGTTGGCCGCGTCGGCGGCGCTCAGGTCGTGCTGCGCGACGCCGATGATGAAGCCGCCGACGATGTTGATGAAGAGGATCAAGAGACCCGCCATCGCGTCGCCGCGCACGTATTTCGAGGCGCCGTCCATGGAGCCGAAGAACTCGGCCTCTTCGCCCACTTCGGCGCGGCGGCGCTTGGCTTCCTTTTCGTCGATCAGGCCGGCGTTGAGGTCGGCGTCGATCGCCATCTGCTTGCCGGGCATCGCATCCAGGGTGAAGCGCGCGCCGACTTCGGCGATGCGCTCGGCGCCCTTGGTGACGACGATGAAGTTGATGACGACGATGATGGCGAACACGATCAGGCCGACGGCGAAGTTGCCCCCGATCAGGAAGTGGCCGAAGGACTCGATCACCGCGCCGGCCGCGCCCGGTCCGCTGTGGCCTTCGAGCAGCACGACGCGGGCCGACGCGACGTTGAGCGACAGGCGCAGCAAGGTGGTCAGCAGGATCACGCTCGGGAAGGCGGCGAAGTCGAGCGGTCGCACCATGTAGGCGGCGACCATCATCACCATCAGCGCCATCGCGATGTTGAAGGTGAACAGCAGGTCGAGCGCGAACGGCGGCAACGGCAGCACCATCATCGCGAGGATCAGCACGATGAAGATCGGCGCCATCAGCGCCCGGATCGCACCGGCGTTCGGGCCCAGCCACTTCTGCATTTGTTGCATCAGGCCGTTCATTCAGTGGCGTCCTTCTTGTTGTGCGGGTCCAGCTCCGCCGGCACGGCGAGCTCGGGCAAGTCGCCCGGCATCGGCGAGCGGCCGCTCATCGCGGCGCGCAGCTGGTACACATAGGCGAGCACCTGGGCGACGGCGGCGAACAGCGCTGCCGGCACCTCGCGGTCGAGCTCGGCGTGGGCGTACAGCGCGCGCGCGAGCATCGGCGCCTGCAGCACCGGCACCTTCGCCGCCTTCGCGGTGTCGCGGATCGTCATCGCGAGCAGGTCAGCGCCCTTGGCGACGACGCGCGGCGCGGCCATCTTCGCCTCGTCGTACTTCAGCGCGACCGCGTAGTGGGTCGGGTTCATCACCACCAGGTCGGCCTGCGGCACCGCGGCGAGCATGCGCCGGCGCGACATCTGGCGCATCAGCACCTTGATCTTCGCCTTGACCTCGCCGTTGCCCTCGACTTCCTTGTGTTCCTGCTTGACTTCCTGGTGCGTCATCTTCAGGCGCGAGGCATGCAGGTGTTTTTGCAGCGGCGCGTCGACCGCGGCGAAGAGCGCGAGCGCGAGCAGCAGCAGCATCAGCCCGCCGAGCACCGTCTGGCCGACCTGCTCGAGCGCGGCCGGCAGGGGCATCGCGATGACGCCGGCGAAGGTCTCGATGTGGCTCTTCAGATAGAGCGCGCCGATGACGCCCAGGACCAGCGCGAGCAGGCAGGCCTTGAGCGCGTCGATGAGCTGGCGCTTGGACAGCAGGCGCGGCAGGCCGGCGAGCGGGTTGATCTTGCTGAACTGCGGCGCGAGCGGCTTGAGCGTCCAGTTCCAGCCGCCGATCGCCACGCTGGCGGCGACGGCCACGCCGGCCATCAGCACGCCCAGCGGCACCACGACCCACAGCAGCTTCAGCGCCAGCTCGGCGAGCCGCTCGGTCATCAGCTGCGGGTTGGTCGCGGCGGCCGCGTCGAAGCGCAGCCCGTCGGCGAGCAGCAGCTGCATCCAGCCGGTGAGTTGCGGCGCCAGCGCGACGAGCACCGCGCCGCCGGTGGCAATCGCCGCAAAGTGACCGAAGTCACGCGAGCGGACGACCTGCCCGTCCTCGCGCGCTTTCTTCAGCTTGCGATGCGATGCGGGTAGGTTGCGGTCGGGTGAGTCGGGGTCTGCCATGACGAAGCGCCGCGGATTGGCGCTCGGTCATTGTTCCGGGACGTAACGAAAACTTGAGGCGGATTAGCGGGGGGAAG
>DASXQQ010000419.1:0-2038 GCA_036507085.1 Piscinibacter sp. | reverse complement strand
ACGACGTCGATCACGATGGCCGACACCGGCCCCACCGTGCAGGTCGCGATGAAGCCGCCCAATGCGATCAGCGCGAACTGTGCCGGCGCCGGCAGCGTCGTGCCGAAGGCAGTCACCAGCACGACCATCGAGGCCACGCAGAGCAGTGCCATCGTGACGAGCTTGCGGCGCGGGTGGCGCGTGCCGACCCGATCGACGAGGGCCCCCCAGATCACCGACCCGGCGGCGCCGCACAAGACCACCAGCGCGGCCTTGAGGCCCGCCTGTGCCGGCACGACGCCGTGCACACGATTCAGGAAGCTCGGCAGCCACGACCAGAGGGCCGACACGACGACCAGCTGCGCCGCACCGCCGATGCACACCCACAGCATGGTGCGCGAGCGCGCCAGCGCCTTGACGATGTGACGCGTGGCCTCGCCCAGCGAGCGCCGCTTGGCGTCGAGCGCCGGCTCGAGCCTCACCGTGCGGTAGTCACGCACCTTCAGGTACAGCAATGCGAGCACGAGGCCGGGCAGACCGACGACGCCGAAGGCCGCTTGCCAGCCCCAGCGGGCGGCGATCACGCCACCCAGCATCACGCCCAGCACCGAGCCCACCGAGGCCGATGCGAAGAAGCCCGCCATCAGCGCGCCGCGCAGTCGCGCCGGGAAGTGGCTCGCGATCAGCGCCGCGCCCACGGAGCCGTAGCCGGCCTCGCCCAGACCCACCACCGAGCGAGTGGCAAGCAACTGGCTGTAGCCGCGCACCCACATGCAGGAAATCGTGGCCAGGCTCCACAGCGTGGCCATCGCGACGATGCTCTTCACGCGGCTCACGCGGTCGGCGAACAGCGCCACCGGCACCGCGCCGACGGCCACCGTCACCGACACCACCGAGACCAGCGCGCCGAGCTGCTTGTCCGACAGGCCCCACTCGGCCTTGAGGTAGGGGAACAGCGAGACGATGACCTGGCGATCGACGTAGTCGAAGATCATCAATGCCAGTGTCATGGCGAATGCGAACCAGGCCTGGCCGCGGCTGAAGAGGTAGCCGTCCTGCGCCGGCGCCTTCTCGATGCTGTGAATGTCCATGACGATTCCTTCAGGGAACGAGCACCGTGGCGCCGGTGGTCTGTCGCGACTCGAGCGCGCGGTGCGCGTCGGCGGCGTCGGCGAGGGCGAATTGCTGCTTCGGTTCGCCGTTGATGCGCCCGGCCAGCACGTGGCCGAACAGCTCGTCGGCCATCGCCAGCATGTGCGAGCGGGGCGTGGCGTAGTGGACCATCGCCGGGCGCGTGACCCAGATGGAGCCCTTGACCGCCAGCAGCGTGGTGTCGATCACCACCGGTCCGGACGTGGTGCCGTTGCTGACCAGGGTGCCGCGCGGCTGGAGGCTGTCGAGCGAGGCCATCAGCGTGTCCTTGCCGACCGAGTCGTAGACGACGGGCACGCCGCGGCCATCGGTGAGCTCGCGCACGCGCTTGGCGATGTCCTCGCGGCTCGTCACGATGGTGTGCGTGCAGCCGTTCGCGCGCGCAATCTCTGCCTTCTCGTCGGTGCTGACCGTGCCGATCATCGTGACCCCGATCGCACGCGCCCACTGGCAGGCGACCAGCCCGACGCCGCCGGCCGCCGCGTGGTACAGGATGGTTTCGCCGCCCTTGAGCGGATAGACCTGGCGGAACAGGTATTGCGCCGTCAGTCCCTTCATCATCAGCGTGGAGGCGGTGCGGTCGCTGACGCCCGCGGGCAGCGGGATGAGCACATCGGCCGGCATCACGCGCACCTCGGCATAGGCGCCCTGCGGGCCGAGCAGGTAGCCCACGCGGTCGCCGACCTTGATGTCGGTCACGCCCGCGCCCACGGCCTCGACCACGCCCACCGCGTCCGACCCCAGGCCGTTGGGCAAGGGCAGCGGATAGCGGCCGGTGCGGAAATAGATGTCGATGAAGTTGACGGCGATGTAGGTGTGGCGCACACGGGCCTGGCCGGGTCCGGGGTCGCCGACATCGACGGTTTCGAGCTGGAGGACTTCAGGTCCGCCGGTCTGGTGAAAACGA
>DASXQQ010000418.1:0-10944 GCA_036507085.1 Piscinibacter sp. | reverse complement strand
CGTGTTCTCCGCCGGCGCGAACCTCGAGGCGCTGATGCCGGTGTTCATGAAGAGCGGCGCCAAGGGCATTGCGCCGGAAGAGAAGAAGCTGCAGGACGCGATGCTGCGCATCCGCTATGCGACGGTGCCGGTGGTCTCTGCGGTGCGCGGCATCGCGCTCGGCGGCGGCTGCGAGCTCGCGGTGTACTCGGCCAAGCGCGTCGCGGCGATGGAAAGCTATGTCGGCCTCGTCGAAGTGGGCGTCGGGCTGATCCCCGGTGGCGGCGGCCTCGCCTACATCGCGCGCCGCGCGGCCGAGATGGCGGCGGCCGGCAACGCCAACGCCGACATCTTCGCCTTCCTGAAGGACGGCTTCACCAACGCCGCGATGGCCAAGGTCGGCACCAGCGCGATCGAGAGCCGCAAGATGGGCTACTTGCTGTGGAGCGACACGGTGGTCGCCAACAAGGACGAGCTGCTGTACGTCGCGGTCCAGGAGGCCAAGGCGATGTTCGAAGCCGGCTACCGCCCCCCGCTGAAGAAGCTGTTCCCGGTGGCCGGGCGCAACGGCATCGCCACCATCAAGGGGCAGCTGGCCAACATGCGCGACGGCGGTTTCATCAGCGCGCACGACTTCCACATCTCGTCGCTCATCGCCGATGTGCTGTGCGGCGGCGACGTCGATGCCGGCTCGCTGGTCAGCGAGGACTACCTGATGACGCTGGAGCGCAAGCACTTCTGCGCGCTGCTAGAGCACCCCAAGACGCAAGAGCGAATCATGGGGATGCTGCAAACCGGCAAGCCCGTGCGCAACTGAAGAAATGACCCACCCCCGAAGCGCCTTCGGCGCTCCCCCTCAAGGGGGGACCGTGCATCCTGAGGTATCGAAGGACGCCGGCGGCCCGGCAAAGCCGGTTCCGCGGCGGCCGCTTGAAACGGAAAATGGAGCCAACTGACATGACTACGAAACAAGTTCAAGACGCCTACATCGTTGCCGCCACCCGCACGCCGATCGGCCGCTCGGGCCGCGGCTACTTCAAGAACACGCGGCCCGACGACCTGCTGGTAGCGGCTGTCAAGAGCGCGATGAAGCAGGTGCCATCGCTCGATCCGAAAGCGATCGAAGACGCGATCATCGGCTGCTCGTTCCCGGAGGCGGAGCAGGGCATGAACATGGCGCGCATCGCGATGGCGCTGGCCTTCTCTCACCCGGTGGGCGGCGTCACGGTGAACCGCTTTTGCGCCTCGGGCGTCACCGCGATCCAGATGGCGGCCGACCGCATTCGCGTCGGCGAGGCCGATGTGCTGATCGCAGGCGGTGCCGAGTCGATGAGCCTGGTGCCGATGGGCGGCAACAAGCCCTCGTTCAACCCCGAGGTGTTCGCCAAGGACGAGAACGTCGGCATCGCCTACGGCATGGGCCTGACGGCGGAGAACGTCGCCGAGCAGTGGAAGGTCAGCCGCGAGGCGCAGGATGCGTTCGCGCTCGAGTCGCACATGCGCGCGCTCAAGGCACAGGCGGCCGGCGAGTTCAGTGACGAGATCACGCCGATCGAGGTGTTCGAGCGTTTGCCAAACCTCGCGAGCGGCGACACGACGGTCAAGACCCGCACCGTGACCCTCGACGAAGGTCCGCGCAAGGACACCTCGCTCGAGGGCCTGGCCAAGCTCAAGCCCGTGTTCGCCGCCAAGGGCAGCGTCACGGCGGGCAACAGCTCGCAGACCAGCGACGGCGCCGGCGCGCTGATCCTGGCGAGCGAGAAGGCCATCAAGCAGTACGACCTGAAGCCGCTGGCGCGCTTCGTCAGCTTCGCCGCGCGCGGCGTGCCGCCCGAGATCATGGGCATCGGCCCGATCGAGGCGATCCCCGCGGCGCTGAAGTACGCCGGCCTGACGCAAGACCAGATCGACTGGATCGAGCTGAACGAAGCCTTCGCCGCGCAGTCGCTGGCGGTGATCAACTCCATCGGCCTGAACCCGGCGAAGGTCAACCCGATGGGCGGCGCGATCGCGCTCGGCCACCCGCTGGGCGCCACCGGCGCGATCCGTGCGGCGACGGTGGTGCATGCGCTGCGCCGCCACAACCTGAAGTACGGCATGGTGACGATGTGCGTCGGCACCGGCCAGGGCGCGGCGGGGATCTTCGAGCGCGTTTGATCGGTTGACGCGTCCCGGGCCGTCGCGCGCGGCCCGTCGTGTGTTCATGCGGGAGGGAGCAGCGATGCAGCCATGTGACCTCAACTCGACCGGCGGCGCCGTCGTCGCGGCCCGCTTCTACGCGCCGACCGGCGCGCCGAAAGCCGTCGTCGTCATCGGCGGCGCGATGGGCGTGCGGCAGGACTACTACGCGCCGTTCGCGCAGTGGCTCGCGTCGCAGGGCTACCTCGTTGCGAGCTTCGACTACCGCGGCGTCGGCGACTCGCGGCGCGCGCCGCTGCGTCGCGTCGACGCCGATCTCTTCAGCTGGACCGACGACTTCGACTCGGTGATCGCCGCCGCACTGCAGCGCGCCGGCGAGGTGCCGCTGTACCTCGTCGGCCACAGCCTCGGCGCGCAGTTGCCGGGTCTGTTGCAGCACCGCGACCGCGTCGCCGGCCTGGTGTCGGTGGCTGCGGGCAGCGGCTACTGGCGCGACAACGCGCCGCAGCTCAAGCGCATGGTGCTGTACTTCTGGCATGTGCTGGTGCCGGTGGCGACCTGGCTGTTCGGCTACTTTCCGGGCCGGCGCATCGGCAAGGTCGGCGACCTGCCGCGCGGCGTGGTGCTGCAATGGCGGCGCTGGTGCCTGAACCCGCGCTACCACGTCGGCGCCGAAGGTGCGCCGGTGCGCGAGCGCTTCGAGGCGGCGCGTTTCCCGCTCGTCGCCCTGTCGATGACCGACGACGAGCTGATGACCGAGCGCGGCACGCACGTGCTGGTCGACTGCTACGCCAACGCGCCGCGCCGCGTCGAGCGCATCGCGCCGGCCGACGTCGCGGCCAAGCGCATTGGCCACTTCGGCTTCTTCCGCGACCAATTCCAATCGTCCCTGTGGGCGCGCACGGCGGCGCTGCTGCAGGGCTTTCAACTGTCCAAGGAGACCACATGAGCATCAAGACCGCCACGCTGAACGGCGTGGCCACCATCGAGATCGCGCGCCCCGAAAAGAAGAACGCGATCACCGCCGACATGTACGCGGCGATGGCCGCGGCGCTGCGCGCGGCCGATGCCGACCCGGCGGTGCGCGCGGTGCTGATCACCGGCCAGCCCGGCATCTTCACCTCGGGCAACGATCTCGAGGACTTCATGCAGCGGACCCAGCAGGACATGAACTCGCCGGTGTTCCAGTTCATGCGCGCGCTCAGCGGCTGCGAGAAGCCGGTGGTGGCCGCCGTCACTGGCGCGGCGATCGGCATCGGCACGACGATGCTGCTGCATTGCGACCTGGTCTACGTGTCCGACGAGGCGCGGCTCGCGATGCCGTTCGTGAGCCTGGGCCTGGTGCCCGAGTTCGCGTCCAGCCTGATCGCGCCGCAGTTGCTCGGGCGGGTGAAGGCGGCCGAGAAGCTGCTGCTCGGCGACCCGTTCAGCGCTCACGATGCCGTCGAGATGCGCATCGCCAACGCGGTGCTGCCCGCCGGCGAGGTGGTGAATCACGCGCGCCGCATTGCCGAACGCTTCAATTCGCTGCCACCCGGCGCTGTGCGCGAAACGAAGAAACTGCTGCGCCGCGCCAGCGCCGAAGCGGTGCTGGAGACGATCGCCGTCGAAGGCGCGGTCTTCGGCGAGCGCCTCGCCAGCCCCGAGGCGCGCGAAGCCTTCAGCGCCTTCTTCCAGAAACGCAAGCCCGACTTCTCGCAGTTCTCCTGAACGCGACCCTCGCCATGTCGCTCGCGCTGAAGCTCGCGCTCGCGCCGCTGCTCGCGGCGCAGGCGCTGCGCACGCGCCGGCGCGCCCCGGTGCTGCCGGAGGCCGCCGGGCCGCGGCGCGGTTCGGTGGGACACGGACCGCTGCTGCGCCTGTTGATCGTCGGCGATTCCTCGGGCGCGGGCGTCGGCGTGCGCACGCAGGACGAGGCGCTGGCCGGACACCTGACGCGCACGCTGGCGCACGCGCTGCCGCGCCAGGTTCAATGGCAACTCGTCGCCCGCAGCGGCATCACCACCGCGCAGGCGCTAGCCCTGCTGCAGCGCGAGCGCCCGGACCGCGCCGACGTGGCGGTGGCGGTGCTCGGCGTCAACGACGTGATCGACCAGGTGCCGTCGCAGCGCGCAGTGCTGCAGCGCGCAGCGCTCGCCGACTGGCTGCTCGCGCACACGGGCGTGCGCCATGTGGTGTTCGCACCGCTGCCGCCGATGCACCAGTTCCCGCTGCTGCCGCAGCCGCTGCGCTGGATCATTGGCAGCGATGCGCGCCGGCACGATGCGGCGCTGGCGCGCTGGGCCGCGACGCGGCGCGACGTGTCACATGTGCCGATCGCGATGAGCCTGGCCGCCGACGCGATGGCGAGCGACGGCTTCCACCCCGGCGAGCCGGTGTACCGAACCTGCGGTGAAGCGCTCGCGCGGCACATCGCGGACCAACTGATTCCACTGGAGACACGCACATGAACCTGAACGGCAAGACCCTCTTCATCACCGGCGCCTCGCGCGGCATCGGCCTGGCCATCGCCAAGCGCGCGGCGCGCGACGGCGCCAACATCGTCATCGCCGCCAAGACGACCGAGGCGAATCCGAAGCTGCCGGGCACCATCTACTCGGCCGCGCGCGAGATCGAAGCGGCCGGCGGCCAGGCGCTCGCGGTGCAGACCGACATCCGCGAGGAATCGAGCGTGCTCGCCGCGGTGGAGCAGGCGGTGGCCGCATTCGGCGGCATCGACATCCTCGTCAACAACGCGAGCGCGATCAGCCTGACACCGACACCGGCCACGCCGATGAAGCGCTTCGATCTGATGTTCGGCGTCAACGTGCGCGGCACCTATTTGTGCACCCAGGCTTGCCTGCCGCATCTCATCAAGGCCGCGCAGGCCGGGCGCAACCCGCATGTGCTGAACATGTCGCCGCCGCTGAGCATGCGCGAGCACTGGTTCAAGAACCACACCGCCTACACGATGGCCAAGTACGGCATGAGCGAATGCACCCTCGGCCACGCGGGAGAGTTCCGACCCCACGGCATCGGCGTCAACAGCCTGTGGCCGCGCACGGCGATCGCCACGGCGGCATTGCAGATGATTCCCGGGGTCGACGGCAACAAGTGCCGCACGCCGGAGATTCTGGCCGACGCCGCCTACTTCATCCTCACCAGCGATGCGAAGGCGACGACCGGCAATTTCTTCATCGACGACATGCTGCTCGCCCAGCACGGCGTGACGGACCTCGACAAGTACAGCGTCGTGCCGGGGACGAAGGACTTCATTCCCGACTTCTTCGTCGATTGAGGGCCGTGCGCCAGCGTTGAGTAGGGTGGGCTTCAGCCCACGGGATTTTGTGCTGCGCGCGGAACGCGTGGGCTGAAGCCCACCCTACGAACACTGACGGTCCTTCACTTCGTGTCCGCCTCGCGCATCAAGAGGAGCACTTCGTCGTCCTCCAGCTGATGGAAGTCCTCGTAGTGCAGCCCGATCGCGCGGAACGGGTCGGGCGTGGCGAGGCAGACGATCTCGTCGACCAGCGGTCGCAGTTCGGCCAGCGTCTCGGCCGGAGCGACCGGCACCGCGAGCACCAGGCGTGAGGGTTCGCGCCGGCGCAGCGCCTTCAACGCGGCGCGCGCGCTGGTGCCGGTGGCCAGCCCGTCGTCGACCAGGATCACGCTGCGCCCGCGCACGTCCAGCGCCGCGCGAGTGCCCATGTAGACGCTGCGACGGCGTTCGATTTCGGCGGTCTCGTCGCGCACCGCCTCGGCGAGCACGCTGTCGCCGAGCGGCGCGAAACGCGCCACGTCGTCGTTGATCACCAGCTCAGGCGGGTTGCCCTCGACCAGTGCCGCGTAGGCCAATTCGGGCTGCCAGGGCAGGCCGATCTTGCGCACGATCAGCAGGTCCAGCGGCGCATGCAGCTCGCGCGCAATCTCGGCCGCCACCGGCACCCCGCCGCGCGGCAGCGCCAGCACGACCACCCGGCCGTCCCGGTACGCACCCAGCCGCTTCGCCAGCAGGCGGCCGGCTTCTTCGCGGGTGGACATCACGGGTCTCATGTCGAGCGCGCCGTGCGCTGGCACGGGGTTTTGATGGTGCGCGTCGGCGCGAACCGGGTCAAGCCTTCGGAATCAGCCGCGGCTGGCCATTCGCGTCGATGGCGACGAAGGTCAGGTTCGCCTCGGTGACCTTGACCACATGCAGGTCGGCCGGGTTGCGCTCGGCGTAGACCTCGACGTGCACGGTGACCGAGGTCTTGCCGATGCGCTCGACCCTGGCATAAAAGCTCAGCAAGTCGCCGATCGACACCGGCTGCTTGAAGACGAATTCATTCACCGCCACCGTGGTGATCCGGCCCTTGGCGATGCGCGCCGGCAGCACGCTGCCGGCCAGGTCGACCTGGGCCATGATCCAGCCGCCGAAAATGTCGCCGTTGCCGTTGGCGTCGGCGGGCATCGGCATCACCCGCATCACCAGCTGGCGGTCGGCGGGCAATTGCAGCGGCGCGATCGCGTCGGGATTCGGCTTTTGACCTTCGCTTGAAATCTCGGGCATATTGCTCCACCTGCTCTGTCGTTCTTTCGATTCGCCGCCCCGATTCTTTCACGATGCGCCGCGCCACCCTCGACCCCCCCGTGTCCCTCGCCGCCCCCGGCAGCGCGGCGCCGGCGCGAGCCCACTCCGACGCCGCCACCTTGCGCCGTCTGCTGCCCTACCTGTGGCAGTACCGCTGGCGGGTGATCCTGGCGCTGTCGTTCATGGTCGGCGCCAAGCTCGCCAACATCGGCGTGCCCCTGCTGCTGAAGACGCTGGTCGACAACCTGACGCTGAAACCCGGTGACGTGCGAGCGGTGCTGGTGGTGCCGATCGGGCTGTTGCTCGCCTATGGTGCGCTGCGCCTGTCGACCTCTGCGTTCACCGAGCTGCGCGAACTGATCTTCGCCAAGGCCACCGAAGGCGCGGCGCGCAGCATTTCGCTGCAGGTGTTTCGCCACCTCCACTCCTTGAGCCTGCGCTTCCACCTGGAGCGGCAAACCGGCGGCATGACGCGCGACATCGAGCGCGGCACGCGCGGCGTGCACTCGCTGATCTCGTATTCGCTCTACAGCATCTTCCCGACGCTGATCGAGGTGACGCTGGTGCTGACCTTGCTGGCGGTGAAGTTCGACGCCTGGTTCGCCTGGATCACCGTCATCGCGCTGGTGTTCTACATCGCGTTCACGATCAGCGTCACCAATTGGCGCACCCAGTTCCGCAAGCAGATGAACGAGCTCGATTCGACGGCGCACACCAAGGCCATCGACTCGCTGCTGAACTACGAGACCGTCAAGTACTTCAACAACGAGGGCTACGAGGCGAAACGCTATGACGAGAGCCTGGAGAAACTGCGCCGCGCGGCGCTGAAGTCGCAGACCACGCTGTCGCTGCTGAACACCGGGCAGCAGCTGATCATCGCCACCGGCCTGATCGCGATGCTGTGGCGCGCCACGACCGGCGTGGTCGATGGCCGCATGACGCTCGGCGACCTGGTGATGATCAACGCCTTCATGATCCAGCTCTACATCCCGCTCAACTTCCTGGGCGTGATCTACCGCGAGATCAAGCAGAGCCTCACCGACCTCGACAAGATGTTCACGCTGATGGAGCGCGAGCGCGAGGTCGACGATGCACCCGACGCCGTGCCGCTGCAGGTGCCGCAGGGTCGCGTGAGCTTCGAGCATGTGAGCTTCGCCTACGAGCCGGCGCGGACCATCCTGCACGACCTGAGCTTCGAGATTCCCGCCGGCAAGACGGTTGCGGTGGTCGGCCCGTCGGGCGCGGGAAAGAGCACGCTGGCGCGCTTGCTCTACCGCTTCTACGACGTCAACTCGGGGTCGATCCGCATCGATGGGCAGGACCTGAAGACGGTGACGCAAACGAGCCTGCGCCAGAACATCGGCATCGTGCCGCAGGACACGGTTCTGTTCAACGACACGGTGGCCTACAACATCGCCTACGGCCGCACCGGCGCGAGCCAGGCCGAGGTCGAGACCGCGGCCAAGGCGGCGCGCATCCACGCCTTCATCCTGTCGACGCCGCGTGGCTACGACACGATGGTCGGCGAGCGCGGCCTGAAGCTCTCGGGCGGCGAAAAGCAGCGGGTGGCGATCGCCCGCACGCTGCTGAAGAACCCGCCGATCATGATCTTCGACGAGGCCACCTCGGCGCTCGACTCGGCCAACGAGCGCGCGATCCAGGCCGAGCTGCAAGGGGTGGCGCGCAACAAGACGGCGCTGGTCATCGCGCACCGCCTGTCGACGGTGGTCGACGCGCACCAGATCCTGGTGATGGAGCAAGGCCGCATCGTCGAGCGCGGCACGCACGCGCAACTGCTGGCGCAGGACGGTCGCTATGCGCAGATGTGGCGGCTGCAACAGTCGGGCGAGAGCGGCGACCGGGCGTCGCCGACCGAGCAGCCGGCGAAGGCGTGGCCGTGACGCCGGCGAACCGCCGCGCGCCTGAGCTTGTCGAAGGCGCCCGGTCATCCTGAGCCTGTCGAAGGACTGAGGGCGGCCGCTCTTTTCTTGGCGATTGCGTCGCTTGACCCCCCGAACTGGGGGATGGTGCAAGGCACCATGGCCACTAAGCTTCTCCCGGTGCCTGCTCGAAGCGCAGCGCATCACCCTACAGACGAGCGGAATCCCGCCCGAGACAACAACAAGACAAGGCTTCGCGGTGGGATGACTTGGCCTTGCACTGAGGGTCGAGTGGGCTCCCGCACGATGGCAAGCACGTTCTTGCCACGCGCGGTCTTCAACGGTTCAGGAGGAGATCTCAATGGTCAACTTGCGCTCAATATTGGCTTTGGCGGCTTTGGCGTTGGGTACGCCCGTTGCCTTTGCTCAGGCTTTCGATGGTGGCATTCCGGCGGGCTGGACCTGCACGGGCAACTGCGGCACGGCCGGTGCCGACGGCGTCGTGACGCTGGCCCCGAGCGGCGGTACGGCGTATGGCTGGGTTTCGTCGGCTCAGGGCGCCACCGGCGTGAGCCCCTTCGCGCTCGGAGGGGAGACCGACGGATCCGTCCTGCGCTCGACGGCGTTCTCCGCAGCGGGCGGTGACCCGCTGCAGTTCAGCTTCAACTACGTGACGAGTGACGGCGCCCAGTTTGCGGACTATGCCTGGGCGCGGGTGCTGAATGCCGGCGACTTGTCGCAAGTGGCGCTGCTGTTCACCGCGCGCACCCAGCCCTCGGGATCCATCATCCCGGGCTTCGGCCTGCCGAGCCCCGATGCGACCGTCTCGCCGAACAACGTGCCGATCATCGCCGGCGGACCCTCGTGGTCGCCGCTCGGCGGGTCTTCGGGCGCCTGCTTCTCCAGCGGGTGCGGCTACACCGACTGGGTCACGTCGAACTACAGTTTCGCCAGCGCGGGCAGCTATGTCCTCGAATTCGGCGTTGTCAACTACCTGGACGACCTCTACGACTCGGGCATGGCCTTCGACGGCATCACGGTCGCAGGCAAGCCGATCACTCCCCCCGTCCCGGAACCTGAAACTTACGCACTGATGCTCGCGGGCCTCGCGCTCGTCGTCGGCGTCGCTCGCCGCCGCCGCTCGGCATGACGGCAAGCCGGCACGGCCAACGACTCGACTGACGCACGCTTTCGCGATTCAAAGGTCGCCGCTTCGCACCAGCGAAGTCGGCGACCTTTTTGTTGGCAGGGTGCCCCGATCGATCGGGGGCGGCACCGATCGGCCGCGAGGCCCGCACTGGCTACACTGCGGCGCGTGGAAACCAAATGGCTTGAAGACTTCGTGAGCCTGGCCGAGACGCGCAGCTTTTCGCGTTCGGCGCAGTTGCGCCACGTCACCCAGCCCGCGTTCTCGCGGCGCATCCAGGCGCTCGAAGCCTGGGCCGGCATCGACCTCGTCGACCGCTCGTCGTACCCGACGCGGCTCACGCCGGCCGGCGAGACCTTCCATTCGCAGTCCCTCGAAATCCTCGGTACGCTGCAGGCCACGCGCAACATGATGCGTGGCCACCAGGTGGCGGGGCAGGACATGATCGAGTTCGCGGTGCCGCACTCGCTCGCGTTCAGCTTCTTCCCGCACTGGGTGATGGACCTGCGCCGCCGTTTTGGCGCCGTCAAGAGCCGGCTGATCGCGCTCAACGTGCACGACGCGGTGATGCAGCTCACCGAAGGCAGTTGCGACCTGCTGATCGCCTACCACCACCCCTCGCAGCCGCTGCAGCTCAACCCGGATCGCTACGAGATGCTGAGCCTCGGCCACGAGACGCTGGCCGCCTACGCCAAGGCCGACGCGAGCGGCCAGCCGATGTTCCACCTGCCCGGCGCGGCCAACGAGAGGGTGCCTTTCCTCAGCTACGCCTCGGGTGCCTATCTGGGCCGGCTGGTGGAGTTGATCGCCAAGCTGTCGCCGGCGCCGCTGAACCTCGACCCCATCTACGAAACCGACATGGCCGAGGGCCTGAAGGCGATGGCGCTCGAAGGCCATGGCCTCGCGTTCCTGCCGGGCAGCTCCGTGAAAAAAGAGCTCAAAGGCAAACGCCTGGTGCGTGCCGCCGCGCCCGGTACCTGCGAGCTCGCGATGGAAGTGCGCATCTACCGCGAACGGCCCGAAATGGCGCGCCACACCAAGCCCGGCGCACAGGCGCTGTGGGATTTCCTGCGCAAATCCGGCGCCTGATCGAGCGTCGGTGTTTTCCCGGATCGGATATGCAAGAAATGCATACCCCCTCCGGCAAACAGCATTGGCGCCGGCGGCGCGGCCCGCTTACAGTGCGCCCCCAGCATGTCCAATCCCGAGAGCATCACGATGAACGCATCTGCCACCACCGCGACCCGTCG
>DASXQQ010000417.1:0-16783 GCA_036507085.1 Piscinibacter sp. | reverse complement strand
TCAGGCAGACGCCGCCGAGCGTCGCGAAACGCTCGACCAGCACGGTCTTGAGGCCCAGGTCGGCGGCGCGAAACGCCGCCGAGTAGCCGCCGGGTCCGGCACCGAGCACGAGCATGTCGCATTCGAGGTCGGCGCCGCCGGCGTAGGTCGATGCCACTGGCGCCGGCGCCGCCTCACTCCCTCTCCCTGCGGGAGCGGGTTGGGGTGAGGGTGCGGCGGGCGCTGCGGCTGGAGCGGGCGCGGCTGCCGCCGCAGCCCCTTCGGCCTCCAGCGACAGGATCACCGTCCCTTCGTTGACCGTGTCCCCGAGCTTGAGCTTCACTTCCTTCACCACGCCGGCCTGCGACGACGGGATCTCCATCGAGGCCTTGTCGCTTTCCACCGTGATCAGCGACTGCTCGGCCTTCACCGCGTCGCCCGGTTTCACCAGGATCTCGATGACCGCCACGTCCTTGAAGTCGCCGATGTCCGGCACTTTGATATCGATGAGGGCCATGGCCTATTCCTTGAGCTTGATCGTGTGGACGCGAATCGGTCCGATGGAGTTCTTGTCGAATTCACAGCCGGCGCGCACGCCGATCTCGGCGAGTTCGCGCGCCGACTTCACCTTGTCGTAGGCGGAAAACATCGCGCCGAGCGCGAACGCGCGGCCGGTGCCGATGCCCCAGAAGCGGTCGAACTCGAACACCTCGCGGTACGAGTAGACGCCGAAGATGCCCGCCGCGTTGGCGATCAGCGCGGTGAACTGCGAGCTCTCGTAGGGGTCGGCGTCTTCTTCCTTGGTGTTGAGGAAGAAGTTCTCCTTCAGCTTGGGGTGCAGCTTCAAGAAGGTGTCGAACACCTCGTCGCGCGAATACAGCTTCAGCTCGTCGGGTGTCAGGCCGTTGAGCGCGCGCCGCAGCACCGGAAAGTGCGCCGTCGTGCCCGACATGCCGATCCACGAATCGCCGACCCGAAACAGCTTCTCGTTGGCCTCGTAGCCATGTGCCAGCCGCGTGTCGCCGAAGGTGACCAGGCTGTCGCCGGCGATCGCCGCCTGGCCGTTCTTGCGCACCACCACCACCGTGGTCATGGGCGGCGCCTAGAGCAGCACGCGCCGGAAGTCGGCGAGGATCTGGCCGAGGTAGGCGTTGAAGCGCGCCGCCGCCGCGCCGTCGATCACGCGGTGGTCCCAGCTCAGGCTGAGCGGCAGCATGAGCCGCGGCTGGAAGGCCTTGCCGTCCCACACCGGCTCGGTGCTGCTCTTGCACACGCCGAGGATCGCGACCTCGGGCGCGTTGATGATCGGCGTGAAGTAGCGCCCGCCGATGCCGCCGAGCGACGAGATCGAGAAGCAGCCGCCGCTCATCTCGGCGGGGCTCAGCTTGCCGTCGCGCGCCTTCTTGGCCAGCTCGCTCATCTCCTGCGAGATCTGGAAGATGCCCTTCTTGTCGGCATCCTTGATCACCGGGACCATCAGGCCGTTCGGCGTGTCGGCGGCGAAGCCGATGTGGAAGTACTGCTTGAGGACGATCTGCTCGCCGTCGAGCGAGGCGTTGAACTCGGGGAACTTCTTGAGCGCCGCGACGCTCGCCTTGATCAGGAAGGCGAGCATCGTCACCTTGACGCCCGACTTCTCGTTCTCCTTGTTCAGCTGGACGCGGAAGGCCTCGAGCTCGGTGATGTCGGCGTCGTCGTGGTTGGTGACGTGCGGGATCAGCACCCAGTTGCGGTGCAGGTTGGCGCCGCTGATCTTCTTGATGCGCGACAGGTCCTTGCGTTCGACCGGCCCGAACTTCGTGAAGTCGACCTGCGGCCACGGCAGCAGGCCGGGGAAGGCGCCGCCGGCGGCCGCGCCGGCCGGCGCCTTTGCCGCTTGTGCTTTGGTCTGCACCGTGCCGGCCATCACGCCCTTGACGAAGCCGTGCACGTCGTCGTGGGTGATGCGGCCTTTCGGGCCGGTGCCCTTGATTTCTTCCAGCGGCACACCGAGCTCGCGCGCGAGCTTGCGGATGGTCGGCGAAGCGTGCGGCAGAGCGCCCTTCGGCGCGCTGGGCTCGTGGGCCGGCAACGCGGCAGTGGGCACGACGCGCTCGCTCGGCTGGGCCGGGGCGGCGGCGGGTGCCGCGGCCGGCGCAGTCGCGGCCGTTGTCGCGGCCGTTGTCGCGGCGGGTGCGCCGGCGGCCTCGACCACGGCCAGCAGCGTGCCCTTCTTCACCTTGTCGCCGACCTTGACGCGAACATCCTTCACGACGCCGGCGTGCGACGACGGGATCTCCATCGACGCCTTGTCGCTCTCGACGGTGACCAGGCTCTGCTCGGCCTTGATGGTGTCACCCGGCTTGACGAGGACCTCGATCACGGCGACTTCGTCGAAGTCGCCGATGTCGGGGACGACGACGTCGACCGGGCCACCACTCTCCGTTCGCCCTGAGCTTGTCGAAGGGCTGGGGGTGGATGGCGGGGCTTCGACAGGCTCAGCCCGAACGGGGGATGGAGCAGGCGCGGTTGCCGGTGCGGCAGCAGGCGCCGCCGCCCCTTCCGCCTCCAGCATCAACAACGACGAGCCCTCGCCCACCTTGTCGCCGAGCTTGACCTTCAGCTCCTTCACCACGCCCGCATGCGACGACGGGATCTCCATCGACGCCTTGTCGCTTTCCACCGTGATCAGCGACTGCTCGACCTTGACCGTGTCCCCCGGCTTGACCAGCAATTCGATGACCTCGACGTCCTTGAAGTCACCGATGTCGGGGACCTTGACTTCGACCAATGCCATGTTGGTTGTCTCCTGCGTTCTTCGTGCGCACCCTCTCTCCGAGAGGGCATGGGGGTTGTTATGCGTACAACGGATTGATCTTGTCAGCGTTGATGCGGTACTTCTTGATCGCCTCGGCCACCTTCGCCACCGGCACGCTGCCTTCGTCGGCCAGCGCCTTCAGCGCTGCCACGACGATGTAGTGTCGGTTGACTTCGAAGTGTTCACGCAGTTTGCTGCGGAAGTCACTGCGCCCGAACCCGTCGGTGCCGAGCACCTTGTAGCTGCGGCCCTTGGGCATGAAGGGGCGGATCTGCTCAGCATAGTTCTTCATGTAGTCGGTCGATGCGACCACCGGCCCGGCGTACTTGTCGAGCTGCTGCGCGACGAAGGGCACGCGCGGCGTCCCGGTCGGATGCAGCAGGTTCCAGCGCTCGGCGTCCTGGCCGTCGCGCGCGAGCTCGTTGAAGCTCGGGCAGCTCCAGATGTTGGCCGCCACACCCCAGTCCTTCTCGAGCAGTTCCTTCGCTGCGATGCTTTCGCGCAGGATCGTGCCGGAGCCGAGCAGGTTCACGCGCGGCGTCTTCTTGGCGCCTTCTTCGAGCAGGTACATGCCCTTGATGATCTGCTCTTCGGTGCCTGCCTTCAGCCCCGGCATCGGGTAGTTTTCGTTGAGCAGGGTCAGGTAGAAGTAGACGTTGTCCTGCTTCTCGACCATGCGCTTGAGGCCATGGTGCAGGATCACGCCGACCTCGTGCGCAAACGTGGGGTCGTAGCTGATGCAGTTGGGGATCGTGCCGGCCAGGATGTGGCTGTGGCCGTCTTCGTGCTGCAGGCCCTCGCCGTTCAGCGTCGTGCGCCCCGAGGTGCCGCCGAGCAGGAAGCCGCGCGCCTGCATGTCGCCGGCGGCCCAGGCCAGGTCGCCGATGCGCTGGAAGCCGAACATCGAGTAGTAGACGTAGAACGGGATCATGATGCGGTTGTTCGTCGAATACGACGTCGCCGCAGCGATCCACGAGCTCATGCCGCCCGCCTCGTTGATGCCTTCCTGCAGGATCTGGCCGCTCTTGTCTTCCTTGTAGTACATGACCTGGTCCTTGTCGACCGGCGTGTACTTCTGCCCTTCCGGGTTGTAGATGCCGATCTGGCGGAACAGGCCCTCCATGCCGAAGGTGCGCGCCTCGTCGACGAGGATGGGCACGGCGCGCGGGCCGATGTCCTTGTCGCGCAGCAGTTGCGTCAGGAAGCGCACATAGGCCTGGGTGGTCGAGATTTCGCGCCCTTCGACGGTGGGTTCGAGTACCGCCTTGAAGGTGTCGAGCTCGGGCACTTTCAGTTGCTCGTCGGCCTTCACGCGCCGCTTGGGCAGGTAGCCGCCCAGCGCGCGGCGGCGCTCGTGCAGGTACTTCATCTCCGGCATGTCGTCGGCCGGCTTGTAGAACGGAACCTCGGCGAGCTTGTCGTCGGGAATCGGGATGTTGAAGCGATCGCGGAAGCCCTTGATGTCATCGTCGGTCAGCTTCTTGGTCTGGTGCGCGGTCATCTTGCCTTCGCCGCTCTTGCCCATGCCGAAGCCCTTGACGGTCTTGATCAAGAGCACGGTCGGCTGGCCCTTGTGGTTCACCGCGCGGTGGTAGGCCGCGTAAACCTTCTGCGGATCGTGGCCGCCGCGCTGCAGGCGCCAGATGTCGTCGTCGCTCAGCTTGGCCACCATCTCGAGCAGCTTCGGATGCTGGCCGAAGAAGTGCTTGCGGACGAAGGCGCCGTCGTTGGCCTTCATCGCCTGGTAGTCGCCGTCGACGGTGTCCATCATCACCTTGCGCAGGATCTCTTCCTTGTCGCGCGCGAGCAGCGGATCCCAGTAGCTGCCCCACAGCAGCTTGATGACGTTCCAGCCGGAACCGCGGAACTCGCCTTCCAACTCCTGGATGATCTTGCCGTTGCCGCGCACCGGACCGTCCAGGCGCTGCAGGTTGCAGTTGACGACGAAGATCAGGTTGTCGAGCTTCTCGCGCGCCGCCAGCCCGATCGCGCCGAGCGACTCGGGCTCGTCCATCTCGCCGTCGCCGCAGAACACCCAGACCTTGCGGTTCTCGGTGTTGGCGATGCCGCGTGCATGCAGGTACTTGAGGAAGCGCGCCTGGTAGATCGCCATCAAGGGGCCGAGGCCCATCGAGACGGTGGGGAACTGCCAGAACTCGGGCATCAGCTTCGGGTGCGGGTAGCTCGACAGGCCCTTGCCGTCGACCTCCTGGCGGAAGTTCAGCAACTGCTCTTCGCTGATGCGCCCTTCGACGAAGGCGCGCGCATAGATGCCGGGCGAGGAGTGGCCCTGGATGTACAGCAGATCGCCGCCGTGGCCTTCGCTCTCGGCGTGCCAGAAGTGGTTGAAGCCGGCGCCGAACATCGTCGCGACCGACGCGAACGAGGAGATGTGGCCGCCGAGGTCGCCGCCGTCTTCCGGGTGCAGGCGGTTCGCCTTGACCACCATCGCCATCGCGTTCCAGCGCATGTAGGCGCGCAGCCGCTCCTCGACCTCCAGGTTGCCCGGGCAACGCTCTTCCTGGTCGAGGGGAATCGTGTTGACGTAGGCGGTGGTCGCCGAGAACGGCACGTCGATGCCGGCCTGGCGCGCATGGTCGATCAGCGTGTTGAGCAGGAAGTGCGCGCGCTCGGGGCCTTCGGAGCCGACGACGGCGGACAGCGCATCCAGCCATTCACGGGTTTCCTGGGCGTCGGTGTCGTTGGCGGCGGCGCCGATGAACGATTCAGGCATGGCGGACATGGTGTCTCCTGGGTCGAATTTTTGCGAGTGCGCGCAGTCTCGCATAACTCGAATGAATTTTCAAATGGTGCGAGTAGATATCGTAATGTGAAATGTACAAATCACGGCCGATCACCCTGCGCTTGATAATCCGCCCATGCAACACCTCACCCCCAGAGCCCCGAGCCGCGCCTCGCAAAAACTGCCGCGCCGCCTGTTCGGCCGCTGGTGGCGCCGGCAGACGCTGGCGCAACAAGACCGCTTCGCCACCCTCGGTCCGCTGGTGTCGGTGCTGCTGTTTCTCGCGGCGATCATCTCGGCGTTTTGGTACTTGCGCAACGAGGAATTCGAGCGGGAAACGGAGTCGGTCAAGCGCGACACCGAGATCGCGCAGCAACAGATCCGACTGCGCCTGATCGAGAACCAGGAGCAACTGGTTCGCATCGCGCGCGAGATCGTCACCCGTGCCATCGACCAGGACGAATTCCTTGGCCAGGCCGCGAGCTTCACTCGTGAGCGCCCCGAGATCAACCACCTGTTCTGGATCACGACCACGCGAACGCGCAAGGCGGCGTACTCGGCGATCAGCTTCCACCCCGAGACCGGCCTGAGCGGCGACGAGTACGGCGCATCGCTGCCCAAGGAGGGCAAGACGACCGAGCCCGAAGCCGCCTTCCTCGCCGCGCGCACCTTGCGCCAGCCGATCTACACCCGCCCCTTCAACGACAGCTACGGCATGCCGGTGGTCCAGGTGCAGATCCCGCTGATCGACCGCAGCGCGTTCAGCGGCACCTTGATCGCCGAGTACTCGGTCGAGGCCCTGATGCGCTACTTCGTGCCGGCCGAGGTGTCGAACCGCCATGCGATCAGCCTGCTCGACTCGCAGGACAAGGTGCTCGCAAGCACGGTGACGCCGATGCCGGGGCAGAAGTCGCGACCGGCGTCCATCGTCCATGACGTGCCGGTCGCGCCGGCCGGCGACGGGCTGATCCTGCGCGGCCAGGGCTATCGCACCTCGATCGGCCTGATCAGCAACACGCTGTTCTGGATGGTCGCAGCGCTCAGCGTGCTGACGGTGTGGATGCTGCTCGGCACCTGGCGTCACATGCGCCGGCGGCTGCAGATGCAAAGCGCACTGGTGTCGGAAGCTAACTTCCGCCGCGCGATGGAAAACTCGATGCTGACCGGCATGCGCGCGGTCGACCTCGAGGGCCGCATCACCTATGTCAACCCGGCGTTCTGCGCGATGACGGGCTTCGGCGAAACCGAGCTGATCGGCCGCACGCCGCCGTTCCCGCACTGGCCGCCCGACCGCTACGAAGAGAACCACCGCATGTTCCAGCAGGAACTGCAGGGTCGCAGCCCGGCCGGCGGCATCGAGGTGAAGATCATGCGCAAGGACGGCACGCTGTTCGACGCGCGCATGTACGTCTCGCCGCTGATCGACCCGAAGGGCCAGCAGACCGGCTGGATGACCTCGATGACCAACATCACCGAGGCGAAGCGGATTCGCGACCAGCTGTCGGCGTCGCACGAGCGCTTCACCACCGTGCTCGAGGGACTCGACGCTGCGGTGTCGGTGTTGTCGGTGCAGCAGGGCGAGTTGCTGTTCGCCAACCGCTCCTACCGCCTGTGGTTCGGCGCCGACGCGCGCGGCCACGCGCTGCTGGCGGGCGACAGCCCCGGCCTGCCGCGCCTGACCGACATGGACGACGGCGTCGACAACCTCGGCGGCGTGCCGACGCAGGAACTCACCGAGGCCGGGTCCGACCCGCGCGAGGTGTTCGTCGAGCCGCTGAAGAAGTGGTTCGACGTGCGCTCGCGCTACCTGCAGTGGACCGACGGGCGGCTGGCGCAGATGCTGATCGCCACCGACATCACGGCCCGCCTGAGCGCCGAGACGCTCGCCGCGAGCCAGGCCGAGAAGGCCCAGGTCACGAGCCGGCTGGTGACGATGGGCGAGATGGCCTCGTCGGTCGCGCACGAGCTGAACCAGCCGCTGACCGCGATCACCAACTACTGCAACGGCATGGTCACGCGGGTGAAGGGCGACGCGATCGAGAAGAGCGACCTGATCGCCGCACTGGAGAAGACCTCGCGCCAGGCGCAGCGCGCCGGCCAGATCATCCACCGCATCCGCGCCTTCGTGAAACGCAGCGAGCCGCAGCGCCAGGCGGCGCAGGCGCTGACGATCATCGAAGACGCGGTCGAGCTCGCGAGCATCGAGCTGCGGCGGCGCCACGTCGCCATCCAGACCTACGTGGCGCAGCGCCTGCCCACGCTGATGGTCGACCCGATCCTGATCGAGCAGGTGGTGCTCAACCTGCTGAAGAACGCCGCCGAGGCCATCGACTCGGCCCAGCTGCCGCCGGCGCGCCGCAACATCGAGCTGCGGGTGGTGCCGCGGCACACGCCGGAAGAAGGCGGGGTGATCGAGTTCTCCGTCACCGACATGGGGCCGGGTCTGAAGGACGAAGTCATCGCCCGGCTGTACGAAGCGTTCTTCTCCACCAAGGCCGAAGGTCTGGGTATTGGCCTCAGCCTGTGCCGCTCGATCATCGAGTCGCACCGGGGGCGGATCCGGGCCCAGAACCTCTACAATGGCAGCTCCGTCGTGGGCTGCCGATTCACCTTCACGCTGCCCGTGGACACTTCGCGCAGCGAAGCCCATCCAACTCCCAACCCTGCAGTCACCTCATGAGCTTGATCCCGAAGAAAGGCACGGTCTATGTCGTCGACGACGACGAAGCGGTGCGCGACTCGCTGCAGTGGCTGCTCGAGGGCAAGGACTACCGCGTCAAGTGCTTCGACTCCTCCGAGTCCTTCCTGTCGCGCTTCGACCCGCGCGAAGTTGCCTGCCTGATCGCCGACATCCGCATGGACGGCATGAGCGGCCTCGAGTTGCAAGACCGCCTGATGGAGCGCCGCTCGCCGCTGCCCATCGTCTTCATCACCGGCCACGGCGACGTGCCGATGGCGGTGACGACGATGAAAAAGGGCGCGATGGACTTCATCGAAAAGCCGTTCAAGGAAGAAGAGCTGCTCGGCCTGGTGGAGCGCATGCTCGACCAGGCGCGCGCCGCCTTCAGCCAGCACCAGGAGGCCGCCAGCCGCGACGCCCTGCTGTCGCGCCTGACCACCCGCGAAGCCCAGGTGCTCGAACGCATCGTCGCCGGCCGGCTGAACAAGCAGATCGCCGACGACCTGGGCATCAGCATCAAGACGGTGGAGGCGCACCGCGCCAACATCATGGAAAAGCTCAACGCGAACACCGTGGCCGATCTGCTGAAGATCGCCCTTGGCGCGCAGGCGAAGGCATAACACCCACCCCCACGACAAAGGCCGCCACGAGCGGCCTTTTGCATTTAAGGATCGCTCCATGGCAGCCCAACTCATCGACGGCATCGCCCTCTCGAAACACATGCGCGCCGATGTCGCCGCGCGCGCCGCGGCGCTGAGCGCGCGTGGCCACACGCCCGGCCTCGCCGTCATCCTGGTGGGCGTTGACCCGGCCAGCCAGGTCTACGTGCGCAACAAGGTCAAGGCCTGCAAGGACAGCGGTTTGCACTCGGTCTTCGAGCAGTACGACGCCTCGCTGTCCGAAGCGGAGTTGCTCGCGCGGATCGACGCACTGAACCGCGACCCGGCCATCCACGGCATCCTGGTCCAGATGCCACTGCCCAAGCACATCAACCCGCACCGGGTGATCGAAGCGATCGCGACGAGCAAGGACGTCGACGGCTATTCGACGCTGAGCGCCGGTGAGTTGATGACCGGCCTGCCCGGCTTTCGCCCCTGCACGCCCTACGGCTGCATGAAGCTGATCGAAAGCACCGGCATCGCGTTGCGCGGCAAGCACGCGGTGGTCATCGGCCGCAGCAACACCGTGGGCAAGCCGATGGCGCTGCTGCTGCTGCAGGCCAACGCGAGCGTCACCATCTGCCACAGCCAGACGGCGGACATCGGTCACCACACGCGCCAGGCCGACGTGGTCGTCGCCGCGGTCGGCCGGCGCAACACGTTGACCGCCGACATGGTCAAACCCGGCGCGACGGTCATCGATGTCGGCATCAATCGCAACGACGAGGGCAAGCTGTGCGGTGACGTGGACTTCGCGGCGGTGTCGCAGATCGCCGGCCACATCACGCCGGTGCCCGGCGGCGTCGGGCCGATGACGATCACGATGCTGCTCGTCAACACCATCGAGGCCGCGGAACGCGCCGCCTCGCGCTGAGTCAGACAGCAAACCCCATGACCCACCCCCTGCTGCGCCCCACCGAGCTGCCGGCCTACGACGAGATTCGACCCGAGCAGGTCGGACCGGCGATCGACGAGTTGCTCCAAGCCGCCGACGCGGCGCTCGAGCGCGCCGTCGGACCCGACGTTCCTGCCGACTACGACGCCATGTCGGCCGTCCTCGACGTCGCCAACGAGCGCCTCAAGTTCGGCTGGGGCGCGGTGGGCCACCTCAACGCGGTGGCCGACACGCCGCCGCTGCGCGCCGCCTACAACGCGGCGCTGCCCAGGGTCACCGAGCTGTCGGCGCGGCATGCGTCGGACGAGCGGCTGTATGCCAAGTACAAGCAGATCGCCGAGTCCCCCGCGGCCGTGAGCCTGAACCCGGCGCGCCGCCGGGCGCTGTCGAATGCGATCCGCGACTTCGTGCTGTCGGGCGCCGAATTGCGGGGCGCCGCGAAAGAGCGCTTCCAGCAGCTGCAGGAGAAGCAGGCCGAGCTCGCGCAGACGTTCTCCGAACATGTGCTCGATGCCACCGACGGCTTTTCAACCTTCGCGAGCGAAGACGAGCTCGCCGGCGTGCCCGACGACGTGAAGCAGGCAGCGCGCGCCGCGGCACAGGCCGAGGGCCGGCCTGGCTTCAAGCTGACGCTGCATTTCCCGAGCTACTTCCCGGTCTTGCAGTACGGCGAGAACCGCGCACTGCGCGAAACGCTCTACACCGCCCATGTCACCCGCGCGAGCGAGCTGGGCCGGCCCGAGCACGACAACAGCGAGTTGATGCGCGAGCTGCTGAAGCTGCGTCAGGAGGAAGCGCGGCTGCTCGGCTACGCCAACCATGCCGAGGTGTCGCTGGTGCCGAAGATGGCCGATTCGCCGCAGCAGGTGATGGACTTCCTGCGCGACCTCGCACGGCGCGCGCGTCCCTACGCCGAGCGCGACCTGGCCGAATTGCGCGAGTTCGCGCGCAGCGAGCTGGCCCTGCCCGACTTGCAGGCCTGGGACCTGCCGTTCGCGAGCGAGAAGCTCAGGCAATCGCGCTATGCGTTCAGCGACCAGGAGGTGAAGCAGTACTTCACCGAACCGCGGGTGCTCGACGGGCTGTTCCGCATCGTCGAGACGCTGTTCGAGGTCGACATCCGCGCCGACAGCGCGCCGGTATGGCACCCGAGCGTGCGCTTCTTCCGCATCGAACGGGCCGGTGAATTGATCGGCCGCTTCTACCTCGACCTCTACAGCCGAACTGGCAAGCGTCCCGGCGCATGGATGGACGAAGTGCGCGGCCGCTGGGCGCGGCCCGAGGGCTGGCTGCAGACACCCGTCGCGCACCTGGTGTGCAACTTCGCCCCACCGCTGGACGGCAAGCCCGCCCTGCTCACCCACGACGACGTGACCACCCTCTTCCACGAATTCGGTCACGGCCTGCACCACCTGCTGACGCAGGTGAACGACATCGGCGTGGCGGGCATCTCGGGCGTCGAATGGGACGCGGTCGAACTGCCGAGCCAGTTCATGGAGAACTTCTGCTGGGAGTGGGACGTGCTCAAGCGCCTCACCGCCCACGTCGACAGCGGCGAGCCGCTGCCGCGCGCGTTGTTCGAGCGCATGTTCGCGGCCAAGAACTTTCAGAGCGGGCTGCAGACCTTGCGCCAGGTCGAGTACGCGCTGTTCGACCTGCGGCTGCATGCCGAGCCGGGCAGCGAAGAGCGCATCCAGTCGCTGATCGACGAGGTGCGGCGCGAGGTCGCGGTGCTCGCGCCGCCGCCGTTCAACCGCTTCCAGCACAGCTTCTCGCACATCTTTGCCGGCGGTTACGCAGCCGGCTACTACAGCTACAAATGGGCCGAGGTGCTGAGCGCCGACGCCTGGGGCGCATTCGAGGAAGGTGCGCACAGCGGCGGCGTGCTCGATGTCGAAACCGGCCGCCGCTATCGGCACAACGTCCTCGAAACCGGCGGCAGCCGCGCGGCGATGGAAAGCTTCAAGGCCTTCCGCGGCCGCGAGCCGACGATCGACGCGCTGTTGCGCCACCAGGGCATGGCTTGAGTCCGCCGCGCTCAGGGGTTAGATTCGCCAGTTAGGAGTCCCCCATGACGAACCGCTTGCGTTTCCTGGTCCAGGCTGCCCCGTTGGCCGCCTTGCTGGTCGGCCTGCCGTGCCATGCGCTGTACAAGGTGGTCGGCCCCGACGGCCGCGTGACCTACACCGACCGACCGCCCGCGGCGGCGGCCGGCAACCGGGTGAGTTCGTTGGGCGCCGGCGGAAACGCGGTGTCCGAAGCGCAGCTTCCGCTCGAACTGCGGCAGCCCGCGGCGCGCTACCCGGTGACGCTGTACACGATGAGCAACTGCAATCCGTGCGACACCGCGCGCCAGTTGCTTCGCCAGCGCGGCATCCCGTTCGCCGAGAAGCAGGTGACGACCCGCGAAGACGCCGACGCGCTGCAGCGCCTGTCGGGCGACACCCAGGCGCCGACGCTCTCCATCGGCTCGCAGGTGCTGCGCGGTTTGTCCCCCGAGGCGTGGAATTCGTACCTCGACTCGGCCGGCTATCCGCGTGAATCGCGCCTGCCGGCGGGCTATCAGTACCCCCCGGCGGCGCCGCTGATCGAACGGCGCGACGTGGGCGCGGGGCAGCCCGTTCAGCCGGTGGTGCCGCAGGCCACGCTGCCTGCACCCGCGGCCCAGCCGGAGCCGTCGGTCATCAAGTTCTAGGGCCTGTTCACGCTAAATGCGTGCCCGCGCCGATGCCTGGCAGGCCGCAGGGCTAGGCGCGGACGAGGCCGTGTGCCTGCGGCACACAACGAGCCCGCAACGACGCCCTGCGGCCTGCCAGGCATCGGCCCTGCGGGTGATCTCAGGAAACGCACGCCCTCCGCGTTGCAAATGCTCGACGTGGGCACCGCCACGTCTGCGCTTTGCGCCTTGAGGGCGTGCGTTTCCTGAGTCACGCGGGCACGCATTTAGCGTGAACAGGCCCTCGCCGTCTCCACCGGCGCAGCCCCCATGCGCCGCGCCGGAACGCTGCCGGCGCCGACCGCCGCGCCCATCAGCCAGAACAGCGAGGCCGCGCCCAACGCCGCACCGACGGCGCCGAACAGCAGCGGCATCAGCGAGCTGGACAAATTGATCGTCATCGAACGCAGCGCAATCGCCTCGCCATGGCGTTGCGGCGGCGTGATGTGGTGCAGCATCGACATGATCATCGGCTGCACCGAGCCCAGCGCCATCCCGAGCAGCACCGCACAGATCGCCATCGGCCAAGCCGAGCGGGTGAACGGATAGATCGCGAAGACCAGCGCGGTGGCGAGCATCGCGCCGGCCAGCACCTGCGACTCGCTCAGCCGGTGTGCCAGCAGGGGAATGGCGAAGCGCACCGTGGCCACCGCGAGCGCATACACGCCGAGGATGGCGCCGATCGCCGACGCGCTCAAGCCGCGCTCGTGACCGAGGATCGGCAGCACGAAGGTGTGCACGTCCCAGCTCGCCGAGAGCAGCCAGTTCAACAGCAGCAGGTGGCGCAGCTGCGGCGAGCGCAGCAGTTCCCATGAGGCCGGTGGACGCGTGAGCGTCGCGGCCGGCTCGGGGCGCGCTTCGAGCGGCACACCGCGGGCCCAGAACAGTGCCGCCAGCGGCATCAGCATCAGCACGGCGAAGGCGGCGCGAAAGCCCGCGAGGTCGATGATCGCGCCGGCCACCACCGGCCCGACCAGGTTCGCGAGCGCCGGCGCGAGGCCGAGCCAGCTGAACACACGCATGCGCTCGGTCGCGTCGGTGGCCATGCGCCCGGCGGTGCGCTGGATCGTGATCAGGCCGAAATTCGCACCGGCGCCGGTGAGCAGCGCGGCCAGGCACATCGCGAGGTAGTGGCTGGTGAGCGCCGGCACCACGCCGCCGGCGAGCGACAGTCCGACCGCGACATGCAGCGGGCGGTGGTAGCCGTGGCGGTCGGCCATGCGCCCGGCCGGCAGCGCGAGCACGATCGGCGCGGTGGCGAACAAGGCCATCAGCACGCCCACCGCCCATTCGCTGTGACCCTGGCGCAGCGCCTGCAACGGTGCGGCCATGCGCACCCCGGCCATGCACGAATGCAGCGCGATCTGGCCGAGGATCAGCGCGAGCAGCGGCCGCGAAAAGCGGGTCAAACCACATCCTCGTCGTCGGCGAACTCGGCCTGCAAGCCCGGCAGCAAGGCCTGCACGCGGCCCTCTGAAACGGCTTCTACCGACTTCAAGGTGCGCGTCATCGCTCGCGTTCGGCGTTCGGCGGCGTCGATGGTGTTGCTCGCTTCGTCGAGCTTCTTCTTGGTCTTCGCGAGCACCTCGCCGAACCGGCCGAACTCCGTCTTCACCGCGCCCAGCACTTCCCAGACTTCGGCACTGCGTTTCTCCAGCGCGAGCGTGCGAAAGCCCATTTGCAGGCTGGTCAGCGTGGCAAGCAAGGTGGTGGGCCCGGCGAGCATCACCTTGTGTTCGCGCTGCATGCCCTCGACCAGCCCCGGGCGGCGCAGCGCCTCGGCGTACAGGCCCTCGGTCGGCACGAACATGATGCCGAAGTCGGTGGTGTGCGGCGGAGCGACGTACTTGTCGCGAATCGTCCGCGCCTCGATGCGCAAGCGGTTCTCGATGGCTCGCCCCGCGGCCTCGACGCCCACCGGGTCGGCACGCTCCTGCGCCTCGACCAGCCGTTCGTAGTCTTCGCGCGGAAACTTCGCGTCGATCGGCAGCCACAACGGTGCGCCGTCTTCGCGCTGGCCCGGCAGCTTGATCGCGAACTCGACGCGCGCGCCGCTGCCCGGCACGGTCTCGACGTTGCTCGCGAACTGCTCGGGCGTGAACACCTGTTCGAGCAAGCCGGCGAGCTGCACCTCGCCGAAGATGCCGCGCGTCTTCACGTTGGTCAGCACGCGGTTGAGCGAGCCGACGTCCTTGGCGAGCAACTTCATTTCGCCCAGCCCGCGGTGCACCTGGTCGAGCCGGTCGGCCACCTGCTTGAAGCTTTCGCCGAGCCGCGCCTCCAGCGTCGCGTGCAGCTTCTCGTCGACCGTCGCGCGCATCTGCTCGAGCTTCTGCTCGTTGCCCTGCTGCAGGGCCGTGAGTCGCTGCTCGACCGCCGTTTTCACTTCGGCCAGGCGCCGTTCGTTGCCATCCGACAGCGCGCGCAATTGCTCGACCAGCGCGTCGGAGGATCGCTTCAGTGCCCCGTCCAGCGCCTCGCGCGAGGCCTGGACCTGCTCGTTGTGGGTGCGCGCCGCCTCGCCCTGCTGATTGACCAGCGTCTGCTGCAGCAAGCCCAGCGTGTTGCCCAGTTCGAGCCGCGTGCTCACCGCGCTGCGGCCGACCTCGTCACGCAGCTCGCGCTCGAGCCGCTCGGACTCGGCGCGCCAGGCCTGGGCGAGCTGGGCGACTGCGCGCTCGGCGTCGTCGGCAGGGCGCCGGCGCAGGCCGAGCCAGAGGATCAGGATGAGATTGACGAGGGTGAGTGCGAGCGTGAGCCAGAGCGCGAAGTCCATGCCGCGATTGTCGCCCGGCGCCGGCCGCTGCGCGCCTCAAGGGGCCGCTGTGCGCCGATCGCGCTGGCGTCGAAAGTCCGACAGCGCCTTGTAGATGCGCATGCGGGCGCGGTTGACAGCACCGAGCGGCCGGTGCTCGACGCGTGCATGCGCCGGTGAAAACGCGAGCGCTTCGGCCAGTTCATCGCGCTCGGCGGTGCGAAAGTCCTGCGAGGCGATGCGCAGCGTGGCGACCTTGACGAAAGGCGACGCCTCCTCGCGCCACTCCACCGCCGAGTCCTCGACCGGCATCGCCGCCGGCTCGGTGCGCAGCTGCAGCATGAAGTCGAAGCTCGCATCGGCCTGCGCCAGATGCTGCTGCAGGTTGTCGCTGAGGTAGTTGTCGCTGAGCGTGGATGGCAGCACGCTGCGGCGGGCCGAAGTCGGCCGCAGCGAATACTTCACGACGCGGTCGGTGCCGAACCGGTAGGGCGTGGTGCTCCAGTAGCGAATGTCGAGCGGCGACGTGGGGTGGGTCTTCGCGCGTTGCAGCTCCGTGAGCACCCGCGATTGGCCGGTCAGCAGCATCTTGGCGAGGAAGAACAGGCGCGAGCGCTCGATGCTGTAGTAGATCGCGTCGTGGAACAGCTTCACCGTACCGAGCGGCATCGTCGGTATGCTGACCAGAAGAAAGTCCTGCGAGCCCGGCTCGTCGCTCTCGGCGATGGGCTCGCCGACGACCCCGAGCAGCTTGATCGCGCAGCCGCGGATGTCCGCCACCGCATCCGACTGCGGCGTGCCGTTGGCATTCGACAGCCGCACCCAGCTGTCGTAGGTGGCGGCCTGAGCGAACACGCCGACGCGCAGGTGCAGCGGAAGATCGGGCTCGACGCTGAAGCTCGCACGCAACAGGCCGACATGCTTCGGATGGGCGTCGCGCTTGGTGGCGCCTGCGGCGTAGTCGCGCTCCATCTTGCGTCGAAGGATGCCGATCAGGTCCTCGACCATCGCGTCTTCGTCGGGTTCCGCGGTTTCGAATGGCGTCAGCGAATTCATGCGGGTGGCTCCTCGGGTGGATCAGGTTGGACGGGGTGTTCGAATCAGCGCGCGTTCCGCCACATCGAAGACCCATTGCACCAGCAGCGCCAACGCGGCGGCAGGCAACGCGCCGGCGAGCATCGCATCGCTGTCGTTGACCGCCAGGCCGGCGACGATGCGCTCGCCGAAACCGCCGGCGCCGATGAAAGCGGCCAGCGTCGCGGTGCCGACGTTGATGACCGCAGCGGTCTTCACGCCGGCCATCAGCGTCGGTGTGGCCAGCGGCAGCTGAACATGGCGCAGGCACTGGCGGCGGGTCAGGCCGAGCGACAGCGCCGCATCGGCGAGGCCCTTGGACACGCCCGTGAGTCCAGCGTGGGTGTTGCGAACGATCGGCAGCAGTGCGTACAAGAACAGCGCCAGCACCGCCGGCAGCAAGCCGATGCCGCCGACCAGCGCAATCAGGAACGCGAGCAGCGCGAGCGACGGAACCGTTTGCAGCAAGCCGACCGTGCCGAGCA
>DASXQQ010000416.1:0-3540 GCA_036507085.1 Piscinibacter sp. | reverse complement strand
GGGTCGGCAGCGCCCGTCGCAATCAAGAGCCGCTCGTCTCTGAAGCAGACCGTCAGACGGTCAGCCCGGCTGCTGGATGCGACCGTCGCGACATCGAGCACGCCGGCCGGTGTGCCCCACCCATGTGCCGGTGTCCTGTTGCAGGCCGCGGGCGTGGCGCCGGCGCCCCGTTCCTGATTCAATCGAGGACTTCAACATGATCCGTTCATCGTTCCGCCGCAAGGCGCCAAGGCCTACACCGCGTTCGTCAAGAGCGAGAGCTAGCGTTGGACGCATGTGATCAAGACCGCCTGCATCCAACCCGAATGAGCCAACCAGGAGCCACCATGCCCACCGACACCCGAGCGATTCCTGTCAACCCGCTGGCCGCCGGTCTCGCCGCCGGCGAGGCCACGACCGACCGCATCGACTGGGTCAAGCTGTCGCTGGTGTTTCTGCCGCTCGCCGCGCCGATCAGCGACGCAAAGGTGCTCACCGGCCGGCAGAAGCCGCTGACCGAGATCGCCTTCCTGTTTGCCGAGATCGCCAGCCGCGAAGGCCACCAGGGCATCGGCTTCAGTTACTCCAAGCGCGCCGGCGGCCGTGGCCAGTACGCCCATGCGAAGGAGATCGCGCCCGAGCTGATCGGTGAAGACCCGAACGACATCGCGCGGCTGTGGGACAAGCTCATCTGGGCTGGCGCGTCGGTCGGTCGCAGCGGGCTTGCGACGCAGGCGATCGCCGCCTTCGACATCGCGCTGTGGGACCTGAAGGCCAAGCGCGCGAAGCTGCCGCTGGCCAAGCTGCTCGGCGCGCACCGCGATTCGGTGCAGTGCTACAACACCTCGGGCGGCTACCTGTCGATGCCGATCGAGCAGGTGCTCGAGAACATTTCGAAGTCGGTTGAAAAAGGCATCGGCGGCATCAAGATCAAGGTCGGCCAGCCCGACCCGATGGTCGACCTGAAGCGGGTGCAGGCGGTGCGCCAGCACCTCGGCGACAACCTGCCCTTCATGGTCGACGCCAACCAGCAATGGGACCGGCCGACGGCGCAGCGCTTTGGCCGCATCCTCGAGCAGTTCAACCTGACCTGGATCGAGGAGCCGCTCGACGCCTACGACGCCGAAGGCCACGCGGCGCTCGCCGCCCAGCTGGACACACCGATCGCCACCGGCGAGATGCTGACCAGCGTGGCCGAGCACTACGAGCTGATCCGCAACAACGCGGTCGACTTCATCCAGCCCGATGCGCCGCGGGTCGGCGGCATCACGCCGTTCCTGAAGATCCTGTCGCTCGCCGACCAGAAGAACCTGCGCCTCGCGCCGCACTTCGCGATGGAGATCCACCTCCACCTCGCGGCGGCCTACGCGCGCGAGCCCTGGGTCGAGCACTTCGAGTGGCTGGAGCCGATGTTCAACGAGCGGCTGCAGATCAGGAACGGCCGGATGATCGTCCCGAACCGGCCCGGCCTCGGCTTCAGCCTGAGCGAGCAGGCGGCGGCGTGGACGGCAGAGAAGGTCGAGTTCGGCAAGCGACCATGACGAAGATCTCTCCCGAGCAGTTGCGCAGCCACCGCTGGTTCGGCCAGCTGACGATGCGCACCTACAACCACCGCTCGCGCATGGCGCAGCTCGGCTTCGAGCGCAGCGAATACGCCGGCAAGCCGGTGATCGCGGTGCTCAACACCTGGAGCGACATCAACCCCTGCCATTCGCACTTCAAGGCACGGGTCGAGGAGGTGAAGCGCGGCGTGCTGCAGGCCGGCGGCTTCGCGCTCGAGATGCCGGCGATGTCGATTGCCGAGCCGTTCCAGAAACCGAGCCCGCTGCTCTATCGCAACCTGCTCGCGATGGAGACCGAGGAGCTGCTGCGCTCGCACCCGGTGGACGGCGTCGTGTTGATGGGCGGCTGCGACAAGACGACGCCCGGCCTGATCATGGGCGCGACCTCGATGGGCCTGCCGATGATCTTCATGCCGGCCGGCCCGATGCTGCGTGGCAGCTTCCAGGGCCAAACGCTGGGCTCCGGCAGCGACATGTTCAAGCACTGGGCCGAAGTGCGCGCCGGCACGCTGGCGATCGAGCAATGGGAAGGCGTGCTGTCGGGCATCGCGCGCTCGCCCGGCCACTGCATGACGATGGGCACGGCCTCGACGATGACCAGTGCCGCCGAGGCGTTGGGCCTCACCTTGCCCGGCGCCGCCAGCATCCCGGCGCCCGATTCGCGCCATGCGCAAATGGCGGTGGCCACCGGCCGGTGCATCGTCGAGATGGTGTGGAGCGACCTGCGTCCGGCGCAACTGCTGACGCCGGATGCCTTCGACAGCGCGGTGACCACCGTGGTCGCACTCGGTGGCTCGACCAATGCGCTGGTGCATTTGATCGCGATGGCGCGCCGCGCCGGGGTGATGCTCGACCTGGATCGCTTCGACGCGATCGCGCGCGACACGCCGCTGATCGCCAACCTGCGCCCGGCCGGCCAGTACCTGATGGAAGACTTCTATTACGCCGGCGGCCTGCCCGCGCTGCTGAACCGCCTGGGCGGGCGGCTCCGGCTCGACGCGCTCACCGCCAACGGCAAGACGCTGGGCGAGAACATCGCCGGCGCGCAGGTCTTCAACGACGACGTGATCCTGCCGCTCGAGAAGGCGCTGGCGAGCGGCGGCAGCCTCGCGGTGCTGCGCGGCAACCTGGCGCCGAACGGCGCCGTCATCAAGCCGGCCGCGGCCGAAGCGCGGCTGCACCGCCACACCGGCGCGGCGGTGGTGTTCGAGGACTACGCCGACCTGCAGGCGCGCATCGACGACCCGGCGCTCGAGGTCGACGCCGACAGCGTGCTGGTGCTGAAGAACGCCGGCCCGCTCGGCGGCCCCGGCATGCCCGAATGGGGCCAGCTGCCGATCCCGAAGAAGCTCTTGGCCCAAGGCGTGCGCGACATGGTGCGCGTGAGCGACTGCCGCATGAGCGGCACCAGTTTCGGCGCCTGCGTGCTGCACGTGGCGCCCGAAGCGTTCGTCGGCGGGCCGCTGGCGCTGGTGCAAACGGGAGACCGCATCGAGCTCGACGTCGCGGCGCGCCGGCTGCACCTGCAGGTGAGCGACGAGGAACTCGCGCGCCGCCGCGCCGCCTGGCAGCCACCGCCGCCGCGCTACCGGCGCGGCTACGGTGCGCTGTTCGCCGAGCGGGTGACGCAGGCCGACGCGGGTTGCGACTTCGACTTTCTCGAAGGCACGCAGCCGACGGCCGAGCCGGACATCTACTGAGCACACCCATACCTTCACCGCAGAGTCGCAGAGAGCGCAGCTTCAGCTCGAAGCGTCGGCGGCCGGCGCACACCCTCACCCCAACCCTCTCCCGCAAGCGGGAGAGGGGGCACCTTTGCTCCCTCTCCACCGTACTCGGGGGAGAGGCTTGGCCTGTCCTGAGCCTGTCGAAGGAGGGTGAGGGGGGCGCGCGTGAGTCAAGCTGAGTTTCGTCGCCAATCAGGATTCTTCTCAAGAGCCGCCCCCGCCGCGTGGCGGCTCCGCCAGTGCGCGCCGCAGGCGCGCTTTACCCCATTTGT
>DASXQQ010000415.1:0-4813 GCA_036507085.1 Piscinibacter sp. | reverse complement strand
CTCCACCGGGCTCAAGAGCCTGTTTGAAATCAGTTCGCCGCCGGCGATGTGCCCGCTGCCGAGGAAGGCCTTGGGCTGCGGGCCGTAGACGCGCACCTGCGGCGCGTCGGCGAGCGGCAGGCGGCGGCGCACGCCGCTCAGAAAGCGGCCGGCGTCTTCAGTGTCCAGGCGCACCAGCGGCCAGTCGGCGAGCAGCGTGTCGGCATCGAGCAGCGCGGCGTCGCGTTCGGCTTCGCTCATCGCGCCGAGTTGCTCCAGCGTGTGCGCCCCGTCCAGCGTCAGCGGCCCGCTGCCGGTGCGCCGCAGCGCGACGAGGTGCGCGCCGCAGCCCAGCGCCTCGCCGATGTCCTCGGCCAGCGTGCGGATGTAGGTGCCCTTGCTGCAGTGAACGTCGAGCGTCCATTCGTCATCCTGACCGCCGACGATGTCTATGCGATGAATCGTGATGCGCCGTGCGTCGCGCTCCACCTCGACCCCGGCGCGGGCGTATTCATACAAGGCACGGCCATCACGCTTCAGCGCGGAATGCATCGGCGGCACCTGCTCGATCTCGCCGCTGAAGCGTTCGCAAGCGGCTTGCATCTGCGCCAGCGAGACGTCGACGTCGCGGCGTTGCAGCACCTCGCCCTCGGCGTCGGCGGTGCGCGTGGTGACGCCGAGCTTCAGGGTTGCGAGGTAGCGCTTGTCGGCATCCAGGCTGACCTGGGAAAACTTGGTCGCTGCGCCGAAGCACAGCGGCAGCAGGCCGGTGGCCAGCGGGTCGAGCGTGCCGGTGTGGCCCGCCTTCTCGGCGCGGTACAAGCGCTTGGCCTTCTGCAACGCGTCGTTGCTCGACAGGCCGAGCGGCTTGTCGAGCAGCAGCACGCCGTGAACGGCGCGCTTGGGGATGCGTGGACGGGTGGCTTGCATGGTCTTGTTGGTGAGCGTCGCAACTTCGTAGGGTGGGCTTCAGCCCACGGGGTTTCTGTGGCCTTCGCGCGGGACGCGTGGGCTGAAGCCCACCCTAGCGGAACATCATTCCTTCGCCCGGTTTGCGTTGGCCTGGTTGATCAGCATCGTCAACTCGGCCGCGCGTTCGGTGGTGCGGTCGAACACGAAATGCAGCGTCGGCACCGTGTGGATCTGCAGCCGCTTGAACAGGCTGTTGCGGATGAAGCCCGCGGCTTCGTTCAGCGCGGTTTCGCACTCCTGCGGGTCGCCGACCAGCAGCGAGAAGAACACCTTGGCGTGCGCGTAGTCCGGCGTCACCTCGACCGAATTGACCGTCACCATGCCGACGCGCGGATCCTTCAACCCGCGGATCAGCTCCGCCACATCGCGCTGGATCTGGTCGGCGATGCGGAAGCTCCGGTTGGGGATGGATCGCTTGTGTTTCATGCTGCTGTCCCGTCAAAGACAAACCCCGCCATCTTTTGGAGGGCGGGGTTCGGGGTTGAGACCCAGTCCGCCTTACAAGGTTCGAGCCACTTCCTTGACCTCGAAGACTTCCAGCTGGTCGCCTTCCTTGATCTCGTTGTAGTTCTTCAGCTTGATGCCGCACTCGAAGCCTTCCTTGACTTCGCGCACGTCGTCCTTCAAGCGGCGCACCGATTCGATCTCGCCGGTGTAGACCACCACGTTGTCGCGCAGCAGGCGGAAACGCGCGCCGCGGCGCACCAGCCCCGAGGTGACCATCGAGCCGGCCACCGTGCCGATCTTCGACGCCACGAACACGGTGCGGATCTCCGCCGTGCCGATGAGCTCTTCCTTCTGCTCGGGCGCGAGCATGCCGGTCATCGCTGCCTTCACCTCGTCGACCGCGTCGTAGATGATGTTGTAGTAGCGGATGTCGACGCCGTTGCCTTCGGCCAGCTTGCGCGCGCCGGCATCGGCGCGCGTGTTGAAGCCGATGATGACGGCCTTGGACGCGATCGCGAGATTGATGTCGGACTCGCTGATGCCGCCCACCGCGGCATGCACGATCTGCACCTTGACCTCGTCGGTGCTGAGCTTGACCAGCGATTGCGCGAGCGCTTCCTGCGAGCCCTGGACGTCGGCCTTGATGATCAAGGCCAGTGTCTGCGCTTCGCCCTGGCCCATGGTCTCGAACATGTTCTCGAGCTTGGCGGCCTGCTGCTTGGCGAGCTTCACGTCGCGGTACTTGCCGGAGCGGAAGGTCGCGATTTCGCGGGCGCGCCGCTCGTCGCCGAGCACCATGAACTCGTCGCCGGCCTGCGGCACTTCGGTCAGGCCCTGGATCTCGACCGGCAGCGACGGGCCGGCTTCGGTGGTCGGCTTGCCGTTCTCGTCGAGCATCGCGCGCACGCGACCGTAGCTCGAGCCGGCCAGCACCACGTCGCCGCGCTTCAAGGTGCCCGATTGCACCAGCACCGTGGCGACCGGGCCGCGGCCCTTGTCGAGCTGCGCTTCGATGACCAGGCCCTTGGCCATCGCATCGGTGGGCGCCGTCAGTTCGAGCACCTCGGCCTGCAGCAGCACCTGTTCGAGCAGCGCGTCGATGCCCTGGCCGGTCTTGGCCGAGACCGCCACGAACGGCGAATCGCCGCCGAAGTCTTCCGGCACCACTTGTTCGGCCACCAGTTCCGACTTCAGGCGCTCGATGTTCGCCTCGGGCTTGTCGATCTTGTTCATCGCGACGACGATGGGCACGCCCGCCGCCTTCGCGTGGTGGATCGCTTCCTTGGTCTGCGGCATCACGCCGTCGTCGGCCGCCACCACCAGGATGACGATGTCGGTCGCCTTGGCGCCGCGCGCGCGCATCGCGGTGAACGCGGCGTGGCCCGGCGTGTCGAGGAAGGTGATCATGCCGCGCGGCGTGTCGACGTGGTAGGCGCCGATGTGCTGCGTGATGCCGCCGGCCTCGCCGGCGGCCACGCGGGCGCGGCGGATGTAGTCGAGCAGCGAGGTCTTGCCGTGGTCGACGTGACCCATCACGGTGACGACCGGGGCGCGCGGCAGCAACTCGTGGGTGGCCTCGGTCTCGCCCTCTTCGAGGAAGGCTTCCGGGTCGTCCAGCTTGGCGGCAAACGCCTTGTGGCCCATTTCCTCGACCAGGATCATCGCGGTCTCCTGGTCGAGCTGCTGGTTGATGGTGACCATCTGGCCCAGCTTCATCAACTGCTTGATGACCTCGGAGGCCTTGACCGACATCTTGTGCGCCAGGTCCGCGACGCTGATGGTTTCGGGCACGTGCACTTCCTGCACCTGCTGCTCGGCCGGCGCCACGAAGCTGGACGTGCCGCCGTCGCCACGGTCGCCCCGGCGTCCGCCGCGCGGCGCGCGCCAGCCGGGACGTGCGCCGCCGGCCGGTGCGTCGGTGCGGCCCTTGACGGCGCGCTTCTTCGCGGCGTCGTCGGCCCAGCTCGACGAGAGCTTTTCCGACTTGACCGATTTCTTGTCGCCGGGCTTGGCAACGCCCGGAGCACCGGGCGCGCCCGGCGTCGCGGCGGCCTTGTGGATCGTGCCCTTGATGCCTTCCTTGCCGGCTATGGGCTTGGCAGGCTCTTCCGGCTTCTTCGCCGTCAGTACCTTCTTCGGCGCCGACATCATGGCGCGAATCGCCGCCGCTTCGTCTTCGGCGGTCTTGCGACGCTTGGCAAGGTCGACGGCACGCTGCTTCTCTTCGTCGACGACGTCGGCGGCCTTGATCACCCGCAGCACCGGCTTGGGCGGCTCGACGGGCGCCGGCGCGGCGGCCGGGGGCGGCGGGGTGCCCGCCGCCTTGGCGGCAGCCGCTGCCTCGGCGGCGGCCTTGGCGGCCGCTTCGGCGGCCTCGCGCTGGCGGGCTTCGGCCGCTTCGCGCTCGGCGCGCAGCTGCTCTTCGCGCAGGCGGCGCTTTTCTTCCAGTTCGGCTTCCTGGCGGCGCAGCAGTTCGGCCTGCGCGTGGGCTTCGAGCTCGCGGCGCTCCAGTTCGGCGTCGTCGATCACCGGCTCGGCCGGTGCTTCGGCCGACGGCGTCTCGTCGCGCTTGACGAAGGTGCGCTTCTTGCGCACCTCGACCTGGATGGTGCGGGCCTTGCCGCTCGCGTCGGCCTGCTTGATCTCGCTGGTCGACTTGCGGGTGAGCGTGATCTTCTTGCGTTCGCCACCGATGGTGCCGTGGGTCGAACGCAAGTGGTCGAGCAGGCGCTCCTTGTCGGCGTCGGTCAGCGCGTCGTCCGTCGACGCCTTGCGTACGCCCGCCGACAGCAGCTGCTCGAGCAGCGCCGCAGCGGAGCGGTTCAGCTCTGCAGCGAATTGGGCGACGGTGGTCACAGCCATTGTTGAGTCCTTGCTTGGGTCTTGCGGGGCGGCGTGCGCTCGGTGTTCAGCGTGATCGTCCTCAGACGGTGAACCAGTGTTCACGCGCCTTCATGATCAACGCCTTGGCGAGCGCTTCGTCGACACCGGAAATCTCGGTCAGTTCGTCGACCGCCAGGTCGGCGAGGTCGTCGCGGGTGTGGATGCCGCCGTCGGCGAGCTTTTCAATCAGCTCGGGCGACAGGCCTTCGAGGTCGCGCAGGTCCTGCGAGACGTCGTCGACCTTCTCTTCGCGGGCGATTTCCATCGTCAGCAGCGCATCCTTGGCGCGGGTGCGCAGCTCGTTGACGGTGTCCTCGTCGAAGCCTTCCATCTCGAGCATTTCTTGCATCGGGACGTAGGCCACTTCCTCGAGGCTGGAGAATCCCTCGGCGATCAGGATGTCGGCCACCTCGACGTCGACGTCGAGCTTCTCGACGAACAGCTTGCGCACCGAGTCGCTTTCCTCGGCCTGCTTGGACTGCGATTCTTCGGCCGTCATGATGTTGATGCGCCAGCCGGTCAGCTCGGAGGC
>DASXQQ010000414.1:0-12577 GCA_036507085.1 Piscinibacter sp. | reverse complement strand
CAGTTCGGCCTGCAAGCGCGGCTGCCCTTCCAGGCGACTCAGCAAATCCCTGCGCCCACCTTCCAGCAGTTCGCGCGCCGTGATGTCGGCGCCACGCGACTTCTCCTGGTCGGCGCGCTTGAACAGATTCAGCATGAAGTCTCGCGCAGCCACCGCGCGGGCCGATTCTTCGCGCGCCTGAATGCCCATCACCACCGCCACCGCCGCCACCGCCGCGAGCGACAGCACTGCCGCCACCCCCAGCCCCACGCCAAGCCGATGCCGCGCCGCGAACTTGCTGAAGCGGTACCACGCCCCGGGTGCGCGCGCCAACACGGCTTCGCCGGCGAGCCAGCGGTCGATGTCGGCGAGCACCGCGTCCACCGACGAATAGCGCGCCACCGGCTGCTTGGCCAGGCAGCGCAGCGCGATCGCGTCGAGCTCGGGCGCGAGGCCGCGGCGCAAGGCCTTCACGCTGGTACCGCGGGCTTGCGCGGCCGCGTCGACCAGCGCGCGGCGGCTGGGCGCGCGCGGCTCGGTTTCCATGATCGCGTGCTCGAGTTGCGCGGCCGAGTCGACCTTCAACTCGTACGGCCGCTCGCCGCACAGCAGCTCGTAGAACACCACGCCGAGCGAATACACGTCGCAGGCAATCGTCAGCGGCTGGCCGGTGAGCTGCTCGGGGCTCGCGTAGCGCGGCGTGAGCGAGCGGCCCGCCTGGCGGGTGAGCTCGGTCTCGGGGGTCGCATCGCCTTCGGCCTCCAGCAGCTTGGCGATGCCGAAGTCGAGCAGTCGCACTTCGCCCTGCGACGTGACGAGGATGTTGGCCGGCTTCAGGTCGCGATGGATCACCAGGTTCGCATGCGCGTGCTGCACCGCGAGCAGCACCTGGCGGAACAGCGTCGCGCGCTCGCGCAGGCTCAGGCGCTGCCGGTCGCAGAAGCTCGAGATCGGTTCGCCCTCGACGTATTCGAGCGCCAGCCAGGCCTGGCCGTCCTTCGTGACGCCGGCATCGAACAGGCCGGCGATGTTGGAGTGACGCAAGCTGGCGAGGATGTCGCGCTCGCGGTCGAAGCGCAGCGCGAACGACTCGCGCCCCGGCCGCGGATACGGCAGCTTCACCGCGACCTGGCGCTTGAACGCGCCGTCATCGCGCTCGGCGAGCCACACCTCGGCCATGCCGCCCTCGCCGAGCGGACGCACCAGCCGATAGGGCCCGACGCGGCTCGCGGCCGTCCAGCCCGTGGCGGGCTGCGGATCGACGCTCGACAGCTTGGGCAGCGAGCCGAGGAAGCCGTCGGTGTCGATCTGCTGGCGCGCCTCGAGCATGCGCTTGAGCTGCGGCAGCAGGGGATGCTGCGCGCGCTCGAGCCGCACGAGCCAGCCCGCCAGCGCGTGTGCCGGCAGCGCGTCGGCCTCTTCGTAAAGAGCCGACAGCGCGGACCACTGCTGCTCGGGCGTGCTGTTCATGCGCTGGGTGTAACAAGTGTCAGGCGATCTTAGGCGCGCGCCCGGCGCGATGGAATCCCGAGCTTGCAACCCCGCGTCCGGCCCGTGCGAAGGCGGACAATGTGCAGCCACATTCGCACCCGCCATCGATGCCCCTGGACAACCCACCCGACCTGCCGCCGATCACCCTGCTGCTGGTGCAAGCCACGCAAGGCGACCGGGACGCGCTCGACCAGGTGTTCGCCTCGCTCTACCCCGACCTGCGCCGCGTGGCCCACGCGCGGCTGCGCCAGCAAGGGCGCGCCGATGCGATGAACACGACGATGCTGGTCCACGAGAGCTTCATGCGGCTGGTCGGCAGCCATGGCCTGCGGCTGGAGGACCGGCGGCACTTCTTCGCCTACGCCGCAAAGACGATGCGCAACATCATCATCGACGCCGCGCGCGAGCACCAGGCCGAGCGGCACGGCGGCGGCGCCGAGCATGTGACGCTGGGAGACGACGCGCTGCAGATCGCCGACCGCAGCGCGAGCGACGAGCTGTTGCGCGTCAACGATGCGCTGCTCGAACTCGAGGCGCTCGACCCCGAGCTCGCGCAGCTGGTCGAGATGCGATATTTCGGCGGCTACAGCGAGCAGGAGATCGCCGAGCACCAGGGCATCACCGAGCGCACGGTGAGGCGGCGCTGGGACAAGGCGCGGGCGTGGTTGTATGTGGCGCTGGGTGGGCCATAGACGTTGCGCAGCAGATGACTTGTGGGGTGGGCGTAGGGTAGGGCTTCAGCCCACGCGACCCGCGCGCGAACAAACGCGTGGGCTGAAGCCCACCCTACGCCCGCCCCCGCGAAGCCTACCGTTGGGGGATCACGCTGACCGAGACCTCCATCTCCTGCGTGCCGCCGCCGAGGATCACGCCGCGCAGCGGCACCACGTCGGCGAAGTCGGCGCCCCAGGCGAGGGTGATGTAGCGCCGGTCGGCACGCTGGTCGTTGGTGGGGTCGAACTCGACCCAGCCGTGCGCCGGTGACCAGGCCGCCACCCAGGCATGCGACGCATCGACGCCCATCAGCCGCGGCTGGCCGGGTGCCGGGTCGGTGAGCAGGTAGCCCGACACGTAGCGCGCCGGCAGGCCATGCTCGCGCAGGCAGGCGAGCATCAGGTGGGCGAAGTCCTGGCACACGCCGCGCTTCTGGTGCAGCACCTCGTCGACCGAGGTGCTGACCGTCGTGGCGCCCGGGTCGAACTCGAAGTCGGCGTGGATGCGGTGCATCAGGTCGTCGACCGCGGCGAGCCAGGGCCGGCCGGCCGCGAGCGAGGCCGCGGCATAGACCCTCGCCCCTTCGGACAACGGCACCAGGGGTGTCGGCTCGGTCATGCGCGCGACGACCAAGCGATCGGCCGGCGACGCATCACGCAGGCCTTCGCGCACCGCCTCCCACGTCGTGTCTTGCGCCGCCTTCGGCGCCGGCCGCTCGTCCACGTCGACGATGCATTGCATGCGCACCCGCAGCAGCCGGTGCGCGCCATGCAGGCCGAAGTGGGTGACGCTGTTGCCGAAGCTGTCGGCGGCGTCATGGCACTCGTCGGCAATGGGGTCGATCTGCAGCGAATGCGACACCAGCGTCTGCCACGGCAACGCGCGTGGCGTCAGGCGGGCAAGCTGCCACGACTGCGACACCGGCGCGGTGTAGGCATAGCGGGTCTCGTGCTCGACGGCGTAGCGTTCGGCAGTCATCAGGCCACCAACGAGAGCACGCTGCGCGAGGTGGCATGCGAGAAGAACTTCAGGCTCAGTTCGTCCGACACCGCAAGCGCCGCACGGTGCAACTGGTCGAGCACCTGCGCCAGCGCTTCACTCTCCGGGTGCAGGTCCTGCGGCGCCAGGTTGCGCAGCGCCGCGTGGCCGGGGCTCAACACGCCGCTCGCAAAGCGGCCGTGGCTCAGTTCGAGCTTGGCGATGTACTCGCTCAGGCCCTTCATCTGGAATGCCACCGAGCGCGGGTTCGCCTCGTCGCGCACCAGCAGGTCGAGCACCGGCAGCCACTCCGGCCCGACGAGGTAGCGCGAGCGGTAGGTCACGCTCGAGTCGGCCAGGTCGAGCAGCCAGTCGAGTCCATGCGAGCGGCCTTCGCGCGTGGCCACCTGCAGCGCGCTGCACAGCGTGGACAGGCGCTCGATGCGCCGGCCGATCGAGAGAAAGCGCCAGCCGATGCTGCGCGTCATGCCGTCGAGCACGAAGCCCGACAAGGTCATCATCGACGTCACCGCGCGGTCCAGCCAGGCCAGCGCCAGCGGTAGCGACGCGCCGCGCTGGAACACCGGGTCGCCGATCAGCTGGTTGAGGGTGCGCCAGTTGTCGACCGACATCCGGTCGCGCAGGCTGAAGGCCACGCGCGACAGCTGCTTGAAGCGTTGGCTCAGCGCCTCGTCCGGATGGGTGGCGGCACGCAGCAGGTCGGGTCCGGGATTGTCGGTAGCCTCGATCAGGCCGAAGCGCTGCGCCAGCACCAGTACCGGCGCAAGGCCGTCGGCCTCGTCGGCGCTTTCGTCGAGCACGCCGGCAATCGCCACCCGCAGCAGCCGCACGATGCCGTCGCAGCGCTCTCCGTAGCGGCCGAACCAGAACAGGTTCTCCGCGGTGCGCGACGGCAGGTTGGCACGTGCCGTCACCAGGTCCGACGGCTCGACGGTGTGGCTGAGCAGCGAGAACGATGCGTTGACCGGCGCGTCCGACAGCACCCAGGTGTCCTTGGAGCGGCCGCCGCGCTGCATCGCGATGCCGCGCGAATCGCCGGCACCGGCGACACGCGTGAGGCCGCCGGGCATCACCCGGTAGCCGTCGGGCGTGGCGACCGCAAACACGCGCAGGCCGACGTTGCGCGCCCTCAACTGCTCGGACAGCTCGCCGGGCCCGCGCTCCAGCACCGGCGCCTGCGACACGTGCACCCACTCCTGCGCCACGTAGCGCGGCGCGCGCGCGCCGACGCGCGCATGCAGCAGCGTGCGCTCGTCGTCGGACAGGTCGGCGCCGTATGCCACCTTCTCGCGCGACGCGCGGTCGAGCGGCTTGATCAGCACATGGTCGAGCCGCTCCCAGGCGTCGGCCAGCGCGGCCGGTTCGCCCAGCCACCAGGTCGCGATCGACGGCAGCAACAGCCGCTCGCCGAGCAGCTGCTCGCTCAGGCCCGGCAGGTAGCCGAGCAAGGCGCCCGACTCGAGCACGCCGGAGCCGAGTGCGTTGGCGAGCATCACCGTGCCGCGGCGCGCGCAGTCGGTGAGGCCGGGCACGCCGAGCGCCGAGTCGGAGCGCAGCTCGAGCGGGTCGCAGTAGTCGTCGTCCTGCCGGCGCAGGATCGCGTGCACGCGCTGCAGGCCCTCGACCGTCTTCATCCATACGCGGCCGTCGCGCACCGTGAGGTCGCTGCCTTCGACCAGGGCGAAGCCGAGGTAGCGCGCGAGCAGCGCGTGTTCGAAGTAGGTCTCGTTGTACGGTCCCGGCGTCAGCAGCACGACCAGCGGCGCCGCGTCGCCGCGCGGCGCCCAGCGCAGCAACGAATCGCGCAGCGCCGCGAAGAAGGAGGCGAGGCGCTGCACATGCAGCTCGCGAAACATCTGCGGGAACACGTGCGACACGACGAGCCGGTTCTCGAGCGCATAGCCCGCGCCCGACGGGGCCTGCGTGCGGTCGCCCACCACCCACCAGTGGCCGTCGGGGGAACGCGCCAGGTCGGCCGCGTACTGGAACAGGTGCACGCCGCCGGGCGGGCGGATGCCCTGCACCTGGTGCAGGTAGCCGCTGTGGCCGAACACCACCGACGGCGGGATCGCCCCGGATCGCAGCAGCTCCTGCGGGCCGTAGATGTCGGCCAGCACGCGGTTGAGCAGCTCGGCGCGCTGCGCGATGCCGGACTCGATGGCTTCCCATTCGTCGCCCGACAGCAGCAGCGGCAGCGGGTCGACCTCCCAGAGCCGGTCGGCGCCGCGCGGATCGGCATAGACGTTGTAGGTGATGCCGTTTTCGCGGATCTCGCGTTCCATCAGCGACAGGGTGTCGCTGACCTCGGCGCCTTCGCGGTCGGCGAGCGAGCGCAGGAAGGCCTCCCAGTGCGGCCGCGGCGTCCCGGGCGCCGCCAGCAGCTCGTCGTAGCGATGGTCGAGAGCGGAATAGCCGGAGAGGAGCTGTCTCAGCATGAGGGGGTGGATTCGCGCATCACGCTCGCCATTGTCGTTGGGCATTGTCGCGACGTGGCCGCGGGTTTGCGTGAGGCGCGAGCGACGGCTACTTCTTCGCCATCTTCTCCGGGTTGTCGTCCGGGTTGACATAGGTCAGGTCGAACGGCCCCTCGCCGTGCACCTGCACCACCGTCGCCGTCTTCGTGAAGGCGTAGTGCGGCGTCTTGCCCGGCAGGAAGTGGAAGCCGCCGGCCCTCAGCGCATGGGTCTTTTTCAGCTCCGACTTTTCACCCATGCCGAGGTACAGCGCGCCCGAGATGACGGTCAGGTTCTCGGCCTGGGTGTGCCAGTGCGGCGCGATCTTGTAGCCGGCCGGCGTCATCAAGCGAATGACGAAGGGGCCGGACTTCCCTGGATCGCCCTGCAGCACCGCGAGCTTGCCGCCCTTGGGCATGTTGGGCGGCACGTCGTACCACTTGATCGCGCCGGGGTCGGTCATTCCCATGCCGGCGGGGGCGTCCGCCGCCCATGCCGGTGTGAGCGACAGGACAGCCAGCACTGCAGCCGCGGCGATCGTGCGCGGCGGGTTGATTCTTCTATCCATGAAGGACTCCTGTTGTGACGCAGCGAAATCGCTGTGGCAGCACCGGCCGCCGGTCGTCGCGTCGGGCGGCCGCTTCAGTTTAGGCAGGGGCGCGCCGCAAATCGAGCGTGAACGGGAAGTTGGGGTTGCGCTCTTCCTTGGGCACCACCATGCGCCCCGGCGTGTGGCCGATGCGGAAGAAGCGCGCGAGGCGCCGAGCCTCGGCCTCGTAGGCGTTGACCGGGAAGGTGCTGTAGCTGCGCCCGCCGGGGTGCGCCACGTGGTACTGGCAGCCGCCCATCGAGCGGCCCATCCAGCTGTCGACGATGTCGAGGGTCAGCGGCGCGTGCACGTCGATCGACGGGTGCAGTGCCGACGCGGGGTTCCACGCGCGGTAGCGCACCCCGGCGACGAACTCGCCCACCTTGCCGGTGGGCTGCAGCGGCACGACCCGGCCGTTGCAGGTGAGCACATGACGATCGCCGACCATGCCGGTCACCTTCAGCTGCACCCGCTCGACCGACGAATCGACGAAGCGCACCGTGCCCCCCTGCCCGCCCTCCTCGCCCATCACATGCCAGGGCTCGAGCGCAAGGCGAAGCTCGACGTCGACCCCGCGCGCGCTGAAGTCGCCCAGGCGGGGAAAGCGGAAGTTCAGGTGCGGCGCGAACCAGTCGGCGTCGACGGCGTAGCCGAAGGCCTTGAGCTCGTCGACGACGTCGCTGAGGTCGTCCCAGACGAAGTGCGGCAGCATGAAGCGATCGTGCAGTTCGGTGCCCCAGCGCTTCAGGCGCGCCGGCCGGTACGGCTCGGCCCAGAAGCGCGACACCAGCGCGCGCATCAGCAGCTGCTGCGTCAGGCTCATGCGCGCATGCGGCGGCATCTCGAAGGCGCGCATCTCGAGCAGGCCGAGGCGGCCGGTCGGACCGTCGGGCGAGTACAGCTTGTCGATGCAGAACTCGGCACGGTGGGTGTTGCCGGTCACGTCGATCAGCAGGTTGCGCATCGTCCGGTCGATGAGCCACGGCGGGCAGTCCGCGCCCTGCTCCGCGACGACACGCTGCAACTCGGCGAACGCGATCTCGATCTCGTAGACCGAGTCGTTGCGCGCTTCGTCGACGCGCGGCGCCTGGCTGGTCGGGCCGATGAACAGGCCGGAGAACAGGTAGGACAGCGCCGGGTGGTTGTGCCAGTAGCCGACCATGCTCGCGAGCAGGTCGGGGCGGCGCAGGAACGGCGAGTCGCCGACCGTCGCGCCGCCGAGCACGAAGTGGTTGCCACCGCCCGTGCCGGTGTGGCGGCCGTCGAGCATGAACTTCTCGGTCGACAGGCGCGTCTCGTGCGCGGCCTGGTAGAGGTGGGTGGTCTGCTCGACCAGATCTTCCCAGCTGTGCGCCGGATGGATGTTGACCTCGATCACGCCGGGGTCGGGCGTGACGCGCAGCAACGCGAGGCGCGGGTCCTTCGGTGGCTCGTAGCCTTCCAGGATCACCGGCAGCTTCATCTGGACGGCGGTGTCTTCGATCGCGGCGACGATCTCGAGGTAGTCCTCCAGCGCCGAGGTCGGCGGCATGAAAAGATAAAGCCGGCCGCCGCGCGGCTCGGCGCACAGCGCGGTGCGCGTGATGCGCGCCGCCGACTCGAACGGGGCGGGCGCCTTGACGCCCGCGCCGGTCGCCGCCGGCACCGGCCGCACGCCGGTGACGTGGCGCAGCTGAGCCGCCGGCGGCAGCGGCGCGAAGCGCTGCGTCGGGTCGGGCGGATGGACCCATGGGAAGTCGGTGGCCTTGGCCCAGGGCTGCGAGTCCAGCGGCAGGCGATAGCCCATCGCCGAATCGCCGGGGATCAGGAAGCAGCGGTCACCGCGCAGGTACCAGGAGCCCGATCGCCAGCGCGGCCGGCTGCTCGGCCCGGGATCCTCGTTGCGCGCCATCGGCAGCACATGGCCGACGATCTTGTCGAGTCCCTGGTCGAACACCTTGCGCAGCCGATCGCGCTCCATCGCGTCGGACAGGCGCGCGTCGAAGGGGTCGACGTTGCTCGGCAGCTTGCGTTCGCGCCAGAGGTAGTACCAGGTGTCTTCGTAGGCCGGGAACACGTACTGCGGGTCGAGCCCGAGGCGCTGGGCGACGCCGCTCAGGAAACGCTGCGCGTCGATATCGGTGACGCCGTCGTCCTTGTGCTCGCTGGCCACGAGCTCCGGGTGCGACCACAGCGGTTCGCCGTCCTTGCGCCAGAACAGATTCAGCGACCAGCGCGGCAACTGCTCGCCCGGATACCACTTGCCCTGGCCGTAGTGCAGCAGGCCACCTTGGCCGTACTTGGCGCGCAGCTTGTCCATCAGGTCGGCGCTGAGAAGCCGCTTGGTCGGGCCCATCGCCTCGGTGTTCCACTCGTCGCCGTCGCGGTCGTCGATGGAGACGAAGGTCGGTTCGCCCCCTTGCGTCAGGCGAACGTCGTGGCGGCGCAGGTCCTGGTCGACGCGGTGGCCGAGCGCTTCGATCGTCGCCCACTGCGCGTCGCTGTAGGGCAGTGTGACGCGCGGCGCTTCCCAGATGCGCGTGACCGACATGCGGTGCTCGAACTCGGTTTCGCATTCGTCGAGCGCGCCGGTCACCGGCGCCGCCGACGACGGGTCGGGCGAGCAGGCAAGCGGAATGTGGCCTTCGCCGGCAAGCAGCCCCGAGGTCGGGTCCAGGCCGATCCAGCCGGCGCCGGGCAGGAACACCTCGCACCAGGCATGCAGGTCGGTGAAATCGACCTCGGTGCCGCTCGGTCCGTCGAGCGACTTCACATCGCTCTTGAGCTGGATCAGATAGCCCGAGACGAACCGCGCCGCGAGCCCGAGGTGGCGCATCAACTGCACCAGCAGCCAGCCCGAGTCGCGGCACGATCCGCTCTGGTTGACCAGCGTCTCTTCCGGCGTCTGCACCCCGGGCTCGAGGCGAATGAGATAGGCGATGTCTTTTTGCAGGCGCTGGTTCAACTCGACCAGGAAGTCGTTGGTCTGCTTCTTCTGGCGCGGGATGCTCGCGAGGTAGGTCTTGAACGTGGGCGTCAGCGGCCCCTTCGCCAGGTACGGCGCCAACTCGTGTGCGAGTGCGGGGTCGTATTCGAATGGAAAGTTCTCGGCCGACGGCTCGAGGAAGAAGTCGAACGGGTTGAGCACCGACATCTCGGCCACCAGGTCGACCTCGATGCGAAACGACGTGGTCTTGTCGGGAAACACCAGCCGCGCGAGGTAGTTCGACTGCGGATCCTGCTGCCAGTTGATGAAGTGCTGACCCGGCTCGACGCGAATCGAGTAGCTCAGGATGCGAGTGCGCGAATGCGGCGCCGGACGCAAGCGCACGACCTGCGGCCCGAGATTGATCGGCCGGTCGTAGCGGTAATGGGTCACGTGGTTGAGCGCGACGTGGATGGACATGCCGTGTTTCCTTCTTCAGCTCGGCCGGATCTCGACCTTCACCCGCATCGATTCCTCGCCACCGCCCGAGCGTACGCCGCGTATCGGCAGGCAGGCCGCATAGTCGGGGCCGACCGCCAATCGAACATGGCGCTCGTCCATCAGGCAGCCATGGGTGATGTCCACGCTGAGCCAGAGGCGCTGCGCCATGTCAATGCAGACGTCGGCCCAGGCATGGCTCGCCAGCGCCGGCGCCTCAGGCGCGTAGAAATAGCCGCTGACGTAGCGCGCCGCGATGCCCAGCGAGCGGCACGCCGCGATGAACACGTGCGCCTGGTCCTGACACACCCCGGCGCCGAGCGCGAGCGCGTCGAGCGCGTTGGTCTTCACCGAGGTCGCGCCCTTGCGATAGGCGACGCGTTCGCGCACCGCGCCGGCCAGCGCCATCACGCCGGGTGCGCTCACCCCGCCGGCCATCGGCTCGCGCGAAAGCTCGGCGAGCAGGCGATGCGAGGGCGCAAGTTCGGTGGGACGCAGGTACACCTGCGGCGGCGGCGGGACGCCGTCGGCGTCGACCAGCCACGGCGAGGCGTGCGTCTCGACCAGGCCGGCCGCGCGTATCGCGCCGCGGAAGACGCGCCGCGCCATGCTCCAGGTGTGGGCGTGGTTGCCGTAGCCGTCACGCTCGGCGAACAACTGACCGGGCGCGTGCACCGCCCAGTGCAGGACAGTCTGATGCGCGCTCGGCTGCGGCGTCAGGCGGATCGACTGCAGGGCATAGCGCAGCGGCGCGCTGTATTCGTACTGCGTCTCGTGATGGATGCTGAGTTTCATTGGCTCAGCGCGTGATCACGCTTCCACCGGCACGAGGAAGTCGCGGCTGATGCCGACGCCCAGCGTCGCGACGCGCTCGAGGAACTGCGTGAGGTAGGCATGCAGGCCGGTCGCGAGGATCTCGTCGATGCGGCCGTACTGCAGGTCGGCGTCCAGGCGGCCGGCGCGGCGCAGCGTCTCGCTCGACTGCTCGTTGGCGACCATGCGCAGGTTCGACAGCACCTCGTGCATGCAGGCGGCCAGCGAGCGTGGCATGTCGTGGCGCAGGATCAGCAGCTCGGCCACCTTCTCCGGGCGAATCACGTTGCGGTAGGCCTTGCGGTAGACCTCGAAGCCGGACACCGAACGCAGGATCGCCGACCAGTGATAGAAGTCGTACTCCAGGTCCTTGCCGTTGCCGTTGCCGTTGCCATTGGCGCCGCCTCCGTGGCCGTTGCCGTTGGCACCGCCGAAGTACTCGCTTTCGACCGCGTGGAACTTCACGTCGAGCAGGCGCGCGGTGTTGTCGGCGCGCTCGAGGAAGCTGCCGATGCGCAGGAAGTGGAAGGCCTCGTCCTGCAGCATCGTCCCCACCGTCACGCCGCGCGACAGATGCGAGCGGAACTTGACCCATTCGAAGGCCGTTCCCGGGTCCTTCTGGAACGCGCCGGTCGAGACCATGCGCTGGAACTCGAGCCAGGTCTGGTTCTGCGTTTCCCACACCTCGGTGGTCAGGGTGCCACGCACCGCACGCGCGTTCTCGCGCGCGGCCATCAGGCAGCTGCGGATGCTCGAGCCGTTGCTCGCATCGCTGACCATGAAGTCCATCACGTTGCGCGCCGTCACCTCGCCATAGCGCGACGCGAAGTCGCCGCTCAGCTCGGAGATGCTGAGCAGCCCCTTCCAGCCCTTTTCGGATGCGTCGGCGGATTGCGGCAGCAGCGCGGTCTGGTAGTTGACGTCGAGCATGCGCGCAGTGTTCTCTGCCCGCTCCATGTAGCGCGCCATCCAGAACAGATGGTCGGCGGTTCTAGAAAGCATGTCGTCCTCCCGTAGGGTGGGCTTCAGCCCACGCGGAACCGAGGACCGGCACGAACGCGTGGGCTGAAGCCCACCCTACGATTTCGCGCTTGCCTTTCATCACGCCTCCAGCACCCAGGTATCTTTCGTCCCCCCGCCCTGCGACGAGTTGACGACCAGCGAGCCTTCCTTCAGCGCAACGCGCGTCAAACCGCCGGGCACCATCTGCACCGTCTTGCCGCTGAGCACGAAGGGACGCAGGTCGATGTGGCGCGGCGCGACGCCGCTGTCGACGAAGGTCGGGCAGGTCGACAGCGCGAGCGTGGGCTGGGCGATGTAGCCGGAGGGGTTGGCTTCGAGCGCGGCGCGGAAGTCGGCGATCTCCTGCTTCGTTGCCGCGGGCCCGACCAGCATGCCGTAGCCGCCGGCGCCGTGCACTTCCTTGACCACCAGCTCCGACAGATTGTCGAGCACGTACTTCAGGTCGTCGGCCTCGCGGCACAGATAGGTCGGCACGTTGTTGAGAATCGGCTTCTCGCCGAGGTAGAACTCGATCATCTTCGGCACGTAAGGGTAGATCGACTTGTCGTCGGCGACGCCGGTGCCGATCGCATTGGCAAGCGTCACGTTGCCGGCGCGGTAGACGCTCAAGAGCCCCGGGCAGCCGAGCGTCGAGTCGGGCCGGAAGGCGAGCGGGTCGATGAAGTCATCGTCCAGGCGCCGGTACATCACGTCGACGCGCTTGGGCCCCTGCGTGGTGCGCATGTAGACGAAGTTGTCCTTGACGAACAGGTCCTGGCCCTCGACCAGCTCGATGCCCATCTGCTGCGCAAGGAACGCGTGCTCGAAGTAGGCGCTGTTGTACATGCCCGGCGTGAGCAGCACGACGGTCGGCTCGTTGACCGACGCCGGCGCCACCGCGCGCAGCGTCTCGAGCAGGAGGTCGGGGTAGTGCGCGACCGGCGCGACGCGGTGCTGGCTGAACAGCTCGGGGAACAGCCGCATCATCATCTTGCGGTTCTCGAGCATGTAGCTCACGCCGCTGGGCACGCGCAGGTTGTCTTCGAGCACGTAGTAGCTGCCGCTGCCGTCGGCATTGGCCGCGCGCACGATGTCGATGCCGGCGATGTGCGAGTAGACGCCGCCGGCCACGTC
>DASXQQ010000413.1:0-13231 GCA_036507085.1 Piscinibacter sp. | reverse complement strand
CCCAGGTTCGCCGGGGAAGCACTTTGCACATTGCTCGCATCCAGGTCCGGGTTCGTGCATGCACCCCACAGTATGAGCGGCCACGTCGACGATGGCGAGGGTGCTTGCGTTCGGCGTCGCTGCGGAGCGCGCCATGGGTTGCCATGATCGCGGTTGGCCTCTGGGTCTGATGGCGGCCTGAGGCACGCGCGTGGAACAGTGTTCGAGGGATGCCCTGTCGCCGCGCGGCCCCCCATCCTCCATCCATCGTTCATGCCGATGCCGGCGACGACACCGCGAGGGGGATGCGATGAGTAACGCGGAATGGGACTACGAAACGCGCATGGTGCGCGGGAGAGGGGGATCCTCGCTCCCTCTCCACCGTACTCGGGGGAGAGGGTTGGGGTGAGGGGGCGCGCGTGAGTCAAGCTGAGTTTCGTCGCTAATCAGGTGGGCGAAAGCGACCGCTGTCGCGCTTGCAAAATCAGGCGACAGCTTTCGGTTGCCTAACTTCCAAGGTCAGCGGACTCAACCCGACCCGTGAAGCCGCCGGTCGCGACACGGCGAAGCAGACGCTCTGGCTGCTGCCGGTTCACAGCCGGGCCACCAGCTCAGGCACGGCCGCAAACAGGTCGGCCTCCAAGCAGTAGTCCGCCACGCCAAAGATCGGGGCCTCCGGATCCTTGTTGATCGCAACGATGACCTTGCTGTCCTTCATGCCTGCCAGATGCTGGATCGCGCCGCTGATGCCGCAGGCCACGTAGACCTGCGGCGCAACGATCTTGCCGGTCTGACCGACCTGCCAATCGTTGGGCGCGTAGCCGGCGTCCACCGCCGCGCGGCTCGCGCCGAGCGCTGCCCCCAGCTTGTCGGCCAGCGGGGTCAGCACCTCGGTGAACTTGTCGCTCGAACCGAGCGCGCGACCGCCGCTGACGATGATCTTCGCGCCGGTCAGCTCCGGCCGATCGCTCCTCGCGATCTCGCCGCCAACGTGGGCGCTTTTCACCGACGCGGCGACGGCAGCCGCTGTCTCGACCGCGGCTGAGCCGCCGGTCGCCGCCGCGGCGTCGAAGGCGGTCATGCGCACGGTGATCACCTTGGTCACGTCCGTGCTCCGTACAGTGGCGATCGCGTTGCCGGCGTAGATCGGGCGTTCGAAGGTGTCGGCGGCGACGACCTTGGTGAGGTCGCTGATCTGGGCGACGTCGAGCATGGCGGCAACACGCGGCGCGACGTTCTTGCCGCTGGCGGTGGCCGCGAAGAGGATGTGGCTGTAGCCCGAGGCGATGGCGAGCACCTGTGCGGCAACGTTCTCGGCCAGGCCATGCGCGAAGCTTTCGGCATCGGCGTGCAGCACCTTGGCCACGCCAGCGAGCTGCGCGGCGGCCCGCGCGGCAGGTTCGGCGTTGTGGCCAACGACCAGCACGTGCACTTCGCCACCGCATTGGGTGGCAGCAGTCACGGTGTTGAGCGTGGCGCCCTTCAGGGTGCCGTGTTCATGTTCAGCAATGACGAGGACAGCCATCTCAGATCACCTTCGCTTCGTTCTTCAGCTTGGCCACCAGGGTGGCGACGTCCGGCACCTTCACGCCCGCCGCACGCTTGGGCGGCTCGACGACCTTCAGCGTCTTCAGGCGCGGCGCCACGTCCACGCCCAGGTCGGCCGGCTTCACCGTCTCCAGCGGCTTTTTCTTGGCCTTCATGATGTTGGGCAGCGTGACGTAACGCGGCTCGTTCAGGCGCAGGTCGGTGGTGATGACGGCCGGCAGGCCAAGCTTGACGGTTTCCAGGCCGCCATCGACTTCACGGGTCACGGTGGCGCTGCCGTCGGCGATCTCGACCTTCGATGCGAAGGTGGCTTGCGGCAGGTCGGCCAGCGCGGCCAGCATCTGGCCGGTCTGGTTGCAGTCATCGTCGATGGCCTGCTTGCCCAGTATCACCAGGCCCGGCTGTTCCTTGTCGACCAGGGCCTTGAGCAGCTTGGCCACCGCCAGGGGCTGCAAGTCGGCGTCGGTTTCCACCAAGATGGCGCGATCGGCGCCGATCGCCATGGCGGTGCGCAGGGTTTCCTGGCACTGCGCCACGCCGCAGGAGACGGCCACGATTTCGGTGACGAGGCCCTTTTCCTTCAAGCGGGTGGCTTCTTCCACCGCGATTTCGTCGAACGGGTTCATGCTCATCTTGACGTTCGCGATGTCCACGCCCGTGCCGTCGGACGCCCACAGGGCGCCGGGCCGCCCCAAGCCCTGTGGACCCCCTTGGGGGGCCGGCGCTGCTTGCGGTGCCGGGGGGGCTCGTGTCACGCGAACCTTCACGTTGAAGTCCACGACGCGCTTGACTGGTACCAGAGCTTTCATGCAAATGTCCTTTCCTTGATCGCCGCGCAGCATGCCGCAGCCTTCGCTCGTGCGCCATTCGCAAGTGCAAAACCTGCTGTTCGGCCCGCGTGATCGTTCCTGCCAATCGGATTCAAGCAATCCGCCATCGCCCGGCCCCGTCACACTGCCTAGACTGCAGCGGCACGACCACTGCCTCTCGCCCTGATGACAGCCGCTCCCAACACCGCTCCATTGGCCGGGGTGCGCGTCCTCGACCTCACCCGCCTGCTGCCCGGCCCGATGTGCACGCTGCATCTGGCCGATCTCGGCGCCGACGTGATCAAGATCGAAGACACCGGCGCCGGCGACTACGCCGCTCCTGCGCTGCGCACGCTGGTCCAGCGCAACAAGCGCGCGCTGCGGCTGGATCTCAAGCGGCCCGAAGGCGTGGCCGTGCTGCACGCGCTGGCGCGCACGGCCGACGTGCTGGTCGAAGGCTTTCGCCCGGGCGTGACCGAACGGCTGGGCGTTGGCTACGAGACGCTGGCCGCCCTCAACCCCAAGCTGGTGTACTGCAGCATCACCGGCTATGGCCAGAGCGGGCCGTATCGCGACGAGCCGGGACACGACCTGAACTACTGCGCGCTGGCCGGGGTGAGCGACCAGATCGGCCGCGAGGGCGACGCACCCGCGCTGTCCAACGTGCCGGTAGCCGACCTGCTCGGCGGCTCGCTCACCGCGGCGATGGGCCTGCTCGCCGCCTTGTTCGACGCGCAGCGCACCGGCCGCGGCCGGCATGTGGACATCGCCATCGCCGACAGCATGCTCGCCCATGCCGTGGTGCCGATGATCAGCATGCTCAAGGAAGGCCACACACGGCCGGCCGGCACCGACAAGCTCTCGGGCGGCCTGCCCTGCTACGACCTGTACCGCACGCGAGACGGCCGCCACCTGGCCGTCGGCGCGCTGGAGCGCAAGTTCTGGGACCGCTTCTGCGAAGTGCTGGGCCGCGAGGACTTGAAGCCCTTGCACCTGCCGCCCGATGCCACCGCCACCCAGGCGCTGCGCGCCGAGCTGGCCGAGATCATCGGTTCGCAAGCGCTCGCCCATTGGCAGCAACGTTTCGCAGGCACCGGCTGTTGCGTGACGCCCGTGCTGCGGCTCGAAGAAGCCCTGGACGACCCGCACTTCCGCGCGCGCGGCATGGTCATCGAGCCGGCCCCGGGCGAAGGGCCACGACAGCTCGCCTGCCCGGTGAAGATGAGCGGCTACGCCTTCGAGTTGCGCCGCCCGGCTCCGAGGCCCGGCGAACACAGCGACGAGATCCTGGCCGAGCTGGGCTATGGGGACGCGCAGCGCGAGGCGCTGCGCATGCAGGGAGCAGTCGGCTAGCGCCTTCGCTCCCTACAATGCCCCGCAGCCGCGCAGCACCCCGCCACCGCTGCGCGGCGCCCGCATGGCGACCACGAGCTTCACCCACCACACCATCGCCATCCAGCAGGTCGAGCAGATCCTGCTCGGAGCCCGCGGTCATGGTGCCGACGTCGAGGCCCTGCTGCACCGCGCCGGCATCTCGCCGGCCTTGCTCCAGTCGCCGCTGTCGCGCGTGACGCAGGCGCAGTACGCAGCCCTCATCTTCGTGCTGCGCCACGCGATGCGCGACGAGCTGTGGGGCCTGTGCCGCCGGCCACTGCCGCTGGGCAGCTTCGCGATGGGGTGCCGCCTGCTGATCGGCTCGCGCACGCTGGGCGAGGCCCTGCACACCGGCCTGCGCTACTACCGCCTGCTGCTCGCGGACTTCGTGCCTCGCCTGCAAGTGCAGGGGCGCGTGGCCCGCGTAAGCCTGGTGCCGCGAGGCGAGCCGAGCCCGGCGCTGGCCTATGCCGAGCGTGCGTTTTCCTTCCTTGCCTATGGCCTGGCCTGCTGGCTGGTGGCGCGACGCGTGCCGCTGCTGGCGGTGGACTACCCGCAGTCCGCCCTCGGCCACAGCAACGATGCGGGCACGCTGTTCCAGGCGCCGGTGCACTACGACCAGCCCTGCACCGGCTGGCGCTTCGACGCGCGCTGGCTCGAGCTGCCGGTGGTGCAGAACGCGCAGAGCCTGGGCGAGTTCCTGCGGCAGGCGCCGGCCAGCCTGCTCGTGAAGTACCGCGACCAGAGCAGCGTGACCGAGCGCATCCGCCGCATCCTGCGCCGCCACCTGGCCGAGGAGCTGCCTTCGCTCGAGGACATCGGCCGCCAGCTCGCGATGACGCCGCAGACGCTGCGCCGCCGCCTGCACGAGGAAGGCCAGGGCTTTCGCGGCATCAAAGACGACCTGCGCCGCGACGCGGCCATCGAGTACCTCGCGCGTCCCGAGCTCACCCTGCTGGAGATCGCCGCGCAGCTGGGCTTCTCCGAGGCCAGCACCTTCCATCGCGCCTTCAAGCACTGGACCGGCGTGGCGCCGGGCGAGTACCGCCAGACTCATCTGCGCGAACGCTGAACGCTCGCGCGCCGCTGCGCGCTGCAGGTTGATCGTTCATGCCAATGCGAATCAGCGCTTCGGCCATCGGCGCGCGCACCCTCGATTCCTAGACTGCCTGGCATCGACTCCCACAGCCGGAGTCACCACAGGAGACGACGATGAATCAAGGATCGATCTCGCGCAGGCGCGCCCTGGGTCTGATGGGCGCGCTGGCCGGCGGCACGCTGGCCGCACTGGCGCCGCACGGCGCACTGGCCCAGGCCGGCGGCCACTTCCCCAGCCGCCCACTCACGCTGATCATGCCCTTCCCGGCCGGCGGTGCCACCGATGCGCAGATGCGCGCATTGGGGCTGGCCCTGGGCAAGGAGCTGGGCCAGCAGGTCATCGTGGTCAACCAGCCGGGCCTCGCCGGCACGCTGGCGCCGGCCACGATGGCGCGCAACGCCGCGGCCGACGGCTACACCGTGTCGATCGTGCCGGCCACGCTGTTCCGTCTGCCGCATCTGCAGAAGGTCACGTTCGATCCGACCACCGACTTCAGCTACGTGATCTGCCTCACCGGCTACACCAACGGCCTGGTGGTGCGCGCCGATGCGCCGTGGAAGACGCTGCAGGATCTGCTGGCCGACGCGAAGGCGCGCCCCGGCCGGATCAACTACGCCTCCACCGGCATCGGCAGCGGCGGGCACATCGCGATGGAGCGGCTTGCGCGCGCGGCCGGCGTGCAGTTCAACTTCGCGCCCTACAAGGGCATGGCCGAAGAAACCACCGCGCTGCTGGGCGGCCACATCGACGTGATCTCCGACCCCGGCTGGGGCGCGCTGGTCGACGGCGGCAAGGCCCGCGTGCTGGCCACGCTGGGCAGCGAGCGCCTGCAGCGCCGCCCGCAGGTGCCCACCCTCAAGGAGCTGGGTTACGACATCACCGTGCATTCGCCGGTGGGCGTCGTCGCGCCCAAGGGCTTGCCGCCCGAGGTGCTCAAGACCCTGCACGACGCCTTCCGCCGCGCGATGAAGGACGCCGAGTACCAACGCATCCTCGCGCAGTACGACCAGTTCGACATGTACATGAGCAGCGCCGAGTACGGCAAGTACGCGGTCGAGCAGGTCGCGCGCGAGAAGGTCTTCGTCGAGCAGCTCGGCATCAAGCTGCAGTGATCCGCGCCCGAATCCTCCGCACCCCAAGGACTTCCAGATGAACCGCAAAGTATTCGTCGCCGGCGTCGGCATGATTCCCTTCAGCAAGCCCGGCAAGAGCGAGCCCTACATGGTGATGGGCGAGCGCGCCGCGCGGCTGGCGCTGCAGGACGCTCGTGTGCCTTATGGCGAGGTGCAGCAGGCCTATGTGAGCTACGTCTACGGCGACTCCACCGCCGGCCAGGCCGCGATCTACCGCGTGGGGCTCACCGGCATCCCGGTGTTCAACCTCAACAACAACTGCTCCAGCGGCTCCAGCGCGCTCTTCCTGGCGCGCCAGGCGGTCGAGAGCGGCATGGTCGAGTGCGCCATCGCGCTGGGCTTCGAGCAGATGGTGCCCGGCGCGCTCAAGGGCGCCTACGACGACCGGCCCTCGCCGATGGCCCGCTTCGCCGAAACGATGACCGAGCTGCAAGGCTATGACAGCAACGTGCCGCGCGCCGCGCAGTTCTTCGGCGGCGCCGGGCGCGACTACATGAAGCAGTACGGCATCCGCGCCGACACCTTCGCGCGCATCTCGGTCAAGGCGCGCCAGCATGCGGCGCGCAACCCGCTGGCGGTGTTCCGCGACACCGTCACGCTCGACGAGGTGATGGCCGCGCCCACGGTGTTCGAGCCACTCACGCGGCTGCAATGCTGCCCGCCCACCTGCGGCGCCGCCGCGGCCGTGCTGTGCTCGGAAGAGTTCGCGCGTCGCCACGGCCTCGACGCCAAGGTCTTCATCGCCGCGCAGTCCATGACCACCGACACGCCCAGCAGCTTCGACGACCGCGACATGCGCAAGCTGGTGGGCTACGACATGACGAAGGCGGCCGCCGCCCAGGTGTACGAAGCGGCGGGCATCGGCCCCGGGGACGTCGACGTGGTCGAGCTGCACGACTGCTTCACCGCCAACGAGCTCATCACCTACGAGGCCTTAAGCCTCACGCCCGAGGGCACGGCAGAGAAGTTCATCGTCGAGGGCGACAACACCTATGGCGGGCGCGTGGTCACCAACCCATCGGGCGGCCTGCTGTCGAAGGGCCACCCGCTGGGTGCCACCGGCCTTGCGCAATGCGCCGAGCTCACGTGGCAACTGCGCGGCCAGGCCGAGCAGCGCCAGGTCGAAGGCGCGCGGCTGGCGCTGCAGCACAACCTGGGGCTGGGCGGTGCCTGCGTCGTGACGCTCTATCAAGCCGCGTGAGGACAAGACCATGATCGACCGCCGCTACATCGGCCACACGCTGGAGCCCTACTCGGTGCCCGTCGAGGCCGGCCGCCTGCGCTTCTTTGCCAAAGCCACGGGCCAGACCGACCCCGTCTACACGGACCCCGCCGCCGCCCGCGACGCCGGCCACCGCAACCTGCCGGTGCCACCCACCTTCCTGTTCTGCCTGGAGATGGACGGCCCCAACCCCGCCGCGATCCGCGAGCTGCTGGGGCTGGACTACCGGCGTCTGCTGCACGGCGAGCAGCAGTTCACCTACCACGCCATGGCCCATGCCGGCGACGTGCTCACCTTCGAGCAGCGCATCGAAGACATCTACGACAAGAAGGGCGGCGCGCTGGAGTTCGTGGTGCGCCGCACCCGCGTGAGCAACCAGCACGGCCAGCTCGTCGCCGAGCTGCGCGGCGTGACCGTGATGCGGACATGACCCACCCCCGAAGCGCCTTCGGCGCTCCCCCTCAAGGGGGCGCCGCCAGCGGCCCGGCAAAGCCGGCTCCGTGGCGTCCGCTTGGACGCGCTCGCGATCACGCAGCGAACCAGCATGGAGAACTGAGTTGACCCAACCGAACTTCGACGCACTGCAGGTCGGCGACGCCCTGCCCCCCTTCCAGACCGAACCCATTTCGCGCCTGGCGCTCGCGCTGTATTGCGGCGCCTCGGGTGACCACAACCCCATCCACGTGGACATCGACTTCGCCCGCGCCGCCGGCCAGAAAGACGTGTTCGCGCACGGCATGTTGTCGATGGCCTACCTGGGCCGGCTGCTCACCCACTGGGTGCCGCAGCAGGCGCTGCGTCAGTTCGGCGTGCGCTTCGTCGCCATCACGCAGGTGGGCGACCGCATCACCTGCCGCGGCACGGTGGTCGAGAAGTTCGAGGCCGACGGCGAGAAGCGCGTGCGGCTGGAGCTCTCGACGGTGGACGCCGACGGCCAGGTCAAGTTGAGCGGTGACGCCGTCGTGGCGCTGCCTTGATGAATCTTTCGGAGTGCATGAGATGAACAAGTTGCAGGACAAGGTGGCTCTGGTGTCGGGCTCGGGCCGCGGCATCGGACGTGAGATTGCTCTCAAGCTGGCCAGCGAAGGCGCACGCGTGGTGGTCAACGACCTCGACGAAGCGCCCGCGATGGAAGTGGTGCAGACCATCCGCGCCGCCGGCGGCCAGGCCGTGGCCTGCGTGGGCAGCGTCACCGAGGCCGAGTTCGCGCCGCGTTTCGTGCGCACGGCGCTCGAGCAGTTCGGCGGCGTGGACATCATCGTCAACAACGCCGGCTACACCTGGGACAACGTGATCCAGAAGATGAGCGACGAGCAGTGGGAAGACATCCTCGCCGTGCATCTGACGGCGCCCTTCCGCATCTTGCGCGCAGCGAGCGACTTCATCCGCGAGGCGGCCAAGAAGGAAGCCGAGCTGGGCACGCCGGTGTTCCGCAAGGTGGTCAACATCTCGTCAACCTCGGGCGTGTACGGCAACGCCGGCCAGGCCAACTATGCGGCGGCGAAGGCCGGCATCAACGGCTTGACGCGTGCACTCGCCAAGGAATGGGGCCGCTACAAGGTCAACGTCAACAGCGTGGCCTTCGGCCTCATCAAGACGCGGTTGACCGAGGCCGATGCGCAGGCCGACGCCAGCATCGACATCGAGGGCCGCAAGATCAAGGTCGGCGTCAATCCGCAGGTGCTGAAGAACGCCGAGTCGTTGATCCCACTGGGGCGTGCCGGCACGCCGGAAGAAGCGGCCGGTGCGGTCTACATGTTCTGCATTCCCGAGTCCAACTACGTCAGCGGCCAGATCCTGGTCTGCGGCGGTGGCAGGCCCTGAAGGGAGCTGTCATGGCCATCACCACTGCCCCGCGCGCCTGGACGGACCCCGACCTCGAGCTGCTGCGCGACACCGCGCGCCGCTTCTTCGAAACCGAATGCGCGCCGCATCAAGAGGAATGGGTCGCGCAGAAACATGCCGACCGCAAGATCTGGCGGCGTGCCGGCGAGCTGGGCCTGCTGTGCGCCGGCATCCCCGAGGCCTACGGCGGCGGCGGCGGCCACTTCCTGCATGAGGCGGTCATCTGCGAGGAGCAGCAGCGCTCGCTGGTCAACAGCTTCAGCATCAACGTGCATTCCGGCATCGTGGCGCACTACCTGCTGGCCTATGGCAGCGAGGAACAGAAGCAGCGCTGGCTGCCACCCATGGCGCGCGGCGAGATGGTCGCGGCGATCGCGATGACCGAGCCCGGCGCCGGCACCGACCTGCAGCGCATCCGCACCACCGCCGTCCGCGACGGCAACCACTATGTGGTGAACGGCGCCAAGACCTTCATCACCAACGGTTTCCATGCCGACCTGGTGTGCGTGGCCGTGAAGACCGACCCGCAGGCCCAGGCCAAGGGCGTGTCGCTGCTGATGTTGGAAACGCGCGACCTGCCGGGCTTTCGCCGCGGCCGCCTGCTCGACAAGATAGGCCAGCGCGCGCAAGACACGGTGGAACTCTTTTTCGACGACGTGCGCGTGCCGGTGGCCAACCTGCTGGGCAATGAAGAAGGCCGCGGCTTTGTGCAGCTCATGCAGCAGTTGCCGCGCGAGCGCCTGCTCATTGCGGTGGGCTGCGCGGCCACCATGCAGCGCGCCGTGGACGAAACCCTGGCCTATGTGCAGCAGCGCAAGGTGTTCGGCGAGCCGCTCATGGCCATGCAGAACACCCGCTTCAAGCTGGCCGAGTGCCAGACGCAGGCCACCATCGCCCGCAGCTTCGTGGACGACTGCATCGCCCGCCTGCAGCGCGGCGAGCTCGACGTGCCCACCGCCGCGATGGCCAAGTGGTGGACCACCCAGACGCTGTGCCAGGTGGTCGACGAATGCCTGCAACTGCACGGCGGCTACGGCTACATGAATGAATACCCCATCGCCCGCATGTATGCCGACGCCCGCGCGGGCCGCATCTACGGCGGCGCCAACGAGGTGATGAAGGAAGTCGTGGCGCGCGCGATGGATCGCTGAGGGCGCCCCGACTTCAGGGATTCCGAACCCCCGCTTCGGCAATGACAGATAGGCACCACGCAGGCTGCGGCCTAGCATGGACTCGGAGACAACACTGCATGATCGCCCGCGCATCCGCCCCCTGGTTCGACGTCTGGCCGCGCGGCCTGCCCCGGCAGATCCACGTGCCTCAGGTCACCTTGAGTCACAACCTCGAGGCGGCCGCGGCCCGCTACCCCGACAAGGCGGCCGTGGTGTTTTTCGACCGGGCTTTCACCTTCGCCGAACTCAAGGCCCAGGCCGACATGCTGGCCGGCCACCTGCAGCGCCACGGGAAGGTTCGGCACGGCGACCGCGTGCTGCTGATGAGCCAGAACTGCCCGCAATTCACCATCGCCTTCCACGCCATCGTGCGCTGCGGCGCAGTGGTGGTGCCGGTCAACGCCATGTGCGCCAAGGCCGAGCTGGCGCACTACATCGAAGACAGCGGCGCGCGCGTGGCCATCGTCGCGCAGGAGCTGCTGCCCGCGCTGCGCCCGGCGCTAGACGACGGCCGCCTGCAACACGCGGTGGTGCACACGTACAGCGACGCGCTGGGCCCAACCACCGACCTCACCGTGCCCGAGTGGGTGAGTGCGCCGCGTGCGGTGCTCGACCACCCGCGTCTCGTTCACTGGTCGCAGGCGCTGGCCCATAGCCTGGCCCCAGCGCCCGTGGACACCACGCCCGACGACCTGTGCGTGCTGCCCTACACCTCGGGCACCACCGGCCGGCCCAAGGGCTGCATGCACACGCACCGCACGCTGCTGGCCTCCACGCTTGCGGCCGTGCTGTGGCGCGGCATGCATGCCGAATCGGTGGTCATGGGCGTGGCGCCGCTGTTCCACCTGCTGGGCATGCAGAACGCGATGCTGATGCCCATGGCGCTGGGCGCCACCGTGGTGATGCAACCGCGCTGGGACGCCGCCAACGCCGCGCGCCTGATCGAGCGCTATCGAGTCAGCGCCTGGGCTGCGCCCCCGGCCATGCTCAACGACTTCTTTGCCCACCCGGAGGCCGAGCAGCGCGATCTTTCCAGCCTCGCCATCCTCAACGGCGGTGGCGCCGCCATGCCCGAGGCCGTGGCCGAGATGCTGCAGCAGCGCTTTGGCCTGAGCTACATCGAAGGCTACGGTCTCACCGAAACCGCCTCCTTCCTGCACTGCAACCCGCTCTCGCGCGGCAAGCGCCAATGCCTGGGCGTGCCGGCATTCGGTGTGGATTCGCGCATCGTCGACCCCGAGACGCTGGCCGAGCTGCCCGTGGGCGAAGTGGGTGAACTCGTCACCAGCGCACCGCAAGTGATGTTGGGCTACTGGCACGACGACAACGCCAACGCCGCCAGCTTCTTCGAGCGCGACGGCAAGCGATTCTTGCGCACCGGCGACCTCGCCAGCATGGACGCCGAGGGCTACTTCTTCATGCGTGACCGCCTCAAACGCATGATCAACGTGAGTGGCTACAAGGTCTGGCCGGCCGAGGTGGAAAGCCTGCTGTACGAACACCCCGCCATCCACGAAGCCTGCATCGTGGCCGTGCCCGACGTGCGCCAGGGCGAGTCGGTCAAGGCCGTTGTGGTGCTCAAGCCCGGGGCTGCGCTCAGCGACGCGCAGCTCATCGCCTGGTGCCGCGAGCACATGGCCGTCTACAAGGCGCCGCGGTATGTCGAGTTCCGCAGCGCGCTGCCCAAGTCCAACACCGGCAAGGTGCTGTGGCGTGACATTCAGGCCGAGCAGCAGGCCGCCAACCGGAGATCCCCATGCACGTCCTGACCCGCCGCTTCCTCTGCGCCGCCCTCGCCCTGCTTACAGCACTGCTGGCCCCCTGGCCGGCATTGGCCCAGGCCTTCCCCAGCAAACCCATCATGCTGGTGCTGCCCTTCCCGCCCGGGGGTTCGTTCGATCCCATCATGCGCGCCCTGGGCAACGCCGTCGCCAAGGAGCTGGGCCAACCCGTGGTGCTCATGCACAAGCCCGGCGCCGGCGGCGTCACCGGCACGGCGGGCCTGGCGACGATGACCGAGGCAGACGGCTACACGCTGGCGCTGATGCACAACTCGGTGATCCGGCAGCCGCTGCTCACCAAGGTCAACTGGGACCCGCTCAAGGACTTCACCTATGTGATCGGCCTGGGCAGCCTGAGCACCGGCATCGCCATCGCGGCCGACGCGCCATGGAAGACGCTGGGCGATCTGCTGGCCGACGCCAAGGCCCGCCCGGGCATCATCAGCTGGGGCAACGTGGGCGGCATCAGCGCCAACCGCATCTATGCCGAGCGGCTGGCGCGTTCTGCCGGCGTCAAGTTCAACATGATCCCGTTCAAGGGCGGCAGCGAAGCGTTCACCGCGCTGATCGGCGGCCACCTCGACGTCTACGGCGACCCCGGCTTCGGCGCAATGGCCAGTGCCGGCAAGGTGCGGCTGCTCGCCACGATGACCGAGCAGCGCCTGCAACGCTGGCCCCAGGTGCCCACGCTCAAGGAGCTGGGGCACGCCCTGGTGGTTCAGTCCGCCATCGGCCTGGTCACACCGCGCAACCTGCCCCCCGCCATCACCGAGCGCCTGCACGCCGCCTTCCGCAAGGCCACCGAAGACCCGGACTACCGGCGCCTGTGCAACGAGTTCGACATGGCGCCCGCACTGCTCGATCCGGCCGCCTACAAGGCCTACGCGCAAGCCCAGTTCGTGCGCGAGAAAACCATGCTCGACGAGATCGGCTTCAAGCCTGAGTGAGATGCTGAGAGTTTTTCTAGACGGTCACCCAAACCCCGTTCGGGCTGAGCTTGTCGAAGCCCTGCCACCTCTGTGCAGTCACTTCGACAAGCTCAGTCCCTTCGACAGGCTCAGGATGCACGGGCACTTCGACAAGCTCAGTGCGAACGGGAGAAGTAGTACGCCGACAAAAAACTCCCGGCCTCTGAGGCTCCCTTCTTCAACCGCCCACCTGCGCACGCCGACCATGTCACTGCCCTCCTCCACCGCCACGCTGCAGCAGCGCGCGCTCCTGTCGGGACCGGAGCGCCACATCCCCTTCCTCGAAAAGATCGGCATGCGC
>DASXQQ010000412.1:0-24277 GCA_036507085.1 Piscinibacter sp. | reverse complement strand
GCACCGATCTACCGCGACATCGCGGTGGCCGACTGGCAGGCGCAGGCGCAGCCGCTGGGCGTGAGCGGCGGCGTGCTGGTGCAGGCCGCGCCGAGCGAGGCCGAGACGCAGTTCCTGCTCGCGCAGGCCGATGCGCACCCCGCCGTGCTGGGCGTCGTCGGCTGGGTCGATCTGCTCGCGCCCGACGCGACGGCGCGCGTTGCACGGCTCGCGCGCCACCCCAAGCTGAAAGGGCTGCGGCCGATGTTGCAGGACATCGCCGACCCGAACTGGATGCTGCAACCCGCGCTCGCGCCGGCCCTGCACGCGATGGCCGAGCACGGCCTCGTCTTCGATGCGCTGGTCAAGCCGCTGCACCTGCCCGCCTTGCTGCAACTCGCGCGGCGCCACCCGCGGTTGTCGATCGTCATCGATCACGCCGCCAAGCCCGCCATCGCCCACGCGCAGTGGCAGCCCTGGGCCGACGACCTGGCCCGCCTCGCGCGCGACACCGCCGCCGGGTGCAAGCTGTCGGGCCTGCTGACCGAAGCGGGGCCGGCGCCGCGCGCCGATGCGGCGCGGCGCTGGGGCGAGCATGTGCTCGCGTGCTTCGGAGCGCAGCGCGTGCTGTGGGGCAGCGACTGGCCGGTGCTGGAGCTGGCCGGCGACTACGCGGCGTGGTGGCAGGAAACGCAGTCCCTGCTCGCTGCGCTGGATGATGCCCCGCGCGCCGCCGTGCTGGGCGGCACGGCGCGCCGCATCTACCGGCTCTGACAAACACCGTCAACATCCTCACTTGCGGAGATCCCCATGACCCTCGCCAACCCGCTCGCCCTGACCGCCGCCACCTGCCTTCCCGCCGACGCCGACCGCGCAACGCTCGTCGGGCGCTTGTGGCAGCCCGGCGTGGGCCCGGTGCTCGTCGCGGTGCATGACGGCGCACTGCACGACCTGTCCGTCGTGGCGCCGACATGCAGCCAGTTGCTCGAGCTCGACGAGCCGGCGCAGCTCGTGCAGGCGGCCTTGCGCAACGGACGCGCCGCGCGCATCGCCCCGCTCGACGCCGTGCTTCGCAACAGCGACGAATCCACCCGCGACCCGGCGCAGCCCTGGCTGCTCGCGCCCTGCGACCTGCAGCCCGTCAAGGCGAGCGGCGTGACCTTCGTCGCGAGCCTGCTCGAGCGCGTGATCGAGGAGCAGGCGCGCGGCGACGCGGCCAGGGCGTTGTCGATCCGCGAGTCGCTGGCCAACATCCTCGGCGACAACCTGTCGGGCATCGTGCCGGGCTCGGCCGAGGCCGCGCGCGTGAAGGAGGTGCTGATCGCGCAAGGCGCGTGGTCGCAGTACCTCGAGGTGGGCATCGGGCCGGACGCCGAGATCTTCACCAAGGCGCCGCCGATGGCGGCTGTGGGTCTGGGCGCCGACGTGGGCATCCACCCGGGCTCGACCTGGAACAACCCCGAGCCGGAGATCGTGCTCGCCGTCGACAGCCGCGGCCGCACGCTCGGCGCGAGCCTGGGCAACGACGTCAACCTGCGCGACTTCGAGGGTCGCAGCGCGCTGCTGCTCGGCAAGGCCAAGGACAACAACGCGTCGTGCGCGATCGGCCCGTTCATCCGCCTCTTCGACGCGCACTTCGGCATCGACGATGTGCGTCGCTGCGAGCTGTCGCTGCAGGTCGACGGGCCCGACGGCTTCACGCTGCACGACCGTGGATCGCTCACAACGATCAGCCGCGACCCGCTGGACCTGGTGGCGCAGGCGATCGGCCCGAACCACCAGTACCCCGACGGGATGATGCTGTTCCTCGGCACCATGCTCGCGCCGACGCAGGACCGGCGGGGCCCGGGACAAGGCTTCACGCACGAGGTCGGCGACGTGGTGCGGGTGGCGGTGCCGGCGCTGGGCATGCTCGCCAACCGCGTGCAGCGCACGGATCGGGCGGCGCCCTGGCGCTTTGGCATCACCGCCTTGATGCGCAATCTCGCGGGGCGCGCGCTGCTGTGAGTCACATCGGTATCGTTGCCTGCTCCGCTGAAGGCGCAGCGCTTTGCTATCGGACGATCTGCGTGGAAGGCGCGCAGCTTCTCGGCCCGCACGCTCATCCCGAGGTCTCGATGCACACGCACTCGCTCGCCGACTATGTGGGCTGCATCGAACGCGGCGACTGGCAGGGCGTGGGTGAGCTGATGCTCTCCTCCGCCGACAAGCTCGCGAGAACCGGCGCCGATTTCCTGATCTGCCCCGACAACACCATCCACCAGGCGCTTGCGTACGTGGAACCGCGGTCCCCGCTGCCCTGGCTGCACATCGCCGAGGTGGTCGCCGCACACGCCGTCGAACGCGGGTTCCACTGCCTCGGCCTGACCGGAACCCGTTGGCTCGTCGAGAGCGAGGTCTACCCGGAACAACTCATGGCGCGCGGACTGCAGTATGTGCGCCCGAACCCTGCCGAACGCGAGGAAATCAATCGCATCATCATGGAGGAGTGGGTGTACGGCGTCTTCAGGCCCGAGGGGGTCGCTTGCTTTCAGCGGGTCGTCGCACGGATGAAGGACGAGGGCTGCGACGCCGTCGTGCTCGGCTGCACCGAGATCCCGTTGATCATGAACGACTCGAATTCACCGCTGCCGACGCTCGATTCCACACGCTTGCTTGCGCGGGCGGCGCTGCGCCGGGCTGCCGCGTCGGGTCACGGGCGTCGGTAGCTCGATGCATCGGCGGCCCGCGCACACCCTCACCCCAACCCTCTCCCGCAGGCGGGAGAGGGAGCATGCCGGCTCCCTCTCCACCGTATTCGGGGGAGAGGGTTGGGGTGAGGGGGCGAACGTGAATCAAGCTGAGCTTCATCGCAAATCAGGTTAGCTCAAGAGCCAGCGACCAAGCCGGGGAGGATCTCGTCCAGCGTCGTGCAGCCAGCTTCCACCCGGTCGCCTCGCGGCGTGACGCGCCCGGCGGCGAAGCACGCGTACATCTGCGCGAGCGCCTCGGCGAACTGCCGGGGCAAGCCGGCCCGGGTCAACACGTCGACATGCGCGGCGGCGGGGATGTCGACGACGCGAAGCGTCTTGCCGAGTGCGGCGCCCAGCTTGTCGGCCATCTGGCGCACCGAGTACGCGGGCCCCAGCAGGTCGATGACCTGGTTCGTCGCCGCCGGCTCCAGCAGGCAACGGGCCGCGAGGCGGCCGACGTCGCGCGTTGCCACGGTCGGCAGGGCAAGGTCGGCGGACGGAAGAAAGTTCGGATAGATCCCGTCGTGTCGAGCCGCCGGAAGCGCTGCGGCGACGTTCTCCTGGAAGTAGCTCGCGCGGATGATCGTCAGCGCGCAGCCGGACTCGCGCAGCACGGCCTCGGCATGGTGCAGATCCTGGGCGGGGCCGTTTCCGTCCGCCAACGCCGCCGCGGTGGCGGACAGCAGCACCACCTGCGGCACGCGGCAGGTCTTCACCGCGAGGCCGATCGCCTCGGCCATGCGCCGCCGGTGCGCATGGAAGTCGGGTGCCAGCAGGTCTTCGGGCAGCAACGCATAGAAGCCCGCGGCGCCGTCGACCGCGCGGGCGAGCGCCGACGCATCGTCCAGCGACGCCGTGGCGACATCGGCGCCGCGTTCGAGCCAGAACGGGCGCTGGCGCGGGTCGCGCAGCACCACCCGAAGCGCTCTGCGTTGCGCGAGCAAGGTGTCGGCAACGACCCGCCCGGTCCTCCCGGAGACTCCAGCGACGACGATCATGGCACGCTCCCGCCTGCACGGCTCAGAAGCGATAAGTCTTCCCAACCGCAGCCGGTGCCACGGCCTCGCCGAAAGCCGCTTCGAGCGCACCCACCGCGCGCCACCCGGTGCAATGCGCTGGGGCAATGGTCTTGAGGTTGAACGGGCGCAGACCGGCGACGGTCTCCGGAATCGCGCCCTCGGTGACCCCGGACAAGTGGAAGCCCCCCATGACGCCATGCAGTGCGTGCCCCGCAAAGCAGTCGCGGGCATGAGTCATCACGTTGACGACACCGGCATGCGAGCACGCTGTGAAGACGATGATGCCCTTGCCCTTGACCCTGACCGCGACGAATCGCTCGTCCATGATGAGCGGGTCCGGCTCCCATCCCTGGCCGTCCGCCGTGCGGCAGTGCTGACCCTGCAGGCCCCTCTCGTACGCCGTGACGCGCGGGATCTCGCCACTGACGAAGAAGAGGTCGCCCAGGATCAGCTGCGGTTCGGTCGCGTAGACGACGGCGGCGCCATGCTGCCGGAGCTGGTCCTGACTGGGCACATCCTCGAACGGCCGCATGGACCCATCCGGCGCCTTCATGGCGCGAGACCGGTGCATGCCGGGGTGCATGTAGGTCGGGACCGCGCGGCCGCCATTTCGGAGCTGGATCATCACCAGCGCGCGCAGCATGGCGCCGGCGTGGTCCCAGTGGCCGTGAGACAGGACGATGCCTTCCACACGCCCCATATCGAAGCCGAGACGATCGACGTTGCGCTCGAAGACCGCCACGTCGGGTCCGGTATCGAACAGCAGCGTGTGCGTCGTGTCCCCGCGCCAGGCCGTGATCGCACAGGACAGCCCGTGGGCGGCGCAGCACATGCACCGGCCCGACCAGACCCGAAGTCCACGCTTCCACTGCCTCGCCATCTCGGTCTCGACATAGGCCGGAACCAACGAGAGGTTGTCGGTCACGTTGTCGACCAACACGATGACCTCGACGCGGTCCGCCTCAGAAAGTTGGAGCATGCGACCCCCCTGAATCATGAGCGCGATTCAGAGCGACGCAGTGAACGGCATGCGTGCCGCAGGCAGCGTGCAGGTGCGGCGAATCCAAGCTGCCACGGCGGTTTTCCGGTCAACGCCACGGTGAACCATCGACAAGATACCTTTCCTTCCGGCGGCGGACAAGACGAGGCATGAACGGGCTGGGGCTGCACAGTGAGGACCCGGCGAGCGTCCGCTGTCCGGTTCAGGCACCCTCGTCCGGGCGCGCCCACACATGGCAACTCGCTCCGTGAGAGCCGAACTGCGCGCACCGCCGGCCGGTGGGGCTGGCTGCGTCCGTTGCTGGCTGCAATGGGTCACACCTCCAACTGATCGGCCGGGTTGACCCTTGGACGACCCCACAGGCAGGCCTTTGCGGCCCCAGGAGTGGGCAGCGTGCCCCGAGTGGATTAGTCTGGAGCCATGAACGAAATCGTGGCCACGCTGTACCGGCAGGAGAGCAGGCGCGTGTTCTCGACGCTGGTGCGGCTGTTGGGCAGCTTCGATGTGGCCGAGGATGCGTTGCACGACGCCTTCATCGCCGCCTCCGAACAATGGCCCAGCCAGGGCGTGCCTGCCAACCCGGTGGCGTGGCTCGTCTCCACGGGCCGCTTCAAGGCCATCGACCGCATCCGCCGCGAAAGACGATTTGTGGCTTTGGATGAAGCCGCCGCACAGGCCGAGGGGGTGGCAGACGAAGCACCCGGCTGGGAGCAGCGCTGGGACGAACGCGAGGCGATCGAAGACGACCGCTTGCGCCTGGTCTTCACCTGCTGCCACCCCAGCCTGGCCGAAGAAGCGCGCATCGCGCTCACGCTGCGCGAGGTGTGCGGCCTCACCACCGAGGCCATCGCCAGCGCCTTTCTGATCGCCACGCCCACGCTGGCGCAGCGCATCGTTCGCGCCAAGGCGAAGCTCGCCGCAGCGCGCATCCCCTACGAAGTGCCGGGCGCGGCCGAGCGGCCGGCGCGGCTGGCCAGCGTGCTGCGGGTGGTGTACCTGGTCTTCAACGAAGGCCATTCGGCGCAGGCCGCGGGACTGTCCGACGAAGCGATCCGGCTGGCGCGGCTGCTGCACGCCCTGTTGCCCGAGCCGGAGGTGATAGGCCTGTTGGCGCTGCTGCTGCTGCACGATGCACGCCGTGACGCACGCGCCACCGCCGCAGGCGAGCTGGTGCCGCTGGAAGAACAGGATCGTTCACGGTGGAACCGCGGCGCCATCGCCGAAGGCTGCGCGCTGGCCGAAGCAGCGCTGTCGCAGCGCGGCTTTGGCGCCTACGCGCTGCAGGCCGCGATCGCCGCTGTGCATGGCGAAGCGCCCAGCGCCGCCGCCACCGACTGGCCGCAGATTGTGGGCCTGTACGACGCGCTGCTGCTCATTGAACCCAGCCCGGTGATTGCCCTGAACCGCGCTGTAGCGGTGGCGATGCGCGACGGCCCCGAAGCAGGCCTGGCCCTGATCGAGCCGCTCTTGCCTGCCTTGCCGGGCTACCACGCGGCCCCGGCGGCTGCCGCTGACCTCTGCCGCCGCGCCGGCCGGCTGCATGATGCCCAGGCGCACTACCGCGCCGCCGCGGCCCTCGCTCGGCAGGAGCCCGAGCGCCGCTTTCTGCTGCGCCGGCTGGCCGAAGTGCGGGGCTGAAGATTTTTTCGCCACCACTGTCGAATGCCGTTGAAGCCGCTCGACTAGATGAAGCTGTCCGACTAGATCGTGCCGGCACATCGAATCCATCCACTTCCGCAACTGGAGCCCCACCATGCCCACCACCCTCACCCCCTACCTCAGCTTTGGCGGCAACACCCGCGAGGCCTTCGAGTTCTACGAGAAAGCGCTCGGCGCGAAGATCGAGACCATGATGAGCTACGCCGACATGCCCGCATCCGCAATGCCCAGCGAAGGCTGCGGCGACGGTGGCGCACCCAGCGGCGACGGCATCATGCATGCGTGCTTGGCGCTGCCCGGCGGCGCGATGCTGTTCGCTGGAGACACCCCGCCCGGCATGCCGTACGAGGGCGTCAAGGGCGTGATGCTCGCGCTGCAGTACGACACCATCGACCAGGCCCACAGCGCCTTCCACGCCCTGTTGCAAGGCGGGCAGGTGACGATGCCGCTGGCGCCCACGTTCTGGGCCAAGACCTTTGGCATGCTGACCGACCGCTTTGGCGTGAGCTGGGCTGTCAACGGCGAACCGATCGCGTTCCAATAGTCGCCTCGAACCGGGAGAACGACATGAGCCCAGACCGCGACCTCGTCATCACGCGCGACATCGCCGTGCCGCGCGACAAGCTGTACCGCTACTGGACCGAGCCGGCGCTGATCAAGCAGTGGTTCGCTCCCAAGCCTACCAACCAGCTGGCCGAACTGGCGGCGCAGCTGTGAAGTACCTGTGCCTGGTGTACCTGGACGCCGAGCGCTGGGCAGCGTGCAGCGACGCTGAGTGTGCCGACTACGTTGCGCAACTCGCCGCGGGCCGTCGCCTGCTGGCTGCCGAGCCGCTTCACCCCACGCACACCGCCACCACGGTGCGCGTGCGCGGCGGCGAGGTGACCTTGTTCGACGGCCCTTTCGCCGAGACCAAAGAGATGCTGGCGGGCTTCTACCTGATCGACGCGAAAGACCTGAACGAAGCGATCCAACTCGCCGCCGGCATCCCGCCCGCGCGCTACGGCAGCGTCGAGGTCCGGCCGGTGCGCGAGCTGCAGCTGCAAGCGGGCATGTGACGCATACTGGCAGTGCCGGCCACGAGTGGACCTTGGCGAGGGCCGCTTCCCGATCGTCAAGCCTTCAGTCGGTATCCCGTCTTGAAGATCCACGCCACGGTAGCGAGAGACACCACGAGGAAGGCCATCGTCATGCCGAGGCTCACGCCAAGGCCCACATCGGCGATTCCGTAGAAGCTCCAGCGAAAGCCGCTGATCAGATAGACCACCGGGTTGAATAGCGCGACTGTCTGCCAAGCCGGCGGCAGCATGTCGATCGAATAGAAGCTGCCGCCAAGAAAGGTGAGCGGCGTGATGATCAACAGCGGCACAACCTGCAGCTTTTCGAAGCCGTCGGCCCAGATGCCGATGATGAAACCAACCAGGCTGAACGTGACCGCCGTCAGCACGAGAAACAGGGCCATCCACATGGGATGCTCGACATGGAGCGGAACGAACAGGCCCGCCGTCGCGAGGATGATGAGCCCAAGCAGAATCGACTTCGTGGCCGCCGCGCCCACGTAGCTCACCACGATCTCGACGGTCGAGACGGGCGCGGACAACAACTCGTAGATCGTGCCGGTGAATTTTGGAAAGTAGATGCCGAACGACGCGTTCGAGATGCTCTGCGTCAGCAACGAAAGCATCACGAGCCCAGGCACGATGAAGGCGCCGTAGCTGATGCCGTCGACATGCGGAATGCGCGAGCCGATTGCAGCGCCGAAGACAACGAAGTACAGCGAGGTCGAGATCACCGGCGAGATGATGCTCTGCATCAGCGTGCGCCAGGTGCGAGCCATCTCGAAGCGATAGATCGCGCGTACGGCGTGCAGGTTCATGGTCATGGACCTTTGCTCCTGTCGGTCACCAGGCTGACGAAGATGTCTTCGAGCGAGCTCTGCGTCGTGTGCAGGTCCTTGAACTGAATGCCCGAGTCGGCGAGGTCCTTGAGCAGCTCGGCAATGCCGATGCGTGCGCCCTGGGCGTCGTATGTGTAGGTCAGTTCACTTCCGTCGCTCGATAGCGCCAAGTCACGCGGGTCGAGCCCGGGCGGCATCTGCGCCAGCGGACGCTGCAGCTGCAGCGTCAGTTGCTTCTTGCCGAGCTTGCGCATCAGCTCGTTCTTCTCTTCGACCAGGATGAGCTCGCCCTTACTGATGATGCCAATGCGGTCGGCCATCTCCTCGGCCTCTTCGATGTAGTGCGTGGTAAGAATGATGGTGACGCCCGTGTCGCGCAGCCCGCGCACGAGTTGCCACATGTCGCGTCGCAGCTCGACGTCGACACCCGCAGTCGGCTCGTCGAGAAAGAGTATTTGCGGCTCGTGCGATAGCGCCTTGGCGATCATCAGCCTGCGCTTCATGCCTCCCGAAAGCGTGATGATCTTGTTGTCCTTCTTTTCCCACAGGGACAGGGCCTTGATCACCTTCCCGACGTGCGCCGGGTTCGCGGACTTGCCGAACAGGCCGCGGCTGAACGAGACGGTGTTCCACACCGACTCGAACGCGTCAGTGGTCAGCTCCTGTGGCACGAGCCCGATCAACGCCCGCGCGGCACGGTAGTCGCGGACGATGTCGTGGCCGTCGACATTCACCCGGCCCGCGCTCGCGTTGACGATTCCGCAGACGATGTTGATGAGCGTTGTCTTGCCTGCGCCGTTCGGGCCGAGCAACGCAAAGATCTCTCCACGGCGAATCGCCAGGTTGACGTTCTTCAACGCAACGAAGCCCGACGCATACGTCTTGGAAAGATTCGATATAGCGAGGATGTCCTGCATCGGCGGGAGGATAGCTGGCAGTCGCCGGATGTGGCGCTGTGAGCGGCGGTGATACGACGCGAGCGTGGGGAGAATACGGCGCCTGCGAGCGGGATCGAGCCGCTCGGCCTCGTCAAGTCACGAAGCGAATATCGCAGATGTAACAGTTTCGCCGCCGTGTCGAATCCCGCGCCATCCCGGCCTGTCGACAGGGGTGCCTCGTGCTCGAAGGTCTTGTCCGTGCTGCGCCCCGCTGAAAAGCGATTCGCGGATCGTCACCGGCAGATCACTTCGGCGAGCTGGGGCGCGGGTAGACCGCGGCGCGCCAGCCGCACCGCTCGAACGGTTGCCACTGCCCTTCGGGCTGCGCGAGGCGTTCGGCCACTGCATAAAGCACCGCCGGGTGCACGGCCATGCCCATGTGGCTGCTGACGACCTCGATGCTCTCGGTGTGCGCCCCACTGGTCTCCACACTGTTTCGCCATGCGACGACACCGTCGCTGCGGCTGTAGATCGCGGTCGTCGGCACCCGCGGCGTCTGCGTGACCTGCTGCCAGCGGCGCGGATCAACCGAGCTCTCGCCGCTCGTGAACTCGTAGATGCGCCAGGCAGTGCTGGAGCGCGGATGGCCGCTGATCGGGCTGCCCAGCGTGATGACGCAGCGCACCGCATCGGGCCGCTGCGCCGCCAGCAAACGCGCGTAGGCGCCACCGAGGCTCTGGCCGATCAGGCTCACCTTGCGGCCGCTCTTCGCATGCAGCCTGTCGATCGTCGCGAGCATCGCTTCTTCGACGCTTGGGCGCGGGCCATAGTTGCGACCGAGGCCCCACCCATGGACCTCGTAGCCGCGGCGCGTCAGGAAGGCGCGCAGCAGATGCGTCGAACGGTCGCTTGCAACCAGGCCCGGCAGCACCAGCACCGGGTGGCCGTCGCCACGCGGTGCGAGGCGCAGCCAAGGCAGCGCCGCGACGCCGGCGGCGAGCTCCCATGACGCGCGCAGCTCGAGCAGTTGCAGCAGGCGCGAGGGCGGGGCGATGCGCGGGGCAGTGGTGCTGGTGGTGTTCATGCTCGTTTCCGGCTTGCTGTGGTGCATGGTCTATCCGAGGTACTTGGAGCGAAGGTAATTCAGGTAGCCGCGCGCTTCGCCGACGACATACGGCGAAAGAAACGTCAACGTGTAGTACGCCGCGAGCGCGGGCTCGGCGTGCGGCTGGCTGCCGCGCTTGGGCGTCAGGCGCTTGAAGCTGAACCAGCAGGTGGTGGCGAACACGATCTGCAGCGCGAGCATCTCGACGTCCTCGTCGCTCGCTTCGATCACGCCCGCGTCCTTCAGGCCGGTGCACAGGCTCTTCGACGCGAGCAGGCTGCGGGCCGTCAGCGCCTGCGCTCGGGCCTCGAGCTCGGGGTATTCGCTGAGCAGGTAGCCGACATCGCGGTAGATGAAGCGGTACTCGTTGATCGCCTCGAAGGTGAGGTGCAGCGAGAGCCACGCGTCGTCGAGCGCATCGACGCTCGCGGCCGCGTCCATGCACGCGGACAGCCGTTCCTCGAAGCGGCGGAACAGCCCGCCGACGATCAGCTGCTTGGCCTTGAAGTGGTAGTGCAGGTTGCCGGGGCTGATGCCAAGTTCGGCGGCGATGCGGTGCGTCGACCCGGCAGCCAGCCCGTCCTGGTTGAACAGCGCGAGGCTGGCCTCGAGGATGCGGTCACGGGTTCGGGTCGCGGCCACCGTCATGCGTTCGTCCTGCGGCCGACCCGATGCGAGCGCGCCATGCATCAGCGCTTGCGCTGCGCCGCCTTCAGGCTGCGCAGCTCGGCCTTCAGCGCGGCCACCTCTTCGGTCAGCGCCTGCAGCGCTTGGATCGATGGCATGCCCATGCGCTCCAGCGCCTGCAGCACGCGCTGGTCGAACACCGCCTCGAACTTGCGCAAGCCGAAGGCCTCCTGGGCGGCCTTCCTGGCGGCATCCAGACCCGACGAGCCCGGCCCGGGGTCGATGCCGAGGATGGCCTCGAACACGCGGCTCTGGCGCTGCACGACCTCGTCGCGTGCGTTGCCCAGCGCCTTCAGGCCGGCGCGCAGCAGGTTCGGCTGCGCGGCTTCGGCGGCGGATTTGGCAATGGGTGCCTCGGCCGGAGCTGCGCCTCGCTTGCGCACCGGCGCGCGCGCGCTGCCGCGCTTGGTCGGTGCCGCGGACTTGGCGGGGTGCTTCGTCTTGGTGACCATCGTGTTTCCCCTTTGCCGAGATGATGCCTAAATGAGCAGCGGGCCGTGTGGATGATTTGCAGATGAACAAAAGGCCTTCGCATGCGCGAAGGCCTTGCACTCACCGCAGTGACGTCGAATCAGCCGCGGGCCCTGGTGCGGCGCACGGCCTTCTTGACCGCGCGCTTGGCGGTGACGGTCACTTCCGGCTCGGCGCCGATGACGCGGTCCGACAGGCGCTTCGTGCCTTCGACGGCGCGGTTCGCGATCTCGAGCGAGACCTGCGCGGCCGGCATCGTCAGGCTGCCGACGGTCGTGATGGCGCTGGTGTCGAACGCGGTCTCGACGCGCTCAGCGGTCGCTGCGATGCGCTGGATGCCGCCGCTGACGCCACCGGCGACAAAGTCGATGACTTGCTCGGCGCGATCGGAACCGCTCGTGATCCCGCCTTCGACGAGGCCGGCGATCTGCTGCTGCACGTCGATGAGGCTGGCCTTGACGGCCTCGTTCATCAGCGGCAGCGAGCGGCTGTTCAGGAACTCGGCGTAGCGCGTGTTCGCGCCGCTGACGAAACGTTGTGCGCCGGCGCGATAGGTGCCGACGATGAGCTTGCCGACCTGGCTGTATTGACCGACAACGTTGCTGGCGACTGAGCTGAGAGTTTGCGTGGGCATGTGGTGATCTCCGTGGATGGTGACTGCATCATGTTCGACAAGGCCTAGGGCCTGAAAGCTAGAAGCTCGCGATACTTAGTACGGCTGGCCTAGAACCTCAGTGGGTGCGATGGGTTGTGGTTGCGGGAATGCGCGTTCGCTTGGGGAGTGCCTTGGGAGCGGCCACACGCCGCCTCACAGCGGGCGTGGCGACCGGTACTGCGACGACCTTCGTCTCTTGCACCGCGACCGGTGCCAGCCGCTGCAACTCGCGCAGCGCCGCCAGCAAGTGCTGCGCGAGCTCGTGCACTTCAAGCTGCGACAGCACGCGTCGGCATGCGGTGATGCCGAACTCCATCTCGCCGGCATAACTCTGCACGGTGATGTTCAGGCCGACGCCGTGGTACGGGATCGACACCGGGTAGTAATGCGCCATGCGCGCTCCGGCCATGTAGAGCGGAACGGCGGGCCCCGGCACGTTCGAGATTGCCACGTTGGCCAGCAGCGGCAAACGCCGGCCCAGGTTGGATCGCCCGTACAGCGAAGCCAGGCCCGTCATCAGCCACGGCGAACCGGCGATCGGCAGGTCGGCGCCGAGCATCGACTTCAGGCCGCCGATCAAGTCCTTCGACGCCGCCGACGATTCGCGGATCGCCTGAAAGCGCTGGGCCGGGTCGGCAAGGTCGGTGGCGAGGTCGACGCGGATCGCCGACACCTGGTTGTTGTTCGAACTGTCGTCGGGCTCGCGCAAGCTGACCGGCACCATGGCGATCAACGACTTCTGCGGCAGCAGGTCTCGCTCCTTGAGGAACTCGCGCAGCGCGCCGCTGCACATCGCCATCACCACGTCGTTGAGCGTGCCGCCCATCTGCTTGCCGAGCGTCTTGAGTTCGGCCAACGGCACGGACACGCTGCCGAACGAACGCTGGTTGGTGATCGACGCGTTGAAGATCGTCTTCGGCGCCACCTTCAAACCCAGGCTCCGCTCACGTGGCGCCTTCCTGCGGGCACTGATGAATTGCAGTGCGGTACAGCCCAGCGCCTTGGCCGTCTGCGGCAGCATCTTGCCGAGCTTCACGTACTGCGCCGCCGAGTTCGCGATGGCGGCCTGCAGCAGCTCGGCCACGCCGAGCTGGTAGGCATTGCCAGGGCGGGCGGGCCGCGGCGGGCGCACCTCGCGGGCCTGCGGCGTCACGTCGTAGAACACCTTGGCGATCTCGATCCCCGCCTTGCCGTCGACGCCGCTGTGATGAGCCTTGGAGTAGTAGGCGATCTGGCCGTTGGCCAGCCCGTCGATGACGTACACCTCCCACAGCGGGCGGCTGCGGTCGAGCAGGCTGGAATGCAGTCGTGCGACCAGCACCTCGAGCTGCGCCATCGTGCCCGGCCGGCGCAGCGTGACGCTGCGCACGTGGTAGTCGAGGTCGATGTCGTCGTCGTCGATCCACACCGGGTCGGCCAACTCGAAGGGCATCGGCGCGAGCTTGCGGTGGAACAGCCGCGCGAGGTGCAAGCGCTTGGCCAACTGCGCCTTCACGTCTTCGTAGTAGTCGCCCTCGTAGCTCTCGGGCAAGTCGAACAGCATCAGGCTGCCCACGTGCATCGGTGTCTCCGGGGTTTCCAGATGCAGGAACGATGCGTCCATGCTGCTCAGGTGGTCCATCGCTCAGGCCTTCACGCTCTTGGGCGCCTTCGCCGACCGCACCGCCAGCAGCAGGATGATTCCTGAGAGCAGATACAGCGCCATCACCAGGTACATGCTGTAGACGGGGCTGCCGGTTTTAGCGGTGATTGCACCGGTGACGGCGGGGCTCGCCGCCGCGCCAAGGTTGCCGAGGCTGCTGATGAGTGCAATGCCGGCGGCGGCTCCCACCTTCGACAGGTACTCGGTGGTGATCGTGAAGAACAGCGGCGTGGCCGCAGCGATCCCGATCACCGCGAGCGACAAGGCGGCCAGCGACGCACCAAGGCTTCCTTGCGTCATCGTCGTGATGCCCAGGCCGATCGCCGCGAGGGCCACGCTGGCGGCGAAGTGCCAGCGGCGCTCGCCGTGCTTGTCGGAGTGGCGGCCGATCAGGATCATGCCGAACACCCCGATCAGGCTCGGCAACGCCGAGTACAGGCCGATCTGCATCAGGTCGGCCACACCCCAGCTCTTGATGAGCGTCGGCACCCAGAAGATCATCGTGTAGGTCGCGCCGAGCAGCAGGAAGTACACGAGCGCCAGCACATAGACCTTGCGATCGCGCAGCATCTGGCCGAGGCTCGCATGCGATGCGCAAGCGACGTTCTTCTGGTCGTTGTCGAGGTTGGTTCGCAGCGCCTTCTTTTCAGACGCGCTCAGCCAGTGGGCGTCTTCAGGTTTGTCCTGCAGGTAGAAGTAGGCGACGATGCCGAGCAGCGTGGCGGGCAAGCCCTGCACGAGGAACAGCCACTGCCAGCCGGCCAGGCCGTTGGCACCGTCCAGGTACTTCATGATGCCGCCGCACAGCGGGCCGGCGATGACGCTCGCCACCGTGGTGGCAGCCATGAAGATGGCAATCATCTGGCCGCGCCGCGCCGACGGATACCAGAAGGTGAGATACAGGATGATGCCGGGGAAGAAGCCGGCCTCGAACACGCCGAGCAGGAAGCGCAGCACGTAGAACTGCGTCGGCGTCTGCACGAACATCATCGCCGCGGCGACGATGCCCCAGCAGACCATGATGCGCAGCAGCGTCTTGCGCGCGCCGATCTTTTCGAGCATCAGGTTGCTCGGCACTTCGAACAGGAAGTAGCCGATGAAGAAGATGCCGGCGCCCAGACCATAGACCGCATCGCTGAAGCTCAGCACCTGCTTCATCTGCAGTTGCGCGTAGCCGATGTTGATGCGGTCGAGGTAGGCGACCATGTAGCAGACGATCAGCAGCGGAATGATCCGCCAGCTGACCTTGGAATACAGCGCCTCGACGGCGTTGTCCCTGGGGAGCGAAGGTTGCGTGCCGGGTGCACGCGCCACGTGGGTGTTCATCGATGTCTCCGTTGGTGAGGTCGATGGGCGTGACAGAGTGCCTTCGACTGCACTTGACTTTATCGACGACCCGGTGTGCGCGGGTTCGGAAAGCCGGGCCTTCGGCTGCAGGTGCTGCGCGCGTGCAGCCACGCCCGGGTGGAGAGCCTGGCAATGCATCGCCCGAGTCGAAGGTCAAGGCCTTCGGCGAGGCGGTTGTTCGGATTTGAAAGTGGCGGACTAGGCCCGTGACGGCACCGACAGCACCAACTGGCACTGCCGCTCGAGCTCCGCCGCCCACGCACGCGCCGTCGCGTCGTCGTCGGCATGGACGAGCAACACATAGCGTCTTCCGCCGAACGCCGAGAGGCACAGCGTCTTCACGGTGAGCGCCGACGGCGGGTGCGGCAGATCGGCGCACATGTTCAGCGCCTTCGACCAGGCGCCGACGATCTCGTCATGCACGCGCCGGTGGTGTTTGGGCTCGGCGATCTGATGCTCGAGGGCGAGCATCCGGGCGTCGTAGTACTGCAACTCCGGCGCGTCGATGCCGACCGTCAGCCGCAACAGATGGTGCAAGCGTTCCTGCCACGGCGCATCGTTGGCCTGCACGACCTGCTTTTCGATGGCGGCGAGCAGCATGTCCATGCCATGGCGCACATAGCCGGACAACAGCGCCTGCTTGTTGGGAAAGTACTCGTACAGCGTGCCGACCGAAATGCCGGTCTCCAGCGCCACGGCGCGGGTGGTGAGCCGCTCCCAACCTTCCGCTTGCCAAATCCGAACAAAGGCGTCGTAGATCGCCTGCACCGTGAAGCGTGCGCGCGCCTGTGAAGGGCGCTTCAGCGGCTTGGCACGCGGCGCGCTCACCGGTGCTTGAGCGACGTGGCGCATTCCGAACCCACGCTGAGACGGGGCTCCCTACAGTGAAGCCACTGACCTTTGACGACGAAGCGAGACACAACCATGAATGACACGACGATCACCATCACCCGGCTGCTCACCGACAAGCTGGCATTGAATCACAGCCGCATCGACACGCAGGCGATGCCCCTGCCGCTCGCGCAGGGCGAGGCGTTGCTGAAGATCTCGCGCGTGGCGATCACCACCAACAACATCACCTACGCTGCCTTTGGCGAGGCGATGCAGTACTGGGGCTTCTTTCCGACGGACGACGATGCGTGGGGCCACATGCCGGTGTGGGGCTTCGCCGATGTCGTCGCCTCGACCGTTTCAGGCGTCGAAGTCGGCGAGCGCTTCTACGGCTACTTTCCGATCGCGAGCCACTTGAGCGTTGTGCCAGAGCAGGGTTGTGCGTCGATCATTAGATGACGTGAGGCACGAAGGCCAACGGCAAGGCGGACGCCGACGGTGACAGTCGCTAATGAGGCATCACGACTCGTCGCGTCGAATCCCGAGTTGCTTGATGATGCGCGACAGATACGGCTGCGTGACGCCCAGCCGCTCGGCTGCCCGCGTTTGATGACCGCCTGTCTGCTCGAGAGCATGCATGACGATGAGGCGACGTGCTGCCGTGACGGCCTCGTTGTAGCGCAGCGTGTACAGACCTGCTGTGTCGGTTACCGCGGTGACTTGGTTCGCTTCGGCGCCCGTCAGCTCCTCCGGCAGGTCGTACAGGCCGACAACGTCGCCGGCCAGGAGCACACAGCGCTCCATCACGTTTGAAAGTTCCCGCACATTGCCCGGCCACGCGTAGCGCTGCAAGGCCTGCTCCACTTCAGGCGTCAACTGCGGAGCTGCCCGACCCGACTCGGCCGCGTGCTGATCCAGCAGCCACTGCGCCAGCGGCAGGATGTCGCCGCCGCGCTCGCGCAGCGGCGGAATCTTGATCGTGATGACCTTCAGCCGGTAGTAGAGATCCTCGCGGAAACTGCCAGCCCGGATCGCCGCCGGCAGGTCCTGATGCGTCGCCGCCACCAGGCGGATGTCGGCCCGCTGCGTGCGGTCGCTGCCCAGGCGCTCGTACTCCCGCTCTTGCAGCAGGCGAAGCAGCTTGGCCTGCACGGCCGGCGACAACTCGCCGATCTCGTCGAGAAACAGCGTGCCGCCGCGCGCCGCCTCCACCCGACCGGGCCGGGTCCGGTCGGCGCCGGTGAAGGCGCCTTTCTCGTGGCCGAACAGCTCGCTTTCCAGCAACTCGCCTTTCAGCACCGCGCAGTTAACTGCGACGAAGGGCTGGTCCCTGCGCGTGCTGTGTTGGTGGACGGCGCGCGCGACCACCTCCTTGCCGGTGCCGGTTTCGCCGAGCAGCAGCACGGTGGCGGTGCTCGGCGCCACGCGCTCGACCGTCTCGGCGATGCGCGCCATGCCCGGGTCGTTGCCGCGCATCCACAGGTGCTTGCGCCCGATCTCGCGCCGCAGGTGGTGCACCTGCGTCTTCAGTCCACGCGTCTCGAGCGCACGCCGCACGACGAGCTGGATCGTCGCGGCATCGAACGGCTTGGCGATGAAGTCGTAGGCGCCGGCGCGCATTGCACGCACGGCCTTGCTCATGTCGCCGTGCGCGGTGATCACGATCACCAGCGGTGCACCCGCCTGGCCCTGGAGGCTGTCGAGCACCGCAAAGCCGTCCATGCGCGGCATTTCGAGATCGAGCAGCAGCAGGTCGGTGCTGTCGGCCAGCCGCAGTGCTTCGACGCCGTCCAGCACATGCTCGACCTCGTGGCCCAGTTCCTTGAGGCGATCGCGCAGGATGCGGCCGATGCCGGGGTCGTCGTCGGCGATGACGATGCGGCTCATGCGGCGGCACCTGCGTTCGGCACGCTCAGCGTGAAAATGCTGCCGCGTTGCGGCGCCGATTGCAGCGTGATGTCGCCGCCATGCAGGCGCGCCAGGTTGCGCGCGATCGCCAGGCCGAGGCCGCTGCCGGGTGTTCCATCGGCCGAGCGGCCGCGGAAGAAACGTTCAAACACGTGGGGCACGTCTTCCGGAGCCACGCCCACGCCGCAGTCCTCCACCAGGATCCGCAAACCGCCGGCACCGGGCTCGGCGTGCAGGCGCACGCTCGCGCCCTCGGGGCTGAACTTGATGGCGTTGTCGACCAGGTTGATCAGGATCTGTTTCAGCTTGTCGGCATCGCCTTCGATCGACGCCGCGCCGTCGGCGTATTCGAGCGTCACACTCTTGCGCTCGGCCGCGGGGCGCAGCAGCATGAACACCTCATCGACGAGCGGCTGCACCGCCACCGAAGCGCGGTGCAGCTGGATGTGGCCGGACTGCAGCCGGCTCCACTCGAGCAGTTCGTTCACCACCCGGATCAATCGGCCGCTGTCGCTCTCGATCAGTTCGACGTACTCGTGCTGCGCCTGCGTCAGCCCGCCGGCGATGCCGTCGCGCAGATTCTGTGCCGAGCCGAGGATGCCCGTCAGCGGCGTGCGCAGCTCGTGCGACACGTTGGACAGCACGGCCGAGCGCAGCTTGTCGAGCTCCAGCAGTTCCAGGTTGGCAGCCGCCAGGTGCACGTTGGCCTCGCGCAATTCAGCGGTGCGCGCGTCGACCTCGGCCGCGAGGTTTTCGTTTTGCTGCTCGATCAGCAGCTGCTTGCCGCGCAGCTCCTGCGTGAGCGCCATCAACCGATGCTGGCCGTAGATGAGCTCGTCAGTGCGCTTGTGGTTCACGAGACCCTGCCACACCACCACGCCCAGCAGAGCCGCTGCGAGCAGCATCTGCGGCCAGCCCGGCGGCACCAGCAGCAGCGACAGCGTCACGACCACGAGCGCGAAGCTCCATCCGTTGGACTGCCAGGCGTGGCACTGCTTCAGCTGCAGCGAGCAGACGCTGCAGCGCCCGTAGGGCTGCGTCTTAACGTTGCGCCTAAGCACGCAGTTCTGGTTGATCCGGGCCGCCTTCGCGGTCGATGGCGATGTCATCACAGTCATCGAAGCTTCTCCTCAGCCAGCCGCGACGGACCAGCCAGTCTCGCCCCAGCACATAGAACCAGCAGCCGGCACAGAACCCGAGGGTCGGTGCCATCAGGAACGACGCGGTCGGCACCGTCAGGATCACGAAGCCGACCGTCGGATGGCCGGCCCACACCAAGCCGATGCCCGCCGCCTGTACGAACACCGAGATCGCGCAGGCGCCGCGCGAGCCGCGAAGGTCGAAGTACAGGTCGCCGATGCGGTGCTCGCCACTGAAAGGCACAAGCCATGCCACGACGCGCGCCACCGGCACCCAACGCGGCGACATCGCCTGCAGCACGGTGAGCACGAAGGTCACATAGGCGAAGCGCACGTCCTGCATGAAGAGCGCGGCCAGCAGAAAGGCCGCCTCAGTGAGGCGCTGGACGCGCAGGCCGGGGCCGAACTGCAACTCGCGATCGATGGTGATCGACTTCATGGGCGACCTCGTTCGCAGTCTAGGACGCGGCACGTCGTTCGTGTCGCACGGCTTCTAGGAACAAACACCAAGCCCGGATCCGCCTCATGTCCGAGCGGACATGGTCATGTCCGTTCCGGCATGGATACAGGCGCGTCGCTGGCGTCCCTTCGAGGGAGGGGTCGCCTGGCACGCGCTCTGCAAGGCACGTCTGTCTTCATCGGAGGCGCCATGTCAACCCCTGTCGATCGCAGCGAGCTGCAAGCCAAGGTGCAGGCGATGTACCGCGATGTCGCCGAGCACCCGCAAGGCGAGTTTCATTTCGAGATGGGCCGCGCGCTCGCCGAGCGGCTGGGCTACCGCCCGGCGGACCTCGAGCGCATTCCTTCCGAGGCCATCGACTCGTTCGCTGGCGTCGGCTACTACTTCCACCTGCTCGACGAGATGGAAGGAACACGCGTGCTCGACCTCGGCAGCGGCTCGGGCATGGACACCTTCATCGCCAGCCTGATCACCGGACCCGAAGGGACCGTGATCGGTCTGGACATGACTGACGCGCAGCGCGCCAAGGCAGAGGCGCTGCGACAGCGCCACGGCGTGCGCAACATCACCTACGTCAAGGGCTACATCGACGCGGCGCCGTTCGAGGATGGCAGCTTCGACGTCGTGATCAGCAACGGCGTGATCAACCTCGCGGTCGACAAGCCGGCGGTGTTCCGCGAGGCCGCCCGACTGCTTCGCCCGGGCGGAAGGCTCGCCATCGCCGACATCGTGACCGACGTGGACCTGCCCGAATCGATCACTTGCAACACCACGCTGTGGGCGGCGGCCTGCATCGGCGGCGCCTGGCAGGTCGAACGCTACAAGCAGGCGATCGAGGCGGCCGGCCTGTGGGTCGTCGCCGAGCAAGTCAACGACCAGTACCGCTTCCTATCGGACAACGCCCAGGGAGCGACGAAGAAGTTCGGCGTGAAGAGCGTTTCACTGCGCGCCGACAAGATCTGAAGTCGAGGAGCCCTAGGCGCCGCACGCCATCACGCTGCGGGAGCGCGCGCGATCCTCACACCGCAGCATCGCCACCAAGGAGACTGACATGCCTGAAGAGACCCGAGAACTCGTCGTCGTCATCACGCACGGCACGGATCATGAACTGTCATCGGTCGGCTTGACGATCGCCAACGGCGGGCTCACCGCCGGACTGAAGGTGGCGATCTTCCTAACCAGCGCCGCGGTCGACATCGTGCGCAAGAAGGCGTCGGACACCACGCACGTCAAGCCGCTCGAGCCGCTCGCCGACATGGTGCGTGACTTCATCGGCCGCGGCGGCGCGCTGTACGCCTGCACGCCGTGCGTGAAGGCACGCGGCTACGAGCAGAGCGACTTCGTCGATGGCGTGACGATCGCCGGCTCGAGCGTGATCCACGAGCGATTCAAGAGGGGCGCCGCGAGCCTGAGCTTCTGAAGAGTCGGGCTGCGCCGGGGAGCTCAGCCGGTGATCACGTCACCCGGCCATAGGAGACCGGGTTCAAGGCCGGCTCTTTGAACTCTTGGATGTCCGGTAGGGGTCGCGCAGCGCCGGCCGACCGCTCAACTTCAGTGCCGCATTGCCGTCATCACGTCATCAAACTTGAGGATGCCGACAGCTGACGGCCGCGATCGGCAAGGCCGGCCATGAGCTGACGCCCGCGAACGTCATCTTCCCGGTTCTCGCAGTCCGGAGATACTTCTTCGATGTTGCGCGGCACGATTGGGCGACCGGCGGGGTGTTGCGGAGCGACAAGAAGCCGGCCAAGCCGCCGGCGTAGGGCCTGCGCGGTTGTCGTCGGCAGCGTGTTCGCAGGACGGGCAGAGCGACCCACCATCGACGGCGGCTCGTGAGGCCGGATGCAAGGGCTCGCGTGGCGAAGTTCGATGAACTGGCGTTCGAAGCCCGGACGGAGGCGGGGGCGGCGGACGCCACACCGGTGCGGCAGGTCCACACGTCTGCATGCTGGCGGCCGGCCGGACCCCGCCGGCGCATCGCGTGAAGCGCGTGCAAAGCTCCGTCACTGGAAGCGCGCTCAAATACCCCACCATGCTGTCGATGCGGATGACGATGCCCAGAAGCTCTCCTTTCGCATCGAAGAGCCCACCGCCGCTCATGCCCTTTTCACCTTTGATGCCCGAAAAGATGAGCGGAACGGGCACTCCGTTGGTTGTCCACCGGGCGGCCCCGATGGCGCCGGAAGCGAGGTTCGGTGCTTCATCTGGTTGCAGGCGCTCCACGACCACGGCCATCTCGCCCGTGACGACAGGTCTCCCGCGGATCGTCGCGACATGCTCGAACGGAAGTTCGACACGAAGAAGGGCGACATCGACAGTCTTGTCGATGCACAGCACGCGAGCGGGAACTTTCGCGCCCTTCAAGTCCGAGATGGTGATCGACTTGGCTTGCCAGACGACATGAGCCGCCGTGGCGATTTCGCGCGAATGCGTGATCACCACCCCCATGCCTTCGGCTTCACGCGGGAGGCGATATCCGTTGAACCGCAGCCCCTCTTCCCGCCGGACGTCGATCCACACCGAGGATCGAGCCGGGTCCGCGTTGGCGTGGCAGGGCGCCAAACCCAGTGCCAGAAGGATGGGAAGGACAGCGGAGAAGAACGATCCCAATGCCTTCCACCCGCTTTCCGCCGCGGCGCGCGACCGCCCTCCGTGGGGGTCGTACCCGGGACCGAAGACGCCAACGCCTACGAACGGAGCGGCAGTGCTCATGATCTTCCGACTTGAGCTTAGTTCGCGGGGCGTCTGAATCAACGCCCTGCATCGGGGAGCGGTCCCCAAGATTGCTCGCGCGCGCCAGAATGCGTTTCCGGTTGTCTGCGCCCAGGATCGAGCCCAAGATGTCGAAGGTCCGGAGTCGAACGTGGGATGGCGTGCGCCCATGCCGGCGCGTGTCCTCGCACTGGCGTCGTCATCTCGTCTGCATGGGCCTCCTTGCCTGTGTGCGCGTCGCAACGTCGCAAGTCGTCGGCGTGGGGTCGGAATGTCACCAGGCCGAAGTCAGGGACGCGATGGCGCGCGTGCGAGCCCAGTTGCCTGGGATTGAACGAATCCTCACGGAGCTGGAAGAAGCGAAGTACGAATGCCGGGTGTTTCGGACAACGACCGGGACCGCGACGGTCGGCAGCGCGGCCCACTACGCGGAAATCGCATGGCCAGGCACATCGGGACGATACGCCGACGACAGCTGCATCGACGCCGATGCCACCCTCGTTCACGAGATTTATCACTGCTGGGTGCGGTCGAAGAACGACGGTGAAGAGCCGTGCACCTTCGTGCCGACCCGAACCGTGTCCGGGGTGCTCGTGGTCGCCAGGGCATCGTGCGAATTCGATGCAGTGGCGTTCGAGAATCGGTACCGAAAGGCCCTTGGGATCTGCGAACGACTCACCTACGGCAATTTTCAGGTCCCCGGTGCCGAGCGTAAGTGCCCGGCTCCGGAGACGGCCTGCCCTGCATTCACTGGTTGTTCCGCTCCAGCGAGGACCACGCGAGTGATCGAGACCGGCCCCAAGTCTCGGTGAGTGTTCGCCCAGTGCCGGCTTTGCGCGGTAACTTGGTGCCGCGAGATTTGCCTCTGAAGTCGATGATGAAGGCCTGAGCTCGGCCAAGAGCGGGCCTTCGTCAACGGCCGCTGCCCTGACATTCGTTTGCGACGCATCGCTCGCTACACTGGTCCATCCCGTGGTTGCTGTGGCAGGTGACACGCACCGGATCGCGCGAGTTGTTCACGCTGTGCGTGGTGGCCGCGGCCGTGAGCATCGCTTACGGCTCCGCGCAGCTCTTCGGCGTGAGTTTCGCGCTCGGCGCCTTCTTCGCCGGCATGGTGCTGCGCGAATCCGAATTCAGCCATCGCGCGGCTGAGGAGACACTGCCCCTGCGCGACGCGTTTGCGGTGCTGTTCTTCGTGTCGGTTGGCATGCTGTTCGATCCCCGCGTGCTCGTCGACGAACCACTGAAGGTGTTGGCGGTGGTTGGCATCATCGTGGTCGGCAAGTCGCTGGCCGCCGCGCTTCTGGTCCTGCTGCTGCGCTACCCGCTCAACACGGCGCTCACTGTGTCCGCGAGCCTAGCCCAGATCGGCGAGTTCTCGTTCATCCTGGCGGGCCTGGGCATGTCGCTCGGAGTCTTGCCGGCAGCCGGACAGAGCCTCATTTTGGCCGGCGCGCTGATCTCGATCGCGCTGAATCCGCTGGTCTTCTCTGCCATCGAACCGGCGTTGCGATGGATACGCAAGCGTTCCGCGCTGGCACGCAAGCTCGAGCGATCCGACGACCCCCTGGCCGAACTGCCGATGTCGACTGACGAGAAGTATCTGAAGAATCAGGTCGTCATTGTCGGCTACGGTCCGGTGGGCCAAGGCATCGCTACGGCGCTGAAAGCGCGGGGCATCCCTTTCGTGGTGGCCGAGGAGAACCGCGAGATCGTGGAACGGCTGCGCGGTGAAGGACAGGCCACCGTGCTGGGCAACGCGGTCGAGCCGGCAACGCTGATCCAGGCACATATCGTCGATGCTCGCATGCTCGTCATCGCAACTCCGCAAACCCTGGAGGTGCGGCAAATGGTCGAGACGGCACGCAGCCTGAATCCCAAGGTGGACGTTGTGGTGCGCAGCCACAATGCCGAGGAAGCTGCGCTGCTCGAACGGGAGCATGCCGGCAAGGTGTTTGTTGGCGAGAGCGAGCTCGCCCGCGCCATGACCGAGCATGTCCTGATCCATGTGGCAGTCGCCGCCGGTCCGACGCGGTAGGAATTGCGCCTTCGCGGGACGGCGGAACAACAGCGATCGCGGCGATCCCACCGCCCGGTTGCCCGACGGCGGTTTTCGGGCATCGCGTTCGGCGACCTGAGAGACGGCTTCGGGTCGC